>DATNHL010000374.1:0-33242 GCA_035604995.1 Occallatibacter sp. | reverse complement strand
AGCCGATACGGGCGCAGGCTGGGGAGGGAGAGGTCCAAACCCCGGACCGACGCCTGGGGGACGAGCTAAGCGACCGGCTGGGCGCAGTGGGCGCAGCGCTTGGCGGCCAGTGGGATTTCGCTGAGGCACTCGGGGCAGGTCTTTATGGACGATGGGGCCTCCGGAGCCGGCTTTCTCAGCTTCGCCAGCATCGTGTTCAGGGGCAGCACAATTCCGAAGTAGACCACGCTGGCCACAATGAGAAACGAGATGGTCGCATTGAGAAAATTGCCGACGTAGATAGGAGTGCCGTTCAGCTTGAATACCACGCCGCTGAAATCCGGCTTGCCAATGATGGCGGCGATGACCTGGGTGAGAAGGTCTTTGACCATCGAGTTGACAATGGCATTGAAGGCCGCGCCGATGATCACGGCCACAGCCAGGTCCACTACATTTCCACGAAGAATGAAGTCCCGAAAGCCTTTCAGCATGTCTTCCTCCAGTGCCGTCCGCTTGGGAGTTTGGGCCAGAGCCTGCCGTTGCCCGATCGCGGGTTAGCAACCATTTGCGGCTCGCCCAATGTTACACGGCGGAAAGAGCATCAGGCTACAGTTTGAGCGGCGTTTCGACAGCAACTAAAACAGAGATTTGTCAGTAGATTACACCGGATAAATCCAGAAGAAGACGACCATGGCGAGGATCATCAATTCCGCGTAGAGCAGGATGAGGACGCCGGCGTGGTAGAGGCTCCACTTGCGGCCCATGCAGCGCGCTGTTTCCACCATGCCGCAAGCCGCCGCGAGAACGGGGAGAAACTGCCAGGCAGATGCGTGCAGGTGATCGGCGTCGGGAAATCCGGCCAGGCGCATGCTCGCTGCCCACGCGCCCAAAGAGAGGACGATTCCGCGCAGGAGCGAGCGGCGGCGCAGATGGAAGAGATTGGGGCGGGGAAGCGGCACAGTCTTCAATGTATAGCGCGGGTCGATGAGGCAGCGAGTCGGCAAGTCGGCGGGGGCTGCGGGGCGCCTGGCTTTGGAAGAGAATGGTTGGCAATGATTGCCAACAGTGGTAAGCTTGCACTTTGATTGGTTCTCAGAGATCTGGACAAGGGGGTAGCGCAATGCCGACCCGTAACGTGAATCTGACACCCGAGCTGGACAGCTTCATTCTGGCGCGGGTGGAGAGCGGGCGTTTTGAGAACGCAAGCGAGGTAGTGCGCGCCGCCCTGCGGACGATGGAACGGGAAGAGCGGCTCTACGAGGCAAAGCTGGAGGCGCTCCGCGCGGCGATCGACGAAGGGGATGCAAGCGGCGTTGCCGAGGGCGATGTCTTTGCGCAGGTTCGCCAGGCGCTCCACCCGGGCGCAGGGCCAGGCTAGAGATGGGCGCGCTGCGTCTCTCCAACGCTGCCAGGGCGGACCTGTTGAGCATTGGCGCCTACACTCTTCAAACCTGGGGAGCCACCTAGGCAGAGCGGTACCTCAACGGCATTGAACAGTGCGCGAAGATGCTTGCCGCCAATCCGGCGCTTGGCCGTGCCTGCGACTGGATTCGTCCCGGCTTGCGCCGTTTTGAAAAGGGCCGGCACGTGCTGTTCTACCGGCAAGAGGAAAACGGCATTCTCGTCTCGCGCATCCTGCATCAGAGCATGCTGCCCGAGCATCACGCTTTCGACGAAGCAGCACCGACAAAGGATGACGGCGGCTAAACCGAGCAGGAAATCCGATCCCGGCCCCGGCCTTGTCTATAGCGAAACCAGAGTAGATGTGTCCCGGAAGCAAGCCCGCCCAGTGGCTTTTTCCCTCAAGAAAAAGCCACCCTGAAGACCCTCCTGAAGGCTACGGTTACTCTGGTTTCGCTCTAGCCCACCAACTCCATCTCGCGCAGCGACTCGGCATAGGGCGCGCGCAGTACGCCCCGCTCGGTGATGATGGCAGTTACATACTTTGCCGGAGTCACGTCGAAGGCGGGATTGCAGATGCCCACACCATGCGGGGTGAGTTGCTTGCCGCCGTGGTGCGTTACTTCGACGGCCGGGCGCTCCTCGATGGGAATGGCGTCGCCTGCCGGGCAAGCCAGATCGATGGTGGACCAGGGCGCCGCGCAATAAAATGGAATGCCGTGCTCTTTGGCGAGGATGGCGACGTTGTAGGTGCCGATCTTGTTGGCGAAATCGCCGTTGGCGGCGATGCGGTCTGCGCCTACCACCACGGCCTGGATGCGGCCGGCGCGCATGAGGCTGGCGGCCATGTTGTCGCAGATCACGGTGGTGGGAATGCCGTCGGCCATCAACTCCCAGGCGGTCAGGCGCGCGCCCTGGAGGAAAGGCCGTGTCTCGTCGGCGTAAACGTGGATGCGCTTGCCCTGCTCGACGGCGGAGCGAATGACGCCCAGTGCAGTTCCGTATCCGCAGGTGGCTAGAGCGCCTGCGTTGCAGTGGGTGAGCACGCCAGCCTCTTCGGGCATCAGAGCGCCGCCGAATGCGCCCATGGCCTTGCAGGCCGCAATGTCTTCCTCATACATGGCGTCAGCTTCGGCGAGAATCTGTTCCTGGATTTCGGGGAGAGTTGCGCCGGAGGCCCGCAGGGCCGCAAACAGAGCTTTCATGCGGTCGATGGCCCAGAACAGGTTGACCGCCGTGGGCCGGGTTCCGGCCAGGCGCGCGCAGATGCGCTCGAACTCCGGGGCGAACTCTGCGGCCGTTGTGGCCGTGGTCTGTTCTGCGCCCAGAGCGATGCCGTAGGCGGCGGAGACGCCGATGGCCGGTGCGCCGCGCACAACCATGGTCACAATCACCTCGGCCACTTCTTCATAGTTGGTGGCGAGTACATAGCTCTCCTCCAGGGGGAGCTTGGTCTGGTCGATAAAACGGACACCGTCCGGCGTCCAGGCGAGGGTGGGAATCATGCACTTCCAGTGTAAATGCAGGGAACAGGGAATAGGGAACAGGGAACAGGGATCAGGGATCAGGCGCCGGCTACCGGCCTTGAGTTTGGAGCAAGTGCTGCCGGAAATTGGAGCAACAGAGGAGGTAACGGACGCGCGCCTCGTTCCGGCTCCCCCTGCGCGCGTTGATCGCCAGATCAACCTCGCGCCCATTCACCATTCTGTCGAGAATTCGCCCCGGCGAAAGCCCCTGAGACCCGCGTAGACGGGGGAGGGGCCTTACAACTCTCTACAAGATGATCCCTCTTGTCGAGAGTGCGGCGCAAAAGCTAGGTTGGACCGAGGGAACGACGGAGTTGAGCGGAACTCCCCTGCGCGGGCGGGAGTGAGATTGGCCGACATCCACGACGTTGTGTTGAACGGTTGAGAGAACAGTTTCTCCGACGCCAACTCTATCAACAAGTTGTCCAGGTACCCGGATCGTAAACCAACGTCGCGCTGGCTACGAGATTGTAGAAGTCTGGGTTGAATGCCTGCGATGCCGTGAAAAGCACATTGCCACCGCAATTTGTAGGAGAGGGGCCAATGACCCAGTCTTCCAGCAGACCTGAACTGGATGTCAGGCTTAGGACGTGAACCTTCGCTTGATTGGTTTTTGGGTAGAACCCATGGTCAACGGAGGTTGAAGTCATCGTAATGGTGGACACCAAGGCACCCGTCTGATCCGTTGCAAGAAACCACGTCACGATCACATTGGCCATCTCCCACAGGACCGTGCCAGTATTCTTGTCTTTAACGAGGAAATCAAATGGGGCAGTCGATGAAGATTGTGCTCGCGACCCGGGCGAGGAGCCCAGAAGGATCGCCGAGATCTCGTCAAGCACGAACTCCCGTTTTTCGAGGCTGCCACGTTTGGAATCTTTCTCCGTAGCCGAAGCCCAATGCAGGGTCTTTTTTGCGGACATGTCAATTCTCCTTGTGTACCGGCCATCGTCGAAGCGCTAGGTCTCTGGCGGAAAATTCGAAAATATGTCCTGAATAGTGATGCCACCGCCTTGGGGGCCGGGACCAAGGGGTGTAATTGTAATGAAGAGCTGATAAAAACTTCCGTTCGCCCCGCAATTTAGCCTTAGGGTGCTGACGGACTGGCCGGGACTGAGTGGTCTTATAACGGCACTCCCTTCTAGATTTAAAAGTCCCGCGACCGGGCCGTGGGGAGGGCCCGGCGAGCCTTTGGGGCAATTTGCAATAATCTTCGGGATCATGAGCGACGCGAGCGCGCCGCTGCTCAAGGAGTTCACATTTACTTCGGCGTTGTCAATCTCGCTCACGAGCTGGTTGGAGAAGTCCACCCTTCCAAGCTTCGAACCCGATCCCTGCGTGCTAAAAACATCGATCCCGGCCTCGGGGTGCCCCGCAGTGACTAACACTACCCTACAGCCGCAGGCAGTGGAATTATTCATCGCGGCGAGGACAGCGCTCTGTGCCATCCCGAGCCTGATGTCCGCAAACGTTGTAACGGTCGGAGAGGACTTTGGCGCTTGCGCACTGGCAACAGCGCACAGGACGAAGACAGCTAATAGTTTCATCATGACGCGAAATTGTACCACACAGTGCCAAACCGTTGATAGTTCTAAATCTCGCTCAACCCACGAGCCCTTGTAAAGCGTCATCCGTCCACATTCCGACGCGGCTCTGTCTCAGCCGAGTCTCTCGACAAAATGATACATTTTGTCGAGAAATACAACAGAGCAGGGACAGCGCTTTGAGGTAGGAAAGTAATCCCTCCTCGGCCACAAAATGCCCGTTATGCTTCTAGTGCTAGAACGGCCGTCAAGACCTGTTGGGCGCTCTCCACTAACCCAACAAGCCTCCAACCATCTTTACCGTACTTGGTTAAGTCCGCCATAAATTGTGGCAATGGATTCGGCAGCATCACTGAGGGCATCTGCGATTGAACACTCATGTACTTCAGTGGCCTTTGCTCAGTGACCGGCAATGGCAAAGGGGCAGCCACTTGCACAGGCACTACATTGGTTACAACGACAGGAGCAGGAACAGAAGCGGCAGCAGCCATGCGCTTCTCCTTTTTGGGGATTTAGCTCATGCGCAACAGTATAGACCCTTTGTAAACCGTGGCAGGCAGGGAAGGGAAGAACTCGACGAGATGGTGCATTTTGTCGAGAGCGAACCGCGGCGAGCAGGGCAGGGACAGCTCAATCGAACGGAATTTCTACCTCTGTATACCTGCCCGGTACGGCTGCATTGACGGCGGCCACAACTCTTTCGGCATAGCGGCGCAAAATGGGCCATTGCGCGTTGCCGAGAACGACAATTGAGATTTTCCTGCCCGCTAAATTTTGTTGGTAATGCATGTTTTTGTCGGCGGTCACCAACAGTTCGAAACCTGCCGCCTCTGCTGCATCGAGCAAAGCGCCGTTCGCAAACCGGTCCCATCCGCGTTCAATGGCTTCAACTACGACGTGGCCCTTGAGAGCGTAGCGCAGGGGCGCCGGGGTGCTGTGGTCAAACAGTATGAGCATCGACGGCTTGGGCGAACTGCTGCGAAGGTGGGGGCGCGTCAAGGCTCCGCGCTGCGAATTCGATCACGGTAACGATCTGTTCACGCGACAAATGGAACCAATCCATAATCTCGCTAATCGTGGCTCCGGCCTCAAGATTTTCAAAGACGATGGAAACCGGCATACGAGTATCCCTGAACACCCATGCGCCGCTGACCTTGCCGGGGATGCTTTCGACGGCGGGGCATTGTGACCAATCCAGAGTAGCCATGATCCGTGCTCCTTTGTCTAAGAATACCCGCGGACGCGGGCGCGCGCCTCTGTGACGGCGTGGTATTCAATCAGGTAGCGGGCCAAAGTACGCGGAGTGCCGTTGTCGAAGAGAACCAGCATCTACGGACGCGAGACCTCTACTTCCGTGCTGTGTGCCGCGAATTGCAGGACGGCCTGAACCTGCTCCCGCGTCACGCCGAACTCCTTTACCAGTTCGTCAACGGTCATGTCCTGAAGGTTCTCGAACACTGTCGAAACGGGCGTCCGGGTTCCTCGAAACACCCATGCGCCACTCCGCTTGCCGGGGACACTCTCCACGGCTGGGCATTGCGACCAATCGAGAGTTGATGCTGCCATTTTCCTGCCCTCCTCTCCATCGTAAACCCTCCACTGAAGACCGAGAACCGCGCCACGCGGGAAATACCCAAGTTCTCCAGACGGCTGGCAACCGAAACTTGATTTGAAAACCTTTTCATCTTTCGCTGGACGCGGCTCCGCCCCAATGCGTACAGTTGTTTTGGTACTTTTCGCAGCAGTTTGCCGATTCCAGCATCTTTGCCGGCGGCCTGGCAGGCGTGGGGACGATCCCTGACAAGCGGCAATTGGAAGGCAGAAAAGACCAGGCAGTTTTTCAAAGGAAGCGGGGAAATCTTTCATGGCGACACGATCCACACCACCGGCGGCTGCAAGCCAGCCGAAATATGTTGTCCCGTTCATCACCGTCACCATCCTGTTCGGCATCTTCGGGTTTCTCACCAACCTGAACAGCAATCTGATGCCTCACCTGAAGTCGCTCTTCGATCTCTCCTACGGGCCGGCCATGCTGGTGTCGACGGCGTGGTTCTTCGCTTACCTGGTCTTCTCAGTTCCCAGCGCCAAACTGATTGAGGCCGTGGGCTACAAACGCACCATGGTGATTTCGCTTTTCATCATGGTGGTGGGCGCGCTGCTGTTCATCCCGGCGGCCAATCTGATCAGCTTCCCGCTGTTCCTGTCCGCCATCTTTGTGTTGGCCACCGGCGTTTGCGCCTTGCAGACCTCGGCCAATCCCTATGTCTCGATCCTCGGGCCCGAGCACAGCGCCCCCGCGCGCCTGACCCTGGCGCAGGCCTTCAACTCGCTGGGCGCGGCCCTCGCTCCTCTGGTGGTGGGCCACTTCATCCTCACCGATCCCAGCAAGATTTCCAGCAAGGCGAGCATTGCGCACACCGTGCAGGGGCCCTACATCGCCATTGCCGCCGCGCTGCTGGTGCTGGGTTTTGCGGTGATGTTCATGCATCTGCCCGCAATCACCTCGACCCGCGCCTTCCGCCCCGCCAAGGACGGCGACCCGTTGCTGGGCCGCAGCATCTGGAGCTACAAGCACACGGTTCTTGGCATGGTGGGCATCTTTTTCTATGTAGGCGTTGAAATCGCCCTGGCGTCGATTGCCATCAGCTATTTCCGCACGCAGGGAATCGACAACAAGGAAACCGCGGCCTTCCTTGCTTCGTTCTACTTTGTTGGCATCATGGTCGGCCGCTTTGTGGGCAGCTTTATCATGACCTGGGTCAAGGCGGAAAAGCTGCTGCTTATTCTCGGCTTCCTGGGCGTGGTGCTGCTGTTGGTCTCGATGTTCTCGACCGGCCCGGTCGCCATTTGGAGCCTGGTGCTCTGCGGCCTCGCCAACTCCATCATGTACCCGAATATCTTTGCCCTGGGCATCGCCGAACTGGGCCCCATGACCAGCAAGGGTTCAGGCGTCATCACCATCGGCAACGTGGGCGGAGCGGTGATTCCGCTGCTGTTCGGCGCGCTGGCCGACAAGGTTGGAATTCAGTACGCGTTCGTCCTGCCGATCATCTGCTACCTCTACGTGGCTTACTATGGCCTGTCGGGGTACAAGCCCACGCGCAGCGTCCAGGCATAGGCGGGAGTTTCCGTTGCGGGTTTCAAGGCCCTCCGGTTTGTGCCGGAGGGCCTTGGCGTTTCCGGCGAGCCTCCGGGAGTGCGTCCCGGACAGGATCAACCGCGGCACGGGCATAGAGCGGTTTCACAATTAAGGTGCTCTTTGTGGCCCTGCGAAAGGTGGCTTTTTCTTGAGGAAAAAGCCACTTGAGCGCGGTGGTTTCCGAATACAGCAATTGTGAAACCGCTGTGGACTTGCCTCCCCAACGCTGCGTAAAGTGGTTTCAATGCGTCATCGCTACGCCTCATCGGACCCCACATCCGATTCAAGGAGCTGTTCGTGTTGAATCTCGCCGCCATCGATTGGCTGATCATGCTGCTTTACTTCGTCTTTGTGCTGGGCATCGGCTATGCCCTCAAATCGCGCATGAAGACGAGCAGGGACTTTCTTCAGGCCGGGCGCGCGTTGCCGGCGTGGATCTGCGGACTGGCATTCATCGGCGTCAGCGTGAGCGCGCAAGAGGTGATTGCCATGGGCGCTTCCGGGGCCAAGTACGGCCTGGAGACGGCGCACTTCTACGGCATAGGCGCCATTCCCGCCATGGTGTTTGTGGGCATCTTCATGATGCCCCTCTATTACGGGTCGAAGGCGCGCTCGGTGCCCGAGTTTTTGCGCATGCGCTTCGACGAGAAGACCCGCGCGCTGAACGCGATCTTGTTTGCCGCGATGACCGTGTTCAGCTCCGGGATTTCGATGTACGCGATGGCGCGGCTGATCCAGGCGATGCATGTGTTCGACGGCCTCTTCTACGCGCTGGGCTGGGCGCCGGAGGGCATCTTCACCTTCTCCATCGTGCTCTCCGCGGTTATTGTGCTGGCGTATGTCTTTCTCGGCGGGCTGACCAGCGCCATCTACAATGCGGTGCTGCAGTTCTTCCTCATCATCGCGGGCCTGCTTCCGCTGGTGCTGCTGGGGCTGAAAAACATCGGCGGATGGCCGGGGCTGAAGGCTTCGGTTCCCGCAGCCTGGATGCACGAGTGGCACGGCGTGGCCCACGCATCCACCAATCCCATGGGCATTGAGGTCATCGGCATCGGCATGGGGCTGGGCTTCGTGCTCGGCTCCGCCTATTGGTGCACAGACTTCAGGGTGATCCAGACGGCCATGGCCTCCAAGAATATGGAGTCGGCGCGGCGGGCGCCGCTGATTGCCGCCGTCCCGAAGATGTTCTTCCCGTTCCTGGTAGTCCTGCCGGGCCTGCTGGCCATTGGCCTGCCCACGCCGCACACCACGACGGTGGAACGCAACGTGAACGGCATGATCGTCCGCGACACGACGGTCGTTCCGCACAACGTAGAAGAAGGCCGCGGGCTGGTTCCGGCCAAGATCAATCCGGTGACGGGCAAGCCCATGTTGACAGCCAGCGGCGAGCCGTTGCTGGACTACGACATGGCCACGCCCAACATGCTGCTGCACTTTCTTCCCACGGGGATTCTGGGCCTCGGCCTCACGGCGCTGCTGGCCAGCTTCATGAGCGGCATGGCGGGCAACGTGACGGCTTTCAACACCGTGTTTACCTACGACCTTTACCAGTCGTACATCCATAAAGGCGCGAGCGACCGGCATTACATGGCGGTGGGCCGATGGGCCACGGTGGGCGGCATTATGCTGTCGATCGCTACGGCCTATGCGGCCATCAACTTCAACAGCATCATGGACACGCTGCAACTGGTCTTCAGCTTTGTGAATGCGCCGCTGTTTGCAACATTCCTGCTGGGCATGTTCTGGAAGCGGGCCACGGGCCACGGGGCGTTCGCCGGGCTCATCGCGGGCACCTGCGCGGCCATGCTGCACCACGGGCTCACGCTGCCCATCGAGGCGTACGCGGGCATTCACGGCGGATGGCTGACGGTGGTGCACCACTACCCGAGCGACATGGCGCAAAACTTCTGGGGCGCGATCTTCGCGTTTGGCACCAATCTTGTGGTGACGGTGATCGTGAGTCTCGCGACCAAGGCGCGGCCGGAGTCGGAGCTGGTGGGGCTGGTGCACTCGCTTACGCCCAAGCCGCCCAAGGCGCATAACGTCTGGTGGAAGAGCCCGGAGGCGTTGGCGGTTGCCGTGCTGCTGATGGCGGTGGCGCTGAATATTTTCTTCTATTGATCATGGAGCATCTGGATCAGTTGATGTCTTGAAAGGGCACGACTTCAGTCGTGCCGCAAATGCCGCAGAGATGAGTCCGGGCTTTAGCCCCTGAGGGATTATACCGAAGCAGGTTGCTGGACCCCGGAATGAGGAGAAAAGCATGAGTCTCGATTTACGCGTCCCAATGGGCCTGATGTTTACGTTGGTCGGCATGATCCTGGTCGCGTTTGGGCTGGGCACGAGGGGCGAGGCCATCTACGCCGCCAGCCTCGGCATCAACGTCAATTTCTGGTGGGGGCTGGTGCTACTGGTGTTTGGGCTGACGATGCTGACGCTGGGCAGGCGGAGCCAGAAACGGCTGGCGAGTTTGCCGCCGGAGCCCGTCGATGAAACCCGCTCGCGGCTGGGGCACTGAGAGACAGGGATAAGGGAACAGGGTACAAAAAAACATGTGGGTCCGCGGTGTCGCCCGAATAGTAAAATTGATCTGTTATGGACGTTCAAACGAAGAGTCTGCCCGAAGGTACGCCTCCAGAGCAAGAGCATGCTCCCTCGAAAGCCGACGCAAGCCAGATCTTCGATCTCGGCAACTCCGGCGGTTCCAACATCGCCGCGGATAAGGATGCGATGATTGCCGAAGCGTTCGATTCATTGCGCAGGCGGGGGGCACGCTCTATTTGATGTCCTCGGTCTTCTCGGATGACTCCTTGTACTCGTTCCCATCGAAGCGGAACTTGAATGTCGTCACGGTACGCGCAGTCGCTGCATTTGCTTCGAGGTCTAGATATCCGCGGGAACGCGTTCTCTTTACTTCGAGATCGAGCGCTCGGACTGTCAACGCAAGACGGAAGCCCTCGCCATCGTGAACAAAGGCCCAGAAGGGAATGATGTTCGCGCCCCGTAAGAGCCCTTCGCCCATGACGATCACGTCTTTGCTGCCTTTCGGGCCGAGGTGAACTTGCGCGGCTGAGAACCAGGAAGCAGGCAGGTTTGTGGGAGTGACGTTCTGGTCCGCGAGAAGGTCGCCGACCACTTCGTCGTTGGCGAGAAGAGTCAGGACTCTCGGTGGGATCGCAATTGGATTGTTCACTCCGTCGTCAATGGCGCTGAAGACGCGCTGCTCCTTCAGCTTTGGCGTCGGCTGGCTCGGTGCAGGCAGCGCTGCGACTACGAGGAGTGTCACAACGAACACAATTGACGGGCACACTCTCCGCATGGGGCGCACCTCTTACTCCGTTCTCACACTAAACCTCATCGTCCGGTAATCGAAAGTATAGCTCTTGAGCTGGTCGAGAAAATCCATCCCCAGCACGCCGTAGACATCGTCCAGCGCGGCCAGGCCGATGGGCTGGGTGATGACCTGGATGTAGTGGGCTTGCACTTCGGTGGGGCCGATCGTCAAGGGAACGGACTCGGCCATGAAGGCGGGCTGCGGCGGCTTGTTCTCGGCGCCGGGTATGGAGAACAGCGCCATCTTCAGGCCGTTGAAATCTTCCGTGTGCTCGTCGTAGTAGCGCGAGGTCAAATACGTCTGTTGCCCGCTTGCGTCGACTACGAACATGCGCTCCTGGCCCTTCGCGCCGAGAGCGACGATCATCTGGTCGCCGTCGAGAAAGAAGCGCGCGCCGGGCGTGGGCGGATCTTCTTTTTCCCCTGCCAGCATGGGCTTGAAGGGGCGCACCTCGACGGTCGCGTCGGCGGTGATGGTCAGGCTGCCCAGAGCGGAAAGCGCGGGATAGCCCAGCATGCCCTCCACCTTGTACTGCGTTTTGGGAAAGGCGTAGTCGGCGTCTTCAAAGACAAATGCGGTCATGTTGCGAAAGGTGATGCGGCCGCCGATGGTGAAGCGGGGAATCACCGTCATGCGGACCTGCATTGGCCGGCCGGTGAGCGAGTGGATGGTGGCGAACTCGTCGGAGACCTTGAGGCCCGCCTCCCTGGCCAGCGAGCGCGCAATCAGGTTGAAGGGCGCGGTGGGGTCCATCATCCAGCTGTGCGGGCGGGCGTCGACGTAGACGGGCAGCTCGGTGAGGCCGAGCGGGTTGTGGCTGACCTGGAGCAGGAAAGGTTCGTAGGGCTCCACGGTCATGGGCGGGTTGGCGGCGGCCAGGGGCGCGAGCTTGAGGGGGAGCTCGATCTCGTCCTGCTCTGCGGCGGTCAGGCGAGTCTGGAGGCGGTCTTCGAGGGCCTGGTACTCCTTGGCCGCTTTGGCCATGTCGCCGGTGCGGAGGTAGTCCTCGGCCAGGGCCTTGCGCAGCAGCTTCTCCTCCTGCGGGTTGCCGCTGGCGGAGATTCTGTCGACCAGCGGGGCCAGCAACTGGATGGAGGTTTTGGGGTCGTTGTCGCGGTTGGCCAGGATGCCGCGGTAGAACTGGGCCTGGTCGGTCGGCATCTGGGCGAACTGGTCCTCAATGCGGAAGAACTGGTGGTCGTTGAGCAGGGCCTCAAGGCGGGCCTCGGTGTCCAGGCCGCTGGCGACGCCGGTGTGTACCTGCTCGCTCTGGCCCTGCCGTTGAGCGTCGGGGGGCGGTGCGGCTGCCGGCTTCGGGGTCTCGGTTGCGGGCTGTTGCGCCGGCAGCGTTGCGGCCAGGGCCAGTGCGCAGGCCGCCGAGGCAATCCAACGCCAACGATTTTCTGCTGCCAATCTGCCTCGATCCCTCATTCTCAGTACGAAGGTACCAGATTATTCTCGCGTCTTTCCGGGCCCGCAGTTTTCCCCCGCGCCGGACCCAGATTCCACCCCGCGCTTGAGGCCGGATTCCGGTCCCAGCCTCCAGTTCCACGGCCAGTTATCGGCCAAGAAAGCGCATTCTTGCTGCTTCTGATCAGTTCACAAATGGTTCAATCCGGGAAACTTATCCACAATTCACCGTCTCTTGAGACATTCCTGACGGCGGGACCGGTAAACTTGAGGTAGATGAAGCGAAGAACGATCGAACATTACGAGATTCTCCGCAAGCTGGGCGCCGGCGGCAGCGGGGTGGTCTATCTGGCCAACGACTCGCTGCTGCAGCGGCCGGTGGTGCTGAAGATTCTGCGGACCGGCCTGTTGTCGGCCGAGCAGATGCGCTCGACTGTGCTGAGGGAGGCGCGGCTGGCCTCGGCCATCGAGCACCCTAACGTCTGCGCCATCTACGAGGTAGGTGAAAGCGGCGACGAAGGCTACATCGCGATGCAGTACGTGCCGGGGCAGTCGCTGGACTGGCTGATTGCGCGGGGGCCGGCCAGCCTGCAACTGGTGCTGTCGGTCGGAATACAGATTGCCGACGGTCTGCAGGCTGCCCATGGCCTGGGCATCTTTCACCGCGACCTGAAGCCCCAGAACGTAATGCTTACCGACGGCGGCCTGGTGAAGATTCTCGACTTCGGGCTGGCGCGCCGTCTGCCGCCGGAAGACGCCAACTTCGACCCCTCCAAGCCCGGCCTGGCCAAGGATGCGAGTGTGGCGGCAACGTACACCGCGCGCGGCGGGACCATTCGCTACATGGCCCCGGAGCAGTTCGTCACCGGCCAGTCCAGCGTGCAGTCGGACGTGTGGGCGCTGGGCGTCATCCTGTATGAATTGGCGAGCGGCCGGCATCCCTTTGCCCGGCCCGACGCGGAAGACTTTCAGGCTATCCGCGCCATCCAGTTCTCCGACCCCGAGGATCTGAGCCGCATCGTGCCCGGCATTTCGCCGGAGCTGAAGAGCGTGATTTCGAGCTGTCTCGAAAAGAATCCCGGAGCGCGATCCGCCTCTGCCGCCGAGGTGCGCGAGGCCCTCAAGACCATCATGAAAGCGCTGCAGATTGAGACCGGCATCATTCCCGGCGATGCCGCCGCCAACCTGCCTACCACCGGGCCGGAAGCGGAGAAACGCAACACAGGCTTTCTCTCCATGCTGGCTGAGCGGTTTCGCGAGTCGGCCGTGGACCGCGCGCCGCAGAATTCCCTTGTTGTGCTGCCGTTCACCAACCTGGGCGCAACCGAGGTGGCCCCGCTTTACGGCTTTGCCCTGGCCGACGCCATTGCCGCGCGGCTGGCGCGCATTCCGGCGCTGGTGGTGCGCCCGTCCAGCACGCTGATGCGCATGCCCATTGCGCAGATGGACCCGCTCTCGCTCGGGCAGAAGCTGCTTGTCTCGTTCGTGCTCGCGGGGAATTTTCTCCGCTCGGACGAGGGATTCGACCTGAACTGGCAACTGCTCGACGTGGCCTCGCAGAGCGTGCGCTCCGGCGGAGCCATCCGCGTGGCATCGCTGGACCTGATCGCCGTGCAAACCGAGATTTCCAACGAAGTGTTCGCCGCGCTGCACGGACTCTCGGCCGGCGACCAGATCGACGCGCCGCGCCTGGGGTCGAGGGACGCGGCAAACGGTTCCCATGGGACAACCGGATCACTTCCCGGCCGGGTGAGCGAAGAGTATCTGCAGGCCCGCGCGCTGCTCAGTTCGTTCATGGTGCGCACCGGCTCGCGCGCCGACCTGGACCGCGCCCATGCGCTGTTTACCAGCGTCACGGACACCGACCCCGAGTTTGCGGCCGGCTGGTGCGGCCTGGGCATCGCCGAGCTGCAGTACGTGCGCCACGGCTTTGGCGGCCAGATCCACGTGATGCACGCGCGGCGCGCCTTTGACGAGGCGCTCAAGCTCGATCCCGCCTCCACCGAGGCCAATCTCTACCGCATTTACATGCTGCTCTCGCGCGGGGAAAAGGAGTCGGCCCGCCACGGGATTGCCAACCTGCTCTCGAGCGCTGCGAACGACTGGAACGTGCACATGGTTGCGGGCCTCGCCCTGCGCGGCGACGGCATGTACGAAGAGGCCCTCGAACAGTTCAGCCGCGCGCTCAAGCTCAATCCGGCGAGCGCCCCCATCCTTTACAACCACCGGGCGCGCGTCTACCACTACCAGAACCAGATTGAGCTGGCCGGGGACGAGCTGGAAAAGGGGCTGGCGCTGGAGCCGCGCCATCCGCTGCTGCGCACCTCGGCCGGCTACCAGCAGATGCGGCTCGGCAATCTCGACAAGGCCATCGAGATTCTGGAGGGCGTGGTGCAGGACGACAGCTCGCTGCGCATCGCCGTGCCCACGCTGGCGCTGTGCTACGTGCAGACGGGCGCGTGGGAGCGGGGCGCTGCGCTGCTCGAAGACGATACCCTGGCTGCAGCCGAGGCCGACAGCGAGATGGCCTACCGCCTGGCAACCTACTTTGCCGTCGAAGGCGACTCCAGCGAAGCGCTGCACTGGCTGCGCCGCGCTATCTATCTAGGCAATGAAAACTATCCCTGGTTCCAGAAGAATCCGGCGTGGAACAACCTCCGCACCAACGGCGATTTCGAAAGGATTCTCGAGGACCTGAAGCGCGGCTTCCGCAAAAACCAGAAGACCTGGAAGCGGCTGCTGGAGCAGGTTCCTCCGGACGGTGAGTGACGCGCGGCCGTTGCGTAAAGCGAAGGGCTGCGAGAATCGCAATCGATTGAGCGGCTGAAAAGCGCGAGCTTCGCAGGCAGGGAAGGCTTCTTCTATTTATTAAAGAGCACGACAAGTTACTAAAGAACACGGCAAAGGGCTCCCAACATTGAGTGGAATATGAGGGCCATTTTGGGCCTTGATCCGACCCCTTCGGCCCGGAATGGGCACGGTGTTTTGGGTTGAGAAGTTAAAACGTTCCGGCGGCAAATCAGGACCCTTAAACTGAGGCCCTAGTCCTCGAAAAAACTCGAGAACAGCATTCCCCAACAGCTTTGACGGCTGGGTTGGAAAGCGAGATTGCGCCTTGTTTTCGGAGCGATGGCCCCTTGTTCGGCTTGCATTCCTGGTGGTTGGAAGTGGACTGGTTTGCTTACTGGCAGGCTGTGGCGGAGAAAGCGGCCTGACGAGCCGGAAGATCGCGCCGCTGGCTCCGGTGATCATCTGGGCGGCTCCGGCGCCGATTGCCTACGGCACGCCATTGAGCGCGAGCCAACTGAATGCGGCAGCGAGCGTCCCCGGCGTTTTTACCTACACGCCGGCGACCGGCACCCAGCTTGATGCCGGCTCTCAGACGCTTTCTGTAACATTCACGCCGACCGACACCACGGACTACACACCGGCCAGCGCCACAGTGACGATCCAGGTGAGCCCGGTCACGCCCACGCTTGCATGGGCGACACTTGCCGCTATCGCTTACGGAACGGCCCTGGGCTCAGGCCAGCTTGACGCGTCTTCCGGAGGCGTGGCTGGAACGTTTGTCTATTCTCCGGCTGCCGGCACTGTGCTTCCTGTTGGGCCGCATAGCCTTACGGCGACGTTCACGCCGACCGACAGCACTGACTTCACAACGGCGACTGCTTCAGTCGCGATCCAGGTGAACCCGGTCACGCCCACGCTTGCATGGGCGACACCTGCCGCTCTTCTCTACGGAACGGCCCTGGGCTCAGCCCAGCTCGACGCATCTTCTGGAGCCGTGGCCGGCACGTTTACCTATTCTCCGGCTGCTGGGACCGTGCTTACGGCCGGGGCGCATAGCCTTACGGTGACGTTCACGCCGACCGACAGCACTGACTTCACAACGGCGACTGCTTCAGTGACGATCCAGGTCAGCCCAGTCACGCCGACGCTTGCATGGGTGACACCAGCCGCGATCGTCTACGGCACGGCCCTGAGTTCAGCCCAGTTCGACGTATCTTCAGGAGGCTTGGCCGGCACGTTTACCTATTCTCCGGCTGCCGGAACTGTGCTCACCGCCGGGTCGCATAGCCTTACAGTGACGTTCACCCCGACCGATTCGACGGACTACACGACGGCCACCGCCTCGGTGACGATCCAGGTCAGCCAGGCGACTCCCGCGCTGACATGGGCGACGCCTGCCGCCATCGTCTACGGAACGGCCCTCAACTCATCCCAACTGGACGCATCTTCCGGAGGCGTCGCCGGAACGTTTGTCTATTCTCCGGCTGCCGGCACTGTGCTTGGGGCTGGACCGCACAGCCTTACAGCGACGTTTACCCCGACCGATTCGACGGACTACACGACGGCCACCGCCTCGGTGACGATCCAGGTCAGCCAGGCGACTCCCGCGCTGACATGGGCGACGCCTGCCGCCATCGTCTACGGAACGGCCCTCAGCTCATCCCAGCTGAACGCATCTTCCGGCAGCGTGGCTGGAACCTTTGCCTATTCGCCGGCTGCCGGCACGGTGCTTGCCGGCGGGTCGCATAGCCTTACGGTGACCTTTACTCCAGCTGACAGCGCGGACTACACCAGGGCCACTGCTTCGGTGACGATTCAGATCAACCCGGCCACGCCCACGCTCACATGGGCCACGCCTGTAGCTATTGTCTACAGAGCGGCCCTTGGTTCAGCCCAGCTTGACGCATCTTCCGGCGGCGTCGCGGGATGGTTTGCCTATTCGCCGGCTGCCGGCGCCGTGCTTGCGGCCGGATCGCAAAGCCTCACCGTGACCTTTACCCCGGTCAATTCCGCCAACTACACCACGGCCACCGCGACCGTTACGCTCCAGGTCAACCAGTACACTCCCACGATCAAATGGGCAACGCCTGAGACGATCGTCTACGGGACGGCCCTGGGCGCAACCCAGCTTCACGCCTCCGCGGGCGACGTCGCTGGAACACTTGCCTACTCGCCGGCTGCCGGCGCCGTGCTGGCTGTCGGATCGCAGAGCCTGACGGTGACCTTTACCCCGACCGACCCGACGGACTACACCACGGCCACCGCCTCGGTGACCATCTTGGTGAACCCGGCCACGCCCAAGCTCACATGGGCGACGCCTGCTGCGATCCTCTATGGAACGGCCTTGAGCTCGAGCCAGCTGCACGCAACTTCCGGCGGCGTGGCCGGGACTTTTGCCTATTCACCGGCTCCCGGCGCCGTGCTGGCGGCAGGTTCCGAGAGCCTGACGGTGACCTTTACCCCGACCGACAGCACGGACTACACCACGGCCCCCGCCTCGGTGACCATCTTGGTGAACCCGGCCACGCCCAAGCTCACATGGGCGACGCCTGCCGCAATCGTCTTCGGAACGGCCTTGAGTGCAACCCAGCTTGACGCATCGTCCGGCGTGGCTGGAACTTTTACCTATTCTCCGGCTGCCGGGACCGTGCCGTCTGCCGGATCGCAGAGCCTGGCGGTGACGTTTACGCCGACCGACAGCACGGACTACACCACGGCCAGCGCTACAGTGAAGATCCAGGTCAAACCAGCCGCTCCCACGCTGACATGGGCAACGCCTGCCGCTCTTCTCTACGGGACGGCCCTTGGCTCGGCGCATCTCGACGCATCTTCCGGCGTGGCTGGAACTTTTACCTATTCTCCAGCCGCCGGGACCGTGCTGGCGGTCGGGTCGCATAGCCTTACCGTGACGTTTACCCCGGCCGACAGCTCGGACTACTCCTCGGCCACCGCCACCGTGTCGATCCAGGTGAACCGGGCCACTCCGGCGCTGAGCTGGGCGACGCCCACGGCCATTGTCTACGGGACGGCCCTGGGCTCGCCGCAGCTTGACGCATCTGCAGCCGGTGTGGCTGGAGGCTTTGCCTATTCTCCCGCCGCCGGGACCGTGCTGACGGCGGGTTCGCATTGTCTTATGGTCACCTTTACGCCGGCCGATTCCGCGGACTACTCCACGGCTTCGTTGACAGTGAAGATGCAAGTCAGCCAGGCCACTCCAACACTCACATGGGCGGCTCCGGCAGAGATTGTCTACGGAACCGCGCTCAGCGGCGGGCAGCTTGACGCGACGGCCAGCGTTGCCGGGACCTTCGTCTACTCGCCCAATGCGGGAACGGTGCTGACAGGAGGGGCGCACACCCTCTCGGCGACCTTCATCCCCTCTGACAAACAGGACTACGCCTATGCCACCGCCAGCGTGACGCTTGTGGTCGATCGCGCAGTCCCGGCAGTGCAATGGAACCCCGCGCCGCCCACGGTCGGCCTTCCCCTGGGACCCTCACAGCTCAACGCGACCGCTTTTACGCCCGGCGGCGCCAAGGCGCTGACGGGGAGTTTCCTCTATTCTCCGGATGCGGGAACCGTCTTCAGCTCGCCCGGGCCGGAACTGCTCTCGGTCACCTTCATGCCGGCGGACTCGGTGGACTACACCGCCGTCGAGACCAGCGTCACCACCAACGTCGCAATGTTTGGCGTTGCGGCCTGGGGCGATTCGCTCACGCAAGGGAACGAAGGCACCGTGAATCAAGGTGCGTACCCCAGCGATCTTTCGGCAATGATCGTTCTGCCGGTTGAAAATCTGGGCGCGAGCGGCCAGACCTCCACACAGATCGGCGTGCGCGAAGGGGCGATTCCGACGTATGTGAGCGTAGCCGGCGGGACGATTCCAGCCAGTGGCGGCGTCACCGTCAGCTTCAACTCCGCATACGCGCCGGTCACTTCGGGCGGTCCCGCGGCAGGAGTCGCTGGCACCATTCTGGGGGTGCATGGCCTGGTCACGTTTGCTTCGGGCGTTTATACCTTCACGCGAACTGCAGCAGGAGATCCGGTGAGTGCGCCGGGCACCCCACAGTTTGTGGTCGACACCCCTTATGCCTCCTATATCTCCGTGTTCTGGGAGGGCCGAAACAACCTCTACTCGACAACGGAGATCCTGAATGACATTGCCGCGCAGGTTGCAACCGTGCCCCCGGGGCAGACCTACCTGGTGATGTCGGTCATCAACGAGAACATCCAGGCCGAATGGGCGGGAGGCGCGACCTACGGCGAGATTGTGGCCCTCGACAATCAACTGGCGAATCTCTATGGGCCGCACTACCTGGACATCCGGCATGTGCTGGTCGAGAGTTACGACCCCACACAGGTTACGGATGTGTCGGACTACAGTCACGATGAAGTGCCGACATCGCTGCGCGCCAATTCTGTAAGCACCACGCTCGCGGAGGCCATCGGCCCGGCCGATACCACGCTGACTCTGAATTCAACCAATTGCCTGAACGTGCATTGGATTCTGACCATCGACACCGGCGCCAACGCGGAGAACGTTGAGATCACGGCGGTATCGGGCTCAACGGTGACAGTGGCGCGGAACTTCGGTGGGCTCAACACGTCGCACGCCGCCGCCGCACCGGTGACCCAGAGCGACTATCTCCACCTGAATGGGAAGGGCTACCAGGCTGTCGCGCAAAGTGTCGCGCAATTCCTGTCTGCGTATGCGGGCAACACGCAATGATGAAGGCTCAAGCGGTGCGCTGGGAATGAGGCCGCGGCTGCCGTTACGGCAGACGGAAGCCGCCCAGTGTCGTGCATTGCCTGCCGGGCCGGCGGCCTGACCTGTTTTCTCCCCGCCAACAAAGTGGGCGGGATTGACCAAACTCCGTTGAAATGTCGACGGCGGACGAACAGGCATTGCAGGGGCCCCACCCTTCCGCGATGAAGATGCGGAAGGATGGGGCTCCCCGAATGCCGCGGCGCTGCCGACTGTAGGCCGACAGCCTGGCGGCTACCTCTTCTTTTTCTTGGCGGCCGTCTTCTTGCCTTTGGACTTCTTCTCAGCCTTCTTTCCGGCAGCCTTCTTCGAGGCCTTTTTCTCCACCGGCTTCACCTGGGCAGCCTTCTTCTTCTTCCTCTTCTTCTTGCCCGGCGGAGGCGGAGGCGGAGGCGGGGGTGCTGGCGTAGGCGTTGGCGTGGGTGTGGTTCCCGCGGCCGCCAGCAGCGGAATCAGCTTGCTGGCAATCGGCGACCCGAGGCCGGTGCAGGCATCCCAACCCGGCCCTGCGGAAAACGCTCCGTTGTTGCCCTCGGTAATGTCGTTGAAGGCCGCAGCGGCTTTGGTCGCATAGATCGCCGGCTGGATGAAGCCTACCTGCGTGCCCAGTTGCTGGTTGGCCACGGCGATGAGTCCGGCCCACAAAGGAGCCACCGCACTGGTGCCGCCGATGACCGTAGTCTGTCCGTCCACGCGAATCGTGTACCCGGTGTTGGGATCGGCATCGCCGGCCACATCCGGCACGCCGCGCCCGCCAGTGCTGGTGCTCGCCGCGGGCACATTGGAAGCCGCCTGCCAACTGGGCAGCGCAAACGCCGTGCTTACGCCGCCGCCGGTGGCGCCGTCCTGCACAGCCAGTTCGTTCCACACCACCTCGGAGACGATGGTGGATCCATTTGCGTTCAGCTTGGTGCCGCCGCAGGCCAGCACGTGCGGACTCGAGGCCGGGAAGTCAACGTTGTTGCCTGTCCCGCCGTCCGTCGACCCGTTGTCGCCCGCCGCCACGGTAATGGTGACGCCCAGCGCCGCGGCCGACTGGCAGGCCGCGTCCAGAGCCGCCATCGCCTGCGGAGTCCACCTCGACTCCGGCCCGCCCCAGCTGATGGAAATCACGCTTGGCTTGTTGGTTTCGTCGTGGACGGCCGTGGTGATGGCGTCGGTGAATCCCTGGTCGGTGTTGGGCGTGAAGTAGACCACGATCTTCGCGCCGGGCGCCACCGCTGCGGCCACTTCAATGTCCAGCATCACTTCGCCGTCGGGGCCCGACGCGGTCGAGGGCGCATTCTTGCCCCTGTCCACGCTCACCGCGGAAATCGCCGGCGCGGCCATTCCGAGAGATTTGAAGTAAGCCGTCAGGTCGGACTGCCGATAGCCGCCGCCCAGTTCGATGATTCCGATGGTCTGCCCCGCAGCGCTGGCGCCGGCCGGCCACTGGTAAGCCTGCGCCACCTGCGGCGGTGTGTAGCTGGACGGCCCCGCGGCCTCGGCTTCAGCGTGGGCGGCTTCAGCCTCCAGCTTCTTCACTCGAAAGTGCGGCTGCGCCTGGGGCCGGTTATCCAGTCCCAGCACCGCCAACACAGAACCCGCCAACGTCTCAGGCAGGTGAATGCCGCCCTCCCGCACGCGGTACTCCACGCCATCGATGGTCTTCTGGTCCAGCTCCACCGCAAAGGCTTTCCGGATGTCTGCCGCCGCGCCCGTCAACTGCACCGTCCGCCGCGTCGCGGATGTCGGATCGTCTTCCACCTTCAGGTTGAATTCTTTGGCAAACGCGCTCACCAGCTTCAGCGCGGCCGGGTCTGCCGTGTGGCGCCGCTTGTACTCCGTCCGGCTCACGCGCACCGGCCCGTTTGCGCGGCCGCCGCGCTTGTTGATCTTGAGCGGTTCTTTCCTCTTCAGAATCAAGGAAACGGTAACTTTCGCCTTGTCCGGCGTCGCTTTGACGTGGACCGCATTTTCCGCGGCTGCCTTCTCGCTTCCAGTAAGCAAAACGCGCGCCTGCTCTGCAAAGCGCGCAGCCTTCACGCGTGGGGACTTTGCCATTATTCTCCTCTTTCCAGTTCCGGCCGAGTAGGTTTGTTTTCAGAGCCGGGAACACGATGAGTCCGAATCATAATCCAAAT
Organism: Occallatibacter sp.; assembly: GCA_035604995.1. Classification (GTDB taxonomy): domain Bacteria; phylum Acidobacteriota; class Terriglobia; order Terriglobales; family Acidobacteriaceae; genus Telmatobacter. The sequence continues at coordinate 11,231 of DATNHL010000374.1, read as the reverse complement.
TGCTGCATTCGTATGCAGGAAATCGAAGATTCGGGATTCGAGGATGCAACAAGCATTCCGAGGCCCGTTGCCGCAGCCCTGCATGTGCTCAACAAGCACCGCCCTGTTGGCGCGCAGGCCTGCTGACTCGCTCTTGCAAATCAACCAAGCCTTAACAATAGCCGCCCCATCCGCCCGCTAACATTGGGAGGAACCGCCATGCATCCGGGGGCAGTCACAACAGCTCATCGTTGCACGATGCCTGATCTCTGACCCCTGATCTCTGATCTCTGTCTTCATTTCAGGTACGCGCGCACCAGATCGATCAAATCCTCGGCCAGTTCGGGGGCAATCTGTTCCTTGGCTCCATCCACCAGGTGAAACCGGATATGCGTTTCCAGCACCTCGCCCATCAGCCCGTTGACGCCGCCGCGCACCGCCGCCAGCAACATCAGTTGTCCACCGCAATCCTCATCGGCCAACAACGCCCTCTCCACGGCGTCCAGTTGCCCGCGCAACTTGCGCAGCCTTTGCAGCAACTTCATCTTTTCCCGTTCCTGGTGGGACATGGGATGCCTCCTCTTGACAATACCCACCCCCGGTATGGTATCTACGGAGTGGGGGTATAGTTCCTGCTTCATTCTATGCCCGCCTGCCCGCGTCCCGCACTTCAATCCCAAGAGTCTTTCATGCTCCGCGCATTCGGCCGCCTTCTCAATTCGCTCCGCGCCGCTGCCGAACTGGCTGCAAGGGCAGATCGCGCACTGATGGGTCTGGCCGGTGCGCTGCTCCTGACTGGCGCTCTTGCATCCGCGCAAGCGCCGGACAGTCTTCCCTCCGCGACTGAGCCGCAGGGCCCGCCCGTGCAGCTCTTCGCACAGGTCGGACCGGCGCTGCTCACCGCCGACACACAGCGCGGCGGTATCGGCAAGAGGTCCACCGACATGAGCCCCGTCGGCCACGAGCCCAACGATGCGCCTGTTGTCTCCATGGCCCCCCACTCGGAGGACAGCCTGTGGTGGATCTCCGGCCAGGCCAACATCATCATCCAGGGCGACCTGCCGTTTCACTCTCCGTACGAGGGGACCAACAGCTTCCTTGGCAGGGGTGAGTACAAGACCTCGATGGTGGGCACGCTCTACACCGCGCTCCGGCCCAACCACTCCATTCGCTACAGCACCGACTTCATCTTCGACCTGGAAGCGGCCGAGGGGCGCGGCCTCAGCGAGGCGTTCGGCCTGGGCGGATTCACCAACCTGGATGTGGTACGCAACCCAACCTGGGCAGGGTGCCTTACATCGCGCGCTACCAGATTCACCAGGTCTTCGGTTTCACCAACAAGACCACCGGCCAGCAGCCGGGATTCTTTGCCCTCGCCTCCAGCGTGCCCCTGCGCCGCGTCGAGTTCCGCGTAGGCAAGCTCACGCTGCCGGACTTCTTCGACATCAACGGTCCCGGATCCGACTCGCACCTGCAGTTCATGAACTGGACCGTGGACAACAACGGCGCGTGGGACTACGCCGCCGACACGCGCGGCTACACGGTGGGCGGCATGGCCGAGTACGACGACCGCATCTGGTCGATTCGCTACGGCCTGTTCGCCATGCCTGTGGTGGCCAACGGCATTGACCTCGACTGGGCCTTCAGCCGGGCGCATGGGCAGAACGGCGAGTTCGAACTGCGTCACAGTTTCGTTCCAAAACGCAGAGGGAGCCAACGGGTCCTGTTTTACGCCAACCGCGCCCACATGGGCAGCTATCGTGAGGCCGTAGACGGCTTCCTGAACGGCTCCGATACCGCAAAATACGGCGTCACCGCGCCCTCCATCATCCTGCACGAGCACTTCAGCGCGCTCAAATACGGCTTCGGCTACAACACAGAGCAGGAAGTCACGGCGAACCTGCGCGTCTTTGGCCGCTTCGGCTGGAACGAGGGCCAGCACGAGTCGTTCGCCTACACCGAGGTGGACCAGACGGTGGAACTCGGCGCCGACTATTACGGAACCCGCTGGCGCCGGCCGGTGGACAAGATCGGCCTCGCCGTCGTCTCGAACGCCATCAAGGCTGACCACCAGGAGTATCTGAAGCTGGGTGGCCGGGGCTTCCTGCTGGGCGACGGCAAACTGAACTACGGCCGGGAAAACATCGTCGAGGGCTACTATAACTGGCACTTCTGGCGCGGCATGTTCTACTCGCTCGATGTGCAGCACATCGGAGACCCCGGCTACAACCGCGACCGCGGGCCGGTGTGGGTAGGCTCGGTGCGGGCGCACGTGGATTTTTGAGCGGTTTTTGGCTGCCCGGTTCCCGCCGGCCTGGTCTCGCAAGGAGCGGGCGCGCCCCTTGCGCGTTGCACGCACGGCGGCTGATCGAGCGCTCTGTTCCAGACTGATTTTGAAGGGTCTGGTTCCGGCCTTGCGACTGGAAAAATCGCGACGGGAAAATCTGGTGCTGGAGGGGGAGACAATGCCCCTCCAACACCAAATAGGAAGGTCACACGACAGTTACTGCAATCGGAAAGCAGCGTTGGATGCTCTCCGGAAACTGCTTGCCGGGAACTGCTTGCCGGTTCCCGGGGAGAACGGTTGCGGGCGAACTTCAGGCCGGACCGCCTGAGGTTTATCCCTGCTCAGCAGCGCAGAGCGCCGACTGAGACCGTCAAGCCTGTTGTGATGCCACCCCGCTCACCGAGCGGAGGTGGGCGAAGCCTATCGAGGATAGGAAGAAAACAGAAGAAAGTCAACGGTTCCATGGATGAATGACCTGAGCCAGCAGATTGTCTGGATGCCCTGAAACTGCACGCTTTCTGTGCAGGAAACCAGGCCCCATTCATCCAGAAATGCCCTTTTGCTTGCCAGATCCTCTTCAGGGCCATGTGCGACTTAAATCACCCATGATCCGGAAGAAGTCTTGCTTCCCAAAGTTTAGACGTCTCATTTATAGAATTAGATGCTCCTGCTGGATTTGTAAACGTTTATTTGTTCGATTCAGGTTAAAGTGCTGGTAATTTGCGCTCGATTAGTAGGATTTTGAGCGTTTTCTTAGTGAGAAGGCGCAGGGATGGGAGAATCTTTGGGCTGCGGGGGCAGGGCCACAATCACTTCGTTTGGCTTGGCGTAGTGCAGCTTTTCTCTCGCTTCGTGCTCGATGGCGCCGGGATCGGACTTGAGCCGCTCCACGTGTTCACGCAGCCGCGCGTTTTCCTCTTCCAGTTCCTTGATTTCCTTCTGCAGCTGCTTGTCTTCAGCGCGCTTCTGCCGCCACACCGTGAGGCCGTTCTTGCCGTTCACCACGTGACCCATCAGCATCAGCGCCAGACACACGGCCACCACCGTGCCCGACGGACGCCATGCCCGCTGTGCGAACTCCAGCGCCCGCTTGCTGAGCGGAGCAGAAACCGGCTCCGCTGGTTTCTGCTCGCCTTCCACTTTCTCGTTCGTCATTCCGCCTCAATCCATTTCTACGACAGCACAAACTTCTCCGCCGCGCTCTTCAGGGCTTCCATGTCCTGTTCACTGCGCGCTTCCGTATACGCGCGCACCACCGGTTCGGTGCCGCTAAGCCGGTAGCACACCCACGACCCGTCTTCGAGAATCAACTTCAGCCCGTCGGTGCGCACCACCTCGCTGACCTTGCGCCCGCTCAGCTCCGTCGGATCGGTCTTCAACTTCTCAGTGAACGCGGCCTTGACCTCCGGGGTCAAGCGGAAGTTCTCGCGAACGGGATAGAAGGAACCAACCTTGGCAAACAGCTCCTTCAACTGGACGCCCAGGCTCTTGCCCCTGTTAGCCACCATCTCGGCCACCAGCAGGCCGGCAAGCACGCCGTCCTTCTCCGGCACGTGGCCGCGAATGGTCAGGCCGGCCGACTCCTCGCCGCCGATGGCGATCTTGTCCGCAATGATGAGTTCGCCAATGTACTTGAAGCCCACCGGCGTCTCATAGAGCGGAACCTTGTGGTGCTCGGCGAGGGCGTTAATCAAATTCGTGGTCGCCACGGACTTGGCCACGCCGTTCTTCCAGCCGCGCGTCTCCACCAGGTAGTCGAACAGCAGCGCGATGATGTAGTTGGGCTGGATGAAGGTGCCGTCGCCGTCCACAATGCCGAAGCGGTCGGCATCGCCGTCGGTGGCGATGCCGACCGCCGCGCCGATCTCGCGCATTTTGGCCTTGGCGTCGCCCAGCAGATGGTCGTCGGGCTCCGGCGCATGGCCGCCGAACAAAACATCCCGATAATCGTGGACCGTCTCGACCGGTACGCCTGCCTCGTGCAGCAGGTCGGACGAGTAGCCGCGGCCCGCGCCCCAGAAGGGATCGTAAACCACCTTGATGCCGGACTTGGCGATGGCCTTCAGGTCGACCAACTCTTCCAGGCGCTTGAGAAACGCCGGCTTCACGTCGGCCGTCTCAAACCCGCCCGCCGGCGGCGCTCCGAGGCTAGGAATGTTTTCGCCCCCGCCGGCAACCAGCACCGCAATCGCCGCCTCAATCTGCTTGGTCACCTCGGGCAGCGCAGGGGCGCCGTCGTGCGTCGAGAACTTGATGCCGTTGTACTCCGGCGGATTGTGCGAAGCCGTAAAGTTGATGGCCCCTGAAGTCTTCAGCGTGCGCACGGCATAGGCGATGGCCGGCGTGGGCGCGGCCTCGGGAATCACGATGGGGGCAATGCCGGCCGCGGCAAGCTCCTTGGCGGCGATGTCTACAAAGCTCTCGCCCAGGAAACGCGGATCGCGGCCTACCAGGACCCGGTGCGGTTCCGGTTGCGTCTTCACATAGGCGGCAATGCCCGCCACGGCCAGCCGGATGTTGGCCACGGTGAATTCGTCCGCCACAATCGCCCTCCAACCGGAGGTGCCAAACTTGATCGCTGTCGTCATCTCGCTCTCCACCTGCGGCGGGTTCTTTCAGCCGCAAAGACAATACTGCCTTAGTCAGCCTCGCTCGGCAAGCAGTTCCCTCCCACATCTACGGCGCGGCAACCGGATTTAGGTACTTGCCTGCGAAAAATGCGACTATTATGAGCCCCGAGGGGTGATCCATGAGCGATTTTCCGAATTCTTCCGCGGGAATCAAACAGCTTGCGAATGATCTGGTGAAGTTCCTTCGGGGCAATATCAAGAACACGACAGGACGAAAGGAGTGGACCGATCAAAAGTTGGACCTTCTGAAAGTGTTTTTTGACAAAAACGGCATCGACAGCCACTCACACAGAAACCGTCCTGAGTTCCTCTGGGATTTCGTCGGATTAAAGGGGAAGGACATATTGATTGCGGTAGAGTCAGAGTGGATAACAAAACAGGAAGCCGTCGAATATGATTTTAAGAAACTCCTCTGGTCTAAATCGCCGCTGAAGCTGATGATATGCAGGATTGGCAAAGAACATCAGACGACGGAGAAGGCGGCAAAGCAGGGAGAAGAGATACGCGAATCCATCGAGAGATTCATGGAATCAGGCAAGAATTATTCTCCCGGTGAGATCTTCATCATCTATTGCGTCTGGTGGGCCCACAAGGATGGCGATAATCGGGATATTGCCTACACCCTGCAAGTAGATGGCAAACCAGATCATGTCGGAATCAAGGGCAAGCACTTTCAATTGCTTCCAAGACGACGTTGAAAACGCGGTGAACCGCCCATGCCCGACGCTAACCCGCCAATCCGCATCGTCCTGACCACCGCGGCCAGCCCCGGCGAGGCCAGCAGGCTGGCGCGCACGCTGGTCGAGGAGCGCCTGGCCGCCTGCGCCACGCTCATCCCCGCCGTCCAGTCCTTTTACCACTGGGAGGGCCAGATCGAGACCTCGACCGAGACGCTGCTGCTGCTCAAGACCGGCCCCGGGCAGCTTGCCGCTCTGGAAGTGCGGCTGCACCAGTTGCACAGCTACCAGACCCCGGAGTTTCTTGTACTTGGCGTCGAGGCGGTCAGCCACCCCTACCTCAACTGGCTGACGGCGAGCCTGCGGCAGCCCTGAATCGGGCTCTCCGGACTGCCCCGTCTGGTATTCTGACCACTGGTTTGTCGCCATGCGCTGGTTGATGATTGCCCTTCTCGTCTCTCTTGCGGCCTTGCTGTTGGCTGCTGCGGGCGTGGCGCGTCACATCTGGCTCCAGCACGGCAGGCTGCACAGCAATCCTGACGCCGGCCCAGTGCCCAAGCCGGTTCCCAACGCGGCGTTTGACCCGGTCGACGAAGTCGACTCGGAGATTGAACTTTGAAGGAATTTGAGTGAGCAAAGAAATCTCAGCCCAATTCGCCCCCGGCAGCGCTCTCGCAGCCGTTCCCGCCGCCCGCGGGTCCGTCTGGCTGCGCTCCGGCGGCATTGTTCTGGCCGGCAGCGCCTTCGCCGCCCTCTGCGCCCACGTTGCCTTGCCCCTCTACTTCACTCCCGTGCCGCTGTCGTTGACGCCCTTCGCCGTCCTGCTGCTGGGCCTGCTCCTGAGCCCGCGCCTGGCCGCAGCCACCCTGGGCGCGTACCTCGTGGAAGGTGCCCTGGGGCTGCCCGTCTTCGCGCCGACGCCGGCCGTCCCCGGCCTGACCCATCTGATGGGGCCCACCGGCGGTTACCTGCTCGCCTATCCTCTGGCTGCCGCCCTGATTGCCTTTCTCGTACGGCGAACCGGGCGCGGATTTGCCCCTGCATTTCTCTCGGCCGCCACGGGCAGCCTCGTGATTCTCGCCTGCGGCGCCGTTTGGCTGGCCGCGCTTACCCATGTTTCGGTTCAATCGGTCTTTACGTTGGCCATTCTGCCCTTCCTGCCCGGCGACGCGCTCAAAGTGGCTGCCGCCGCCGCGCTGGCCGCAGGATGGGTCCGCCTGCGCCATCGGCCCGACTAGCCGCATCCAAGAAACGCTGCTGTTTTTCCCCCGAAAGGACTTTTGCCTACCGTGAGTACACAGACATCCGGAGTTCCCTCCCCCAAGCTGCTCAATATCTCGATCGCCCATAGCCCCGACTCTGACGACGCGTTCATGTTTTACGGACTCGCCACCAACAAGATCCGCGTCCCCGGTTATCACTTCACCCACACCCTGTGTGACATCGAGACCCTGAACCAGCGCGCCCGCGAAGAGGCCTTCTACGACGTCACCGCCATCAGCTTTCACGCCTACCCCTACCTGCAGGACAACTACGCCCTGATGGGCTGCGGGGGCAGCGTGGGCGAGGGCTACGGCCCCATGGTCGTCTCCGCCAAGCCGCTGGCGCCCGAGGAACTGGGCAAGGTCAAGGTCGCCGTTCCCGGCACACTCACGACTGCCTACCTGGGGCTGAAGATATTCAATCCGGCTCTGGAGACGGTCACCGTCCCCTTCGACCAGATCATTCCCCAGATCCTGGCTGGTAAGTTCGACGCCGGGCTCATCATTCACGAAGGCCAACTCACCTACTCGTCCAGCGGGCTGCACAAGGTTCTCGACCTGGGCGTGTGGTGGCGCGAGATGACCGGCCTGGTGCTGCCGCTGGGCGGCAACGCCATTCGCCGCACGCTGGGCGCCGACTCCATGCGCATCGTCACCAAGGCCGTGCGCGACAGCATTCAGCACGCGCTGGACAACCGCGAAGCGGCCCTCGAATACGCCATGCAGTTCGCCCGCGAACTGGACTCGCGCCTGGCCAATCGCTTTGTCAGCATGTATGTGAACGACCGGACGCTGGACTACGGCCCCGACGGCCGCGCCGCCATCCGCAAGCTGCTTGAGTTGGGCCACGAGCGCGGCATCATCCCCATCGCGCCGCAGGTCGAGTTCATCGACTGAACCCGCCGCCTCTGGATCCCTGCAGTTGACTGCCTTCAGAGCGGGGTGCCCCATCCTTGCGATCCGCCGCGGCGGATTCTTGTCGCAAGGGTGGGATACTTCAAACCCATCCCGGCCAGCCGGTGCCACCGACAAATCCCATGCCGCGCAAGCGCCGTCTGCCGCACCGCAGGTGCCGCGCAAGCGCCGTCTGCCCCACCGCAGGCGGTTGCAGATAATTACTGTCTCTCGGCGCACAATAGCTCATAGAAGAACACCAAACGGAAGCAGGGCGTCTCCCGAAATCCGCGGTACCGCCCATAACCGCCAAAACCGGAAAACTTAACCCGTTTATTTTGTGCAGCCTACAATTTCAGTCCCCTGCAAATGACGGGTTGCGTCGGCGGAAAGTGCCTGATAAATCAGTCACTTAGAGAAAAAGGAGGCAAAATGCCGCCCCTCCCCCCTTTCGCCCCAGGCCCATGAAAACAATAGGTTTACGCCAAAATGACCCTTTTTCCCTGCCAAAACAAAGGAGTTACGCGAGATCACTTTTTTTGAGGGCCGGGCAACTCTGCGCCGAGAATGTCGGATACTCGGCGGGTCGCCCACCCCTGCCCCGCCACCAATCTCGACCGTCCGTTTCCGGATCAGGCCCCGCCAACGCACGCGGATTTGCAGATAATTTCCCCTTTTGGCGCACAATCTTTCCTGTAGGCCCGATGGAGGCCCACCCAGGTGCAACCGCCATGACCGAAGACCTCCGGCACTCAAATCTGCCAGGGAAGTCATTGAGAAATCCTCAGAAATCGCCGCCGATCTCTAAACACTTTCTAACCGCCGCCGATGCATCCACCAGAGAGGTCTCCGGATGCCTACTCAGGTTTCACCCACTTACCTTCTCGCTTCTCCCGATCCCGTGCTCCTGGCTACCATCGAACCGGTGCTCCTGGCTGCCGGCGCCCAGGTCGAGATCGTCCTGTCGGCTGAAGCCGCGCTGGCTTCCCTGGAGAAACCCCGACCCCTCGCGCTGGCGCTGCTCGACGCGACCCTCCCCGGCCTCGACCCCAGCATGAATATCGAGCGCCTGCTGGCCACCGTCCGCGCCGAGGAAAGCGCTGTCCGCCTTCCGATTGTCCTGATTTCGGACACTGTGACCCAGGACTGGATCGACCGGCTGGCCGAGGGCGTCATCGACGACCTGATCCTGCGCACTGCCGAGGCTCCTTACTGGCGCCTGCGCATCGAGATGGCCCTGCGCGATCGCCACAGGTCGCGCGAGTTGCAAACCCTGCGCGAGGCCCAGTTGCTCAACGCGCAGTTCGACCGGCTGACCGGCGTCTACAACCGCGAAACCATCCTGGCCATGCTCTTCCGCGAGACCGACAGGGTGCAGCGCATGAACAGCGCGCTGAGCCTGCTGCTGCTCGACATTGACGACTTCGGCCACTGGAACTCGCGTCTTGGCTACGACGCCTGCGACGACCTGCTCTGCCAGGTTGCGGGCCGCATCGCGCGCCTGCTGCGCAGCTACGACCTGTTAGGCCGTCCCGGCAAGGACGAGTTCCTGCTGGTTCTGCCCGGCTGCAGCGCCGTGAACGCAGTCATGCTGGCGGAGCGAATGCGCGTGGACGTTTTCTGCTCGCCCTTCCGCGTGGGCGGCGACGCCATCCGCCTGTCTGCCTGCTTTGGCATCGCAGGGAGCCAGGGCCGCTCGCCGGTCGTCGTGCTGCGCGAGGCGGAGCAGGCCCTGCAGTGGGCCCGCACCGCCGGTCCGGAGTCCATTCAGTGCTTCGGCGACTGCCCCCACACATCGGATGGGCCGGTCGCGTTTCTGTCGCCATCAACGGGAGATGAGCTGTTGGCCTGGTAGCGATTGGCGGGCATCAGCGCCGCGCAAAGGCCTGCACAATCCTCGAGTAGCCGGCGCAGATTCCGATCCCGCCCAACGCAAACAGCATGGGGAAGCACTCCAGCGTGTAACGCGCTTCGGGCGCTTCGATGGTCATCAGCAGGGCGCTGCGGAGAACGAAGTAGAGGACCATCCAGGGCCACAACCGGGGTCCCCAGGGAAGGGTCTTTGTCCCTGGGATGGAGTAGCGCGGACGCAGGGCGAGGCCCGCCAGGGCGAGAAGCAGGTAAGCCGCATTCAGCCCCGCGTAGGCCCAGCTAAAGCGCGTCTCCGCGTGATGGTGGTTGTAGACCCACCAGTCGAGGTCGATGTTCAGGTTCTCGACCCGCGGGCGCAGCCACATGTCGGCCATGCGTCCCAGCGGGAGCCAGAGGTAATAGCGCAGCGGATGCGCCCGTACCCGCTCCTCGGCCAGTTGCGCAAAGCCCGCATCGAGATCCGGCGAGAGATCCTGGCCATTGTCTGCGTAGGCGGCGGCCAGCGCCGCTGTCTCCTCATACTGGGCCGGCGAGTCGAAGGCGCGGCTGGGCAGCTTGGTCAGGTCCAGCGCGCTGCCCGGCACATTCCAGTAAATGTCGTAGGTGGAGACGAAGTCCAGGCACCATGTCTTTACCCAGCGCTGCCAGCCGGGATTGGCCGACTCGCCGGGGTCGGTGGCGTAGCGCGGCGCGAGTGGCTCAAAGACGTGGAAGACCCGCCAGTTTCGCGCTGTCCATATCGCGAAGGGAAGCAGCGCCAGCACGACGCAAACCAGGCCCATGCGCAGCAGGCTGGCGGCGGAGGGTCGATTGCCGAGTTCGGGCTGCACGGGCTGCGAGGGAGCTCGATTCCGGCTCCAGAACGGCACGGGGCACGACCGGGCGGCGTCTGGACGGCTTTGCGCAGAATCGGCGAGGGCATTAGCCGCGGAAGCCCCCTTATCCGCACCTCGCAGCAGCCCCAGCACCAGCCCCGGGGCCAGAGCCACGGCTACCAGCGCTCCATCCGGCCGGAGCAGCGCAGCAAAGGTAATGGCGAAGGTGAAGGCCAGGGCGTTTCCCCAGCCGGGCCGCGCATGGAACCGCGCCAAAGCCCACAGAGCCAGGGCAATGGCAAACAGGGTGGGTGTCTCAGTCAGAGGAGCCACGGTGTAGGAAGCCGTAAACGGGCACAGCGCCGCCAGCCACAGCGTCCAGTGCGCGGCTGCTTCCGTCGCAATCCGGCGCACAAAAGCGGCCAGCAGCAGACAGCCCACCAACTCCAGCGCAATCTGCACGTAGCTGACGGCGGTGTAGTTGTCCAGCCCGAAGAGGCGGAAACAGGCGGCCAGAAACACGGGATAGCCGGGCAGGCGGATGAGCGTTTCATGGGCCACTCCGCTCGAATCGGTGATGGCAAACTGCCCGTGCAACAGGCTCTTGGCCAGGTTGCCGTAGAGTAGTGTGTCCCCTGAGACCTGCGGAATCGCCTTCAGCATCAGCAGGCGCATCAGCGCGCCGCCGGCCAGCGCCAGCGCTATGCTCAAACCCTTCAGCCTGCGGCCCCATGCCGTCAATTCGCTCTCCGTTCCAGCTTGCCCACGATAGGTACTCTATCGCCTCGGCCATTTATGATGGTAAAGGACCAGCG
>DATNHL010000373.1:0-3959 GCA_035604995.1 Occallatibacter sp. | reverse complement strand
TAGGCGGCCAAACGGTCCAGCGCCACGCAGGTGCCGGTGGCATAGAGCGCGCCCATCTGGCTGGCCGCCGCGGCGTTGGGACGCTTCATCGCCTCCCGCAAATAGGCAAGGCCGGTTACGCAGTCTTGGCGCACACCCTGTCCGCGGATGTACTTCTGCGCCAGTTGCAGCACGGGATTGTCCTCTGGCGCGACAGCCTCCGCCGGCCTCTGACGGCTGGCGTGGGCAAACTTGGCTGCTTTCCCGGCGTTTTTGCTGGGCGCAGTCTCTTCCTGGTTATCCGAGCCGGGCTTGGCCGGTTCGGCGGACTTTTCCTTCGCAGCCGAAACTCCGGTGTCATCAGGCTTGGAGAGCGGACTTGCAGCTCCGGCCGCCTGCGGTCCGACATCCGGTGGAGCTCCAGCAACCGGCGGGGCGTCGTTGGCGGCCGCGGCGGCAGATGGTTGAGGCGACGCGGCTGTGGGTTCGGACGAGGCAGGGTTCACTGGCGGAGCGGCGGGAGCAGCCGGCGCCGGAGGCTGCGGGTTCACGCGCGCGAGCGCTGCCGCAAAGAGCTGGCCCGCCCTGGGGCGCAACTCTGCCCGAAAATACCACCCTGCGAGCACCGCCGCGACCAGCAGCACTAGCGCGATCCACAAGCCGAAATGGTGGTGGGGCTCGTCATCTTCAAGAAGATAGCTGGCGCGATCGGGGTCAGGCTCAGTACCCAAACCAAGAAACGAAGGCCCGGTTATGGCAGGGCGGGGGGCTGCTGGACGGGGTGGCAGCGGCTCCGCGTTCAGCCCGAGGATGGATGTATCCGCCGAGGCCCTGACCGGTTGTGCTTCCTTGTCCGGCGATGCGGCCTTGGCAGGTTTAGCCGGCGTCTCCAGCCGGAAGCCGCACATGCCGCAGTAGCGATTATGTTCCGGATTATCGTGATGGCAGCGGCTGCAAAGCAAGGGCATCCCCTCCTCGGCCAGAGAGACCAGAGTTGCAGGTTATTCGATGCCAGTGCCGGCGGGCTGTGCCGCCTGTGGTTCCCCCCTAAAAAAGAAAAGGGACGACCTCACGGCCGCCCCAGATGGTTGCTGATGCGGGAAATCGCATCCGCTTAGAGAGGTTGTACGTTCTCTGCCTGCCAGCCTTTAGGTCCTTTGACGACATTGAACTGGACGGCTTGCCCTTCTTGCAGGCTGCGGAAGCCTTCGCTCTGAATCGCTGAGAAATGAACGAAAACATCCTCGCCGTTCTGACGGCTGATAAAGCCGTAGCCCTTGGCATCGTTGAACCACTTTACAGTTCCTTGCTCCATACTTGTTACACACATCCTTGTCTTGATTTTGCGCTGAGATGAATCGGGAGGTGCTACGTGAGGCAGATAACGCTGTTCAGCGGATGCTGCTCCAACCGCCGCTTCCATCTAAGGCGGTTAAATTATACCCAAACCCGGTGCAAAAAGCCAGCCATGCCGGCCAATTTTGTTGCGGCTCAGGGCCCAGAACCCATGGTTGCCGAGCGCCTTACCGACTGCCCGCCGGCACGGAACACGATGTACTCGCTCACCAGGAAGTTCACCAGCGAGCACCCGGCGATGCTCGCCAGGTTGGCGGGCACTGACGGCAGGTGCGCCTGGCCGACCAGCAAGCGCATTAGCAGCAGGTTTCCCAGAATCGAGACCGCACCCGTGGTGAGGTTGAAGCGGACCAGCCGCAGGAGCGCCTGTCGCCGGGTGACGCTGGCGCGGTCGGCCCAGGTGAAGCGCTCGTGCCAAAGGAAGTTGTGCAGCACCGCCGCTTCGACCGCCAGGGCAGTCGCGGGCAGATAGTCCAGCTTGAGGACACCGTTCAGGATTCCCAGCACCGCCAACTGCACCACGATCCCAATAGCCCCAACCAGATTGAACTTCAGCCAGCGGCGTCCGGTGGTCACCGGATCCTCTCCTGGCTAAAGAGCATTACAGTGTGTCGGATTGCAGAGATGATTAAGATCACGCCCATAACGATGGTCGCAATCACGCCGCCCAAATCAAAGAGCCGAAACGCATGGCCGAGGATATGCACCGCGGGCCGGCAAAGCAGCGTGACGTTGCCGATCGCCAGCAGGATGCGAATCTCGGTCGGGCCGAAGATCCAGTACGAAAGCTGGAAATGTCCGAGCGTGTACGTCGCCAGATAGACCTCGATAGAGAGCATCAGGAACACGATCAGCATCGCGATGGCCACGCCCCAGTGCAGGTATCCGGAGATGGCGAGGCCACCCATCAGGAACCCAGCGCCGAAGGTGTCGATGATGTGGTCCACATAGAAGCCATAGCGCGGGCGCTGCTGGTTACGGAAGCGCGCCAGGGTGCCGTCGAGCGAGTCGCCCAACCAGTTCAGCCCGATGAAGCATGTGGCGGCCAGCAGCGCGTACTTGTTCCACCCGGCCAGCGCGTAGGACGCTCCCGCCAGCAACTGCCCGGCGAAGCCCACCAGCGTCAGGTGGTCGGAATTGATGCCAGCAGGAGTGCGCGCGGCCAGCCACAGCAGCACCCTCTTCTCGATTCCGGCGGAAAGGCTCTCCTGTACGCGCCGGGCATTGGCGAAGGAGACCTTGCGCAGTTCGCCGGGTTTGAATTGCGTAGTGGCGGCGACTCCCATGTCGGTGTATTCGGGTTCGATCACTTGGTTCCGTGCGGACATCGGCTTCTCCCGGCAGCGAAGGTCGTGCGACTGCGGCCACCTTCGCTCAAGCTCGCCGATCACTTCAATGCACCGCGGGTAAAACGCCGTCAAACCGAGGTCATTTGATAAGTGCCGTAACCACAGCCGATTGGGCGGAGGGATAACTCGTTGGGCGCGTCCCGGCGTGTAAACTTGACGCCCCGGCGGAGCTTCCATGGAGTCTGCGACCAGCCAGAACCGCGTCTTCCGCTTCGGCCTCTATGAGGCCGACGCGGCTGCCGGCGAGCTGCGCAAGAGCGGACGGAAATTAAAGCTGCAGGAGCAGCCCTTCCGCGTGCTGCTGCTGCTGCTCCAGCGTCCGGGAGCGATCGTCACCCGGGAGGAGGTCCGGCAGGCGTTGTGGCCGGCCGACACCTTTGTGGATTTCGATCACGGCCTGAACACCGCGGTCAACAAGCTGCGGGACGCCTTGGACGATACCGCCTCCAACCCCCGATTCATCGAGACGCTGGCCCGCCGCGGATACCGCTTCATCGCTCCGGTGGATATGGTTGGCGGTGAGCCGGCGCCCGCTTCCCCACGTGCGGCAGAGGCGCCGAGCCAATCCTCCGCCAGTCGCTCGTCCCTGCTGACGCATCCCGACGAGCTTCCTATCGCGTCGCGCGGCACCGTGCGCCTGCTCTTTGGTTTGATTCAGGTGATGTACCTGTCGTTCTACCTGATCTCGCTGGCTAAGCTGGGATCGATCGAAAGGGTCGTGCAGCCGATGGTCTCGCGTCCGTACTGGATTCTGACGCTGGTGCTGGTGACCGCGGCGGTCGGGATTCCGACCAGGCTTTACCTGCTGGCGAGTGTGGGCTTCGATTCCAGGAGCCTCCACCAGAAGTTCCGTAGGCTTTCCCCGTTTATCTTCCCACTGGATGAGCTTTGGGCGCTGGCGCCGTTCCTGGCCGTCCACCAGCTCGGGCTCGGGCTGGCCTTTGCCGCTACCGCCGCGCTTCTGTATGTGCCGTTTTCGCAGAGGACCTTGATGCTGATGGGGTATCGCACCGTCGAATGAGCCGCGGGGATCGATCGCGAAGAGCGGGCTTACTGGTTTGCCGCACCTTTGAACTGGAGCACGATCTCGAGGTCGGATTCGACCGGCTGGCCGTTCAAGCTGGCCGGCTTGTAGCGCCACTGCTTGACGGCGGCCACGGTGGTGTCACGGAACATATCGTTGCCGCTCACCCACCGTACGCTACTCACGGTACCGGCCTTGGTGATGGTCGCTTTCATCACCACCTTGCCAGAGACTCCCAGGCGGCGGGCCGC
>DATNHL010000372.1:0-20184 GCA_035604995.1 Occallatibacter sp. | reverse complement strand
CGGAAAAAAAGCGAAGGGTTCCGGTTGCGCGGTCGACACTAACTTGTAATGCGGGCGTGTGGATGGCAACCATCGATTCGCTCGACACGACTCTGAAGTCACTGTCGTTGCACTGACCGATCACTGCGGGGACAATGGCTGCGGGAATCTTCCGTGTCGGACTTGCAACGACGTGGATAATGCGATCTGAGCACACTTCAATACGCAGAGCGCCGCTTTTCGAGTAAAGCGTTACGCTATTCGCGCTTCGTTCGAAGGACTGGATATAGCTGCTTGCGCAAGGAGATGCTGTTGCGCCTAGAAAGGCCAGCACCGTAGCCCCAAAAGCCATTTTCACAAAACGTAAAGACATCAAGATGGACTCCCTTGTCAGAATTGGACTGAATCAATCCAAGGTGGAATGTGAGGCTTGGCCGCAAAACGCTCTACTCCCTATCAAGCGTCTTTGGTCGCATTTACGATGAATCCGGCATTACTGTCGCTCGCCGGCTTTCCTGTTCACTCGGATCCCATTGGAACCTCACTGGCGGCTTATATCGGTACTTGGTTGTTGGGGCGCGAAGCTTGCGCTGGCATCCCATTTCTCGCGCAGCTGCCTTGAAGTCTGGAAGGCTTCTGCCGCAGCTTTCTTGTCGCCCGTCTTTTGATAAAGGCGTGCCATCTGGTAGTGGATGCTGCCGTCCTCGTCGCTCGTCATGGCGATCTTGAACTCTGACAGTGCCTCACTGTCACGGCCCATGTTGGCGTAGACATCACCCAATAGGGCATGAAGGCGCGGCATAAACTCCGGCTGGACATCGCGGCTTTTCTTAAGGTAAGGTTCGGCGTCGGCGTACTGTTGGTGCCGGACGAATACCTCGCCGGCTAGCAGGTTCGCTTCAGGGTCTTCGGGATTCTTCAGCAAAAGCTCCTTGTCGCTCGCCAACGCCTCCTCGCTTTTTCCGTCCTCATAGAGCGATATTGCCAGTCCCAGCCGTCCACTGCGGTTGTCCGGCTCCAATACAAGCGCTTTGCGGTACTCGGTTACGGCGCCCTCCCAGCTTCGTCTCTGGCGGTAGGCATCGCCCAGCAGAACGTGCATTCCGGGAGAGTTCGCGTCGATCTCACCAGCGCGGGTTAACGCTGCAATGGCCAACCTCTGGTCGGCCTTGGATTCCCAATACAGTCCGATCTGCCGGGTCGTCGCGGCCATTGCAAGCCTTCGCGCCGCCAGCGAAGCAGTTCTGTAATCTCCCGTGTAAAAGGCGCATTGAGCCAGAAGCGAGAGGTGTCTCTCAGGCAACACGCTCAAGCGGGGTCGCAATGTTTCGCTGCACTCGCGGAAATGACCTGACAGATAGAACTTCTCAGGATCCGTTGACAACGGAGGCATTGCTTCCTTTCTCAGTTCTGGAGGATCGGCTTTAACCCGGGTGAGAACCGCAGCAACCGGAGCGTCCGACCCCAACCCGGCCTGGATCGCATCCACAAATCCGCTTGGAATCTGGTTGTTTGCCTGCCACTGCTTCGCTAGATCGAACAGCTTTTTGCCCTGTTCGGTGGTGATTGCGTCGCGCAACAATGGCAAACTCCCCCGAAGAAAGTCTGCGTCCGCATTCCAGATCGCGGTCAGTTCTTTCAGAGCATTCCCGGTGTCGTCCTGGACCAACTGCAGCGCCGCAAAGCCAACCCTCGTCAAGGGGCATCCGGGGTTGGAACTTGATTCCCGGTCAAATTCCGCCTTGGCCTCGGCGATCGCCTTTTCCCGCAACAGTACGATGCCATAACCGGCGTGAGAGCAAGAAAGCGGCGACGGCCCCGAGAGCGCATCCTGGTAGTCGCGAGCCGCCTGGAGAAGTTTGCCCTGCTCAGCCATTAGCTCACCGGCCCGCAGCTTGCTGGTATTGGAGTCCTTGTAAGTGCTCGTCAGAACCCGCGCATCGGAATCGACTTGCTGCAGGTAAGCCATGCCAAGCCCGAACCAGACCTTCCCGTTGCCTGGAGCCAGGTTCGCAGCTCTCCAATAAGCATCGCTTGAAGCGTTGGCGCTGCCGGCAATTGCAAATGCGCGGCCCAATTCGATTGGTGCTTGCGGGTCCGCCGGACTCAGCTTCTCTGCCTTCTCGAGAAACGGTATTGCCGTTTCGGTGCGTTTCAGTTTGAGGTAGTCGATCCCCATGAACAACTGGGGAACGTACAAGGAAGGGTTGAGACGGGCCGCTTCGGTGAAGCTTTTGATTGCCTCGTCGAAGCTGCCCATCTCGTGGTACATCAAGCCAAGGTTCGCCCATAGCTCCGGAACCGACGGTTCCAGCCCGGTGGCCTTGCGATACGCTTCCGCCGCGGTACGAAGATCCCCCTTGGACTGAGCCGCGCGAGCCTCAGCCACGAGGGATTGAACGGTCTGAGCTGGCGCTTCCGCAAAGACGATCGCGTTCACGTTCAGATTCGCGAACGCGATCGTCAGGCAGAGAGCAAGTATGGCCTTCCGCATATGTGGACGCACTAAAAAGTCAGCTTCAGCACACCCTGCATTTGTCTCGCTCCCTGGGTGCTCGAGGCCTCGCCCATGGTCGTGAGTGCGTCCCCAACTTGAGCGTCGGGTATACCAAAATTGGGGTGGTTGAAAGCGTTGAACATCTGGACTTGGACCGCCAGGCGGAGTTTTTCCGTGAGGTTGAACCACTTTCCCAACGTCAGATCCTGGTCCACGTATTTGGGTGCCCTCAGATTGGAAAAGTAGCGAGGAGCATTGCCGAAGGTGAAATCAGGCGTCGGCCCAAAGGCCGCCGGGTTGAAGAAGCAGTATTTCGTTCCTACAGGGATTTCAGGGGGGTGTTGGGGGCTGCCACAAGTGCCGGTCTTAAAGCTGGCCCCGGTCAAAACGGCATGCTGACTCCCGCCAAAAACACTCCCGGAGTTTCCGCTGGGGCCGATCGACATCGGGAAACCGCTCTGCGCGGTGGTAATTCCGTTGACCGCCCAGCCGCCCAGGATGGCGTCCTCAACCGCGTTCATGCCGCCGCCGAACCGCTTGCCCCGGCCAACCGGCAGTTCATACACATAGTTCAAAACCAGAGACTCAGGGATATCGTCGCCGTCCACCGTCCACTCCTGTTTCAGGTCATAGTAGTTGCGGATACCCGAGCCTCCGGTGTCGCCATTGATCGAACCCCATTCTTCCGGGCCGGCCACATCGGAGAGGAACTTCGAGAAGGTGTAGGAGGCCGTAAAGATCAGGCCCGCGCCAAAACGATGCTTGAAGCTTGCCTGCAATGCGTTGTAGTTGTTGATTCCGACCGGTTCGTCCTCGGCTGAGGCGCCTCCGCAGAACTCCGGATACGGCTCCAATAAATCCCCCTGAGGGACCATGCCGGGCGACGAATCGCAGGCATTGGCCGGCAGTCCCAGGGACGCCAATGCGGGGGCAAACGGATCGGGCACCTTGGTATTCAGCGCCGAGCCCATGGAAAGATAGTTTGGATTCAGTTGGCCGTAGTTCATGCCGCCAAGGGTGATGCGCCTTCCGCGGCTGCCCACGTAGTTGATATCCAGCACGTCGTTGGGAGTGAAGGCGTATTGGAATCCAAAACTGAACTGCTGGTTAAAAGGATCGGGATGGAACGGATTCACTCCGCCGCCCCCCTGGCCAACGTTGGTCAGGCCTGCCAGCGCGTTCCCGGTAACCGGCACAAGACCCGATTGGAATGCCTGTGCGAGGGGCGTAGTCACCGTGATCCCGTCGGGCGACGAAGTCCAATTCGTCTGTGTCGAATATCCCGGGTCCGGCCCATTGCCGCCATAGAAGTTTCTCGCGTAATAGATGCCATAGCCGCCGCGCATAACCAGTTTCGGCATCACGGCGTACGCGAAGCCAAGGCGGGGCGCAAGGTCTTTCAAGTTGGTGTTATATAGAAAACGGTTCCCCGGATTGTTGTAGACGATTTCCCCGTAAACCGGAATCCCCGCCGCCGCGCTGATCGGATTGAGGGCGTGGAAATCGAAATACGCCTGCTCGTTGTGCCGCGCTGTCGGCGGCATCTGGAGTTCATAGCGGAAGCCCAAGTTCAAGGTGAGATTATGCCTCGCCTTCCAATCATCCTGAACGTACATCCCATGCATGTAGTACGTTGGCGCCGGATATGCGCTATACCCTGTGAAGCCGGCATTATTGGCTCCGGGAGTGCCGGCGCCCGCCATAAAGGAAGCGAACGCGTCTCCGGCGCTTTCGTTCGTCAAGTTCGATGGGTTAGGGCCTGCAGTCATGGCATTCGAGAAATAGAGTCTTATCGGGGTGAGTCTGCCGCCGTCGTCTGTTTGCCAAATGCCCATATACCCGACCGAGACGGATTGTGTTTTCAAAGATTTGTTCACGTCTACAGTCAGGCTGCCGTTATTCTGCGGGAAGGTGGCTTCGCCGGAGTTTTGTGTCGCTCCCAGGCCCGCATAGTAACTCCCGCCAAAGGTGTTCCCAAACTGAACCTGCGGAAACTGCGGCGTCCACGAATCGAGCTGACCCGGGAACCCGAGCGAGGAAGGTTTGAACGGATAGCCCTGGACATTGTTCCCCCCGGGATTGCGAATGAAGAATAGTGAGCTGGTCAGGACAAAAGTCGGCGTGAAAACGTGAGAATAGCCCAAAACCCCAAACATGCGGTTGTTCGGGTCGTAATTATAGGGCCCCGCGATATCGTTTCCGTAAAAGGCCGACGTTTGGACCTTTCCCTCGTGCTTATTCGAGAATTGCCCGTAGATGCGGTTATTCGCGTTGATGTTGTGGTCGATGCGAATTCCCCACTCGTTGGAACTCGTCAGTGCACTCGCCGTGGTGTTGAAGTTGTAACCACCGCCTGGATTCTTTGGCGCAGGCCAGTAGTTCCCCGTGGCAAATTTGTTCGCCAGAGGGTCGATATTGGTTATGATGTTTCCCTTATAGGGATCGCGGACCACCCCTCCTTCTGGACAGGACTCTACCGAGTAAGGATTGTAGATCTGGCCCTGATAAATGGTCCGGCCCAGGCAATCCGTGCCCAATGATGTGGTCGTGAGCAGCGCCGAGAAGTTGCCCGCCAATTCGTCCGAGGTGGGCACCTCTGCGCTATAGGTGCCGGAGCCGTTGAGCCGCAATCCCTCATAGTTGGCGAAGAAGAAGGTTTTGTCCCGCTGTTTATAGATGCCCGGGATATACAACGGCCCGCCGCCGGCGATTCCGAACTGATTGCGATGGTCGTTAGGCTTGGCCGCGCCGCTCAGTTTGTTGAAGTAGAGGTTGGCGTCCAGATCCGGGTTGCGTATGAACTCGTCGGCAACGAAGTGCCAGTCATGGGTGCCGGCCTTGGTGTTAAGGCTGATCACATTGCCGCTGCTGAATCCGTATTCGGCTGAAAACGAGTAGCTCGTTACCTTGACCTGATCCGTGTCCTCCGGGGCAGGCACATACAAGATTCCTCCCCAGCCTTGGGCGACATCGTAGCCGCCCTCCAGAAGGAACAGGTTGGTCCCGAAGTAGCCGCCTCCAAAATTCAGGAAGGAGTAATCCTGGTCGGCCGTATCTTCACTCCCACCCGCCGCCAACAACTGCCGGTCGCCCTGCACGTTCACGGCGGAATCTAACGTCGCAAAGGAAAGAGTGTTCCTGAGATTGAGCGGAAGTTCCTCAAGTTGCTTGAATGTGAGCTCGGTGCTGATGCTCGCGTTCTGGGTTTGAAGCAGCGGCCCGCCCGCATTGACTGTGACCTGCTCGGTCGCACCGATGGTCAAAGTCACGGTTTCCGCGACCGTATCTCCCGCGGCGAGGACGATCCCTGGTTGCCGCGTTGTCTTGAATCCCGGCGCGCTCGCCTCGAGAACGTAGGTGCCCTCCGGGAGAAAGGCGAAGGAGAACTCCCCCGTCGGACCCGTGGCGCCGGTTCGGCTGATTGCCATTTCTGGATTGGTGAGCTTCACCGTCGCTTTCGGGACTCTGGCCCCGGACGGGTCGGAAACTGTACCCGACAGTGCGGCTGTCGTGCTCTTCGACTGCGCATGGAGTTTCGAAAGGAATGTCAGTCCGATGGTGGTTATCAAGACTGCCAAGAGTACGAAACGTAACTTGGTCATTTTGCCTCCTAAAATCTTCTCTTTGCTCGGTTGATTCCGCTTATGATTGGCCCGAAGTCCCTTTGAAGAAAGACCCAAAGCCTCCACTCACCGACTGATCGCGCATTTTGCCCCTAGTACACCCCGAGAAAACATTCTTCTCACAAACGCCGCAAGTAAGCGCTAACTTTTTAATTATCCGCAAGGTACAGTACGGTACGGTTCGAGAGCGTTCTCCAACGAAACAAGGACCTTGTCATCCCCATTCAGCTGGAGTACAGTACCGCGCAGGTGGCAATATCAGTTGGAGTTCAGATGAGAAACGCCGTTGAATCCGACGAAACCTCTCCGCAAGTGGCCGCTTCTCAAGAAATCCACGCGGCCCGGATTCAAGGGGCACTTGCAGAAATCTTGAACAGTAATCCCTTCCGGACGAGTAAGCAATCTCAGCAACTCCTGCAATACATTGTTGACCAGACGCTGTCTGGCCACGGAAACCTCTTGAAGGAAAGAGTGATAGGGGCAGAGGTCTTTGGCAGGCGGCCAGACTACGACACAAATGCTGATCCGGTCGTTCGCGCACGGGCGGCCGAGATCAGGAAGCGCCTCGCGCTCTACTATCAAACTGCGCATCGGGAAGCCGTTCGGATCAGCGTGCCTCTCGGGTCCTTCAAGGCTGTCTTCGAGTGGACCGACGGGAATCCGGTTCAGCTGCCGTCGTCTCCGCCGCACGGACCGGAACTGAGCCATAGCCCGGTAGAACCTGTGACCTCGCCGATTCCCCATGAGGTTATCGCCCGCGATCTTAAGCCATCATCCGGAAGATTCCAAAGTCGCAAATGGTCGATTGCGATTGCCGCCGCGGTAGTCATCCTGATTTGGGCAATACTGCGCATCCTCCCATCCCCCGAGGAGCGCGCCTTCAATAGATTCTGGTCGCCCGTCTTGGATAAATCCAATCCAGTCCTGATCTATATCGGCAGCAATGCTGTCTATGAATTGTCTCCTTCTTATATTGACTCTTATTACCAGCAACACCCCCGCAGCGGAAATGAGGAGATGGGACTGGAATCATATATCCCGCTACCCCCGGGCACCAAGATTGACTCTCAGGATCTTTATCCCGCAAAGGATACGTTCGTGACAATTGGCGATGTCGCGGCGACCACAAAGATCGTGTCCCTGCTAGTGCATCGCAATAAACAGTTCGACATCCGATACGGAAACGATGTGGCGTATGGAGACCTTCGCGAGAGTCCCACGATCCTCATCGGTGCGCACAACAACCCCTGGACCCTCACCATGACCGGAGACCTGCGCTATGTCTTTGATGGGCCTATGGCCATCCTGGACCGCTCGAACACCCAAAAGCGCTGGTCCGCCAATTCTGACTTTACTGAGGACTACGCGATCGTATCCCGGATTTTGAATTCCAAGACGGGCACTACAATCATCACTGCGGCAGGAATCGGATATGTAGGAACCCGTGCCGCGGCCGAATTCCTCACGAATCCACAATCCATCTCGGCGTTGGTCAAGTCCCTCCCGAAAGGTTGGGAAAAGAAGAATCTACAGATCGTCTTGCATACGACCGCCATCAACCAGCTTCCGAGCGCTCCGGACGTCGTTGCCACCTACTGCTGGTAGGCGAACTGATAGGCCCCGACATTCTTAGACCACGGTAAATGTTAGTTTTGGACTAGGATGATGCACAACTAAACCGCTGTCAATTCTCGAGGGGGTACTTTTGGGTGTATTTCTCTGATTCCGGTTATTATCTCTTTATTTATCAATAGCGTATATCGCGATACGATCCCTCTCCCGCACAATGGGAACGGGCGACGCCAGCCGTCAAACAGTCGCCTTGGTGGCCCCGGTCGAGATGCCGCCGTCCACCAGCAGCGTCTGCCCGGTAATGTAGCGGCTCGACTCGGAGGCGAGAAAAACGACCGCGCCATCCAGATCGTCGGGTCGTCCGGGCCGCTTCAACGGAATGCGATCCCGGAGATACTCAACCCAGGCGGCGTTCTCATAGAGAACCCTGTTCTGCTGTGTCTGGAACCAGCCCGGCGCCAGGCAGTTCACGGTCACCCCGTGCCGGCCCCAGTCGTCGGCCAGGCTCATCGTGAGCTGGCGAATCCCGCCGCGGCTGGCCCCGTACGGTGCAAGCCCCGCGTATCCGGCCACGCTGGTCACCGAGCCGATGTTGATGATCCGCCCATAGCCCCGCTCGATCATGCCGCGCGCCACCGCCTGCGCAACAAAAAAGCTTCCACGCAGGTTGGTGTCGAGGATGGTGTTCCAATCGTCCCAGTTCACCTCGAGCGCCGGCTTGCGGATATTGCATCCGGCATTGTTGACCAGAATATCGATCCTGCCAAAGTGCTCTTCAATCACGGCGATCGCGCTCTGAATGCTGCTCAGTTCGCGCACATCGAGCTCCGCGCAGAAGACTCGCCGCCCCAGCGCCTCGATCTCCTCCGCAAATGCCGCAAGCGCTCCCTTGTCGCGGCTGGTAATGGCCAGGTCCGCTCCCGCCCGGGCCAGTGCCCGCGCAAAATACTGCCCCAGCCCGCGGCTGGTGCCCGTCACCAGCGCCACCTTGCCGGTCAAATCAGACAGTCCGTTGCTCATCGCTCAAATCCTCAAGGCTGCAACACAACTTTCAGCAGTCCCGGCTCGCGCCCATACAAGCGCTCGAACCATGCCGCGCCCTCCTCAAGCGGCGCAACCGCGGAGAGCAGCGGCTCCACGCGAATCTCTCCGCGCGACATCAGCGCAATGCATGCCGGATACTCGCCCGACGACGCGCACGAGCCTTGCAGCCGAATCTGCCGCGTCACCGCCGATTGCAGCCCCAGCTCGACCGTCGGCGCAACATTGCCGACCAGCGTTACGGCTCCGCCTTTGCGCACGCTCTCCAGCGCCAGCTTCACCGTGGCGGAAATCCCCACGCATTCAAGCGCAACGTCTGCCCCGCGTCCATTGCTTTGCTCGACGATCTGCGCAATCACCTCGGGATTGCGCGAGTTGAAGGTTCGGCTCGCACCCAGGCTCCCGGCCAGTTCCAGGCGGCTCTCGTCCACATCCATCACAAACACTTCCCCCGCTCCCGCCAGCCGCGCCGCTTGCAGGGTGAGCAGGCCAATCATGCCCGCTCCCACCACCACAGCCGTATCGTTCAGCCTGATCGGAGTCAGCCCCACAGCATGCACCGCAACCGAGACAGCCTCAATCAGCGCCGCATGCGCGAAAGGCATGTTGTCCGGCAGCCGATAGGCAATCCGCGCAGGCACCGCGACATATTCGGCAAACGCGCCCATGCGCCGGAACGCCGGCGTCGAAACCCCGATCACCTCGCGATGATCGCAAAGGTTGATCTCGCCGCGCAGACAGAAAAAACACTTTCCGCAATAAACCGTCGAGTCAAACGTCACCCGGTCGCCGGCGCGGAAGTTGCCCACAGCCTCTCCAACCTCTTCAACAACCCCGGCCGCTTCGTGCCCCATCACGATCGGCGGCAGCCGCCGCCCAGTGCTGCCGTCGTAGCCATGCACATCGCTTCCGCAGATGCCGCACGCCTGAATGCGAATCAGCAACTCGTCCGCGGCGGGCCGCGGCACGGGCAGCTCCGCGATCTCCAGCCGCTTGTACTCGGAAAGCACCAGCGCCTTCATACCTTCTCCTTGTTCCCCGCTCCAGACTACACCGCGCCAACCCGGCCGTGACGATCCATGCGCGCAAGCGCAGGGCAACTGCCGCCCCTGCCTTTATACTGAGATGTTTGCTGAAGGCAGGCAATCGTGCCGGAAAACAGTCCTCCGGCGGACTCCCGTCGCACGAGCAGAAGGAGCAGGACATTGGCGCAGGCAGAGATTGGCATCATCGGGGGCAGCGGGCTCTACTCCATGCCCGGATTCACCAACGTGCGCGAGGAGCGCGTGGAGACGCCCTTTGGCGCGCCTTCCGAGGCCTTTGTGCTGGGCGAGATCGAGGGCCGCAAGGTGGCCTTTCTCGCCCGCCACGGCCGCGGCCATCGCATTCTCCCGTCGGAGCTGAATTTCCGCGCCAACATCTACGCCTTCAAGAAACTCGGCGTCGAACGTATTCTCTCCGTCTCCGCCGTCGGCTCGCTCAAGGAAGAGCACAAGCCCACTGACTTTGTCGTCCCCGACCAGTTCATCGACCGCACCTTCCATCGCGTCTCCACCTTCTTCGGCGAGGGCATCGTGGGCCACATCTCCTTTGGCGACCCAGTCTGCGCCACGGTAGCCAAAGCCGCCGTCGATGCCTGCGCCGCGTCCGGCGTTGTAGGCAAGTCGGGCGGCACCTACGTCTGCATGGAAGGCCCGCAATTCTCCACCCGCGCCGAGTCGAATCTCTATCGCAGCTGGGGCGCCGACGTGATCGGCATGACCAACCTGCAGGAGGCCAAGCTGGCCCGCGAAGCCGAGATCTGTTACGCCACCATCGCCATGGTCACCGACTACGACTGTTGGCGCGAGGGTCACGACGCCGTCACCATCGAAGAAATCGTCGCCGTGCTGCACAAGAACGCCGACAACGCCGCCAAGGTCGTCAAAGCCGCCGTCGCCGCGCTGCCCGCCGAGCGCACCTGCCCCTGCGCCTCCGCCGCCAAGTACGCCGTGCTAACTCAGCCGGACGCAATTCCAGAAGCAGCAAAGGAGAAGCTGGGCTTGCTGTTTGGGAAGTACCTGGGCCAGGTATGAACCTTCGCCAGTTTTGCGCCGTGCTTGTGATTGGGGCATCTTTCGCCGCTTGCGCCTGGGCATCCTCTGCGCCGCTCTGGGGTCAATCCCGAAACGCCAAACATAGTGATCAGCAAAAGGGACTCTACGCCACACTAGCTATCCAAATGTACACAGACGGCGAGGGGCAACCTGTGGGGGACTTGATCTTTCATCTGACGAACGGCTCAAATCACAGCATAGACTCCGCGCCGGGAACCTGGACCCTGGTGATTGATGGCAAAGATGTCGCAGATTCTGGCATGATCTTCGGGAACGGACCTGCTCCAATAGGCGGGTTCGGAACATTGAAACCTGGGGCTGCCTATGAGTTCGAGAAGGGCCTTCCTCTTGTTCAATACTTCCCCGAAAACCGGGATTACAAGGTCCTCTGGAGGGGTTCACAGTTCCGGAGTAACAGAGTGACCGTTCACGGAATTGTGCATACTCAATAGATATCTGAATTGATGACGTTTTGGTCTGTTTGGTGATTTGTTATAGGCAGTCCGGTCAGCAAGTTACCACAACGTGCAAGAGAGGAACAAAAATGGCGATTACCGTAGTAGGCAGCGTAGCCTACGATTCCATCGAAACCCCCGCCGGCCGCAAGGACCGCTGCCTGGGCGGCGCAGCCACTTACTTCTCGCTGGCCGCCAGCTTCTTCACCGACGTTCGCGTCATCGCCGTCGTCGGCGAGGACTTTGGCCCCGAGCAGGAAGCCGTCTTTCGCGCCCGAGCCATTGATACCCGCGGCATCGAGCGCGCCCCCGGCAAGAGCTTTTTCTGGGAAGGCTCGTACCTCGACAACCTCAACGAGGCCAAAACCCGCACCACCGAACTCAACGTCTTCGCCTCCTTCGAGCCCAAGATCCCCGAGGCCTATCGCGACTCGGAGTATCTGTTCCTCGCCAACATCGATCCCGTCCTGCAGCGCCGCGTTCGCGAACAGATGCCCGGCGTCCGCCTCGTCGCCGGCGACACCATGAACTACTGGATCAAGGATCATCGTCCCGCGCTGCTTGAAGTCTTGAAGGGCCTCGACGTTCTGCTCATCAACGACACCGAAGCCCGCATGCTGGCCCGCAACAACAACTTGGTCCAGGCAGCGCGCGGCGTGCTGGCCATGGGACCGGACACGCTCATCGTCAAGCACGGCGAGTACGGAGCCACCGCCTTCTTCTCGAGCCACAGCTTTGATCCAAAAGGTGAAAGTGCGGAGCCCCATCCCTTCCGCGCTCCGGCGCTGCCGCTGGAAGAAGTCGTCGACCCCACCGGCGCCGGCGACAGTTTCGCCGGCGGCTTCTTCGGCTATCTCGCCTCGCAGCCTGAGCTCAGACCCGCCGTCTTTCGCCGCGCCATGTTCTACGGCAGCGTCATGGGCTCGTTCGCTTGCGAGCGCTTCGGCACCGAGCGCCTCCAGCAGCTCTCCCGCAAGGAGATCGACGACCGCTTCATCGTCTTCCGCGAGTTGACCCACCTTGACTGAGAGGCCCATCGCGCGCCCGGTCGTTTCGCGTCCGGAGTCAGTGGTCGTACTGGTCTCCTGCGCGGCGGCCTCGCTCATCGCAATCGCGTGGAGTTGGCGTCACGGAGCCCTGCTCAACTATGGCGACGCCGTCGCCCATCTCCACATCGCGCGCCGCGTCCTCGATGCGCACCAGCCCCGCTTCTCCGAGCTGGGCTCCGTGTGGCTGCCGCTGCCCCACATCCTCATGCTCCCGTTCGTCCAGGTCTATAGCTGGTGGGCCAACGGCATTGCGGGCACCATTCCGTCTGCACTCGCGTATCTGGCCGCCTGCGCGGGCTTCTACCGCCTCGCCCGCCGCTGGCTCCCGCCTTCCTCCGCGGGCCTCGCCCTCGCCTTCTTCGCCATCAATCCCAACCTGCTCTACTTGCAGACCACGGCCATGACCGAGCCGCTGTTTGTCTGCGAGATGGTCTGGCTCGCCGTCTGGCTGGTCGAGTGGCGCACGAGTCTCGACGCCGACTCAAAGCAGAGCAGCCGCCTGCTCTGGCTCATCGTATTGGTCCTCGTCGCCGCCGTCTTCACCCGCTATGACGGCTGGATCATGGCCCTGCTTGCCTGGCTCGCCATCGGCCTCACCCTCGCCCGCCCCCGTCAACTGCGCTCCCCCGCCTTCTGGCTGGCCAGCGTCCTCATCGTCGCCGCGCCGGCCTCCTGGTGCATTTACAACGCTGCCGCCTTCGGCGACTGGCTCTTCTTCCTGCGCGGCCCGTACTCGGCAAAGGCCATTGAAATACGCACTGCGACACCAGGCTTCCCGCCCCATCCCGGCTGGCACAATCCCTGGGTCTCGCTCCTCTTCTATGTCAAGGCCGCGGAGATGGACTCCGCTGCCCTCGCCTGGGGCAATGTCCTGCTCGAGCTCAGCCTCTTCGGCGCCGCATGGGCCTGGCTCTCGGCCCGCCGCCGCTCCCTTGCCTGGGCGTCGTTGCTGGCCCTGCCCGTCCCCTTCTATGCCTATTCCGTAGCCTACGGCTCTGTCCCCATCTTTCTTCCCGTCTGGTGGCCTCACTCCTGGTACAACCTGCGCTACGGAATCGAACTCCTGCCCGCCATCGCACTCGCCCTCGGCTTCGCCGCACAGTTCTGCCTCGCCGCCGTTGAGGAGTTCAAACCGCGCGCCATCGACCCCCGCTGGACCAACGGCGCAGCTCTCATCCTCTTCGCCCTAGTCGGTCTCAACGCTTTTCAAATGCTGCGCGAGCGGCCCCTGGTCTATGTGGAAGGCACAAAGATCATCGAGGCCCATCGCCCCTATGAACTCGCAATCCCGCCCGTCCTGCGCGCGCTCCTTGCCCAGCGCCCTGGCGGCGTGCTCCTCATGATCACCTCTACCGACCCGCAAATCATCGCCCGCACCGGAATTCCCCTCCGCCAGACCATCAACGAAAGCGACCTCGAGGTCTATCGCGACGCCCTCACCGCCCCCGCCGCCCACGCCGCCCTTGTCCTCGCCTTCGACGGCGACGAGGTGGATCAGGCCGTCCATGCTCATCCGCAGGGCCTCACCGTTTACCGCCGCTTTTCCACCCCCGGCCAGCCCTCCGCCACGCTTTACGTCTCCGATACTCCCGGCGCAACAACCTTCATCCATCGCCCCGGCTCGGTGGTAGGATCGCTCAAGGAATCTTCATGAACGCTTCTCTGGCGCTGCTTTCGCAACCCTTCCAATTCGACCAGTTGCAGCAGATGGTCGTGGCCAATGGCGCCATAGGCCGTCTCCTGTTGGCTGCCCTGCTGGGCGGCCTGGTTGGCCTGGAGCGGGAGCTGAACCGCAAGTCGGCCGGGGTGCGCACCAACCTTCTCATCTGCATGGGCTCGGCCTTCTTTACGCTGCTCTCCGCCGTGCTGGCCGGAGACATCAGCCCAAACAAGGGACAGGTGGCCGCCAACATCGTGCAGGGCATCGGCTTCCTCGGCGCGGGCCTCATCCTCCACAACCGCAGCCGCGTCAGCGGTCTGGCCAGCGCCGCCAGCATCTGGGTCGTCGCCTCCATCGGCATGGCCTGCGGCGCCGGCCTCTATGCAGCCGCGGCCGTGGGAGCCCTTATCGTTATCGCCGCACTGGCTCTGGTCGGCATCCTCGAGCAGCGCGCCAACCTCAAGACTTACCCCGTCACCTACGAGGCGCGCGGCAGCGATCAGTCCCGCATGCTCCAGTCCATCCTCGACGCCATGGACCACGCTGGACAACGCCTCACCGATATTGAATCCGACGCCATCGGCACCGTCCAGCGCATCAGCTTTCCTCTCGCAGCCACCTGGCGCCAGCATGAGCGCCTGAAGGCGGAGCTGGTCGCAGGGCCCGGCATCCATCAGGTCTTCACTTTCCGCGATCCGGAGGACGATTGATTCCCTTTATCAAGGCACACGCCTGCGGCAACGACTTCCTCATCGTCACTGAAGACGACGCTGCTGGCGTCAACTGGGCCGATCTCACCCGCCGTCTCTGCGCCCGCACCACCAGCATAGGCGCCGACGGTATTGAATTCTTCGCATGGAACGACAACAAGCCCGGCCCCAGATCCGGACGCATCCGCTTGCACAATGCCGACGGCTCCATCGCAGAGATCAGCGGCAACGGCACCCGCTGCGTCGCCGCCTGGATGGCCTATGCGCTCCGCTCCCAGCCCGGCGACATCCTCGAAATCGTCACCGATGCCGGCCCGCGCCTCTGCCAGATCAATGCCCTCAGCGCCACTGCCGGCTTCACCGTGGAAGTCACCACCGGCATGGGCGTCCCCGCCTTCGAACCCCACACCGCCAACCTCGCCGGCGGCCTGCGCGTGGTCGGCATCGCCGTCTCCACCGGCAATCCGCACTTCGTCATCGTCGTCGACAACGCCGACTTTACCGTCAACGGCAAGCCCTGGCAGACCATCGGCGCGGCTATCTGCACCCACCCCGATTTTCCTAAGCAAACCAACGTCGAATTCGTCCGCGTCCTGAACCCTTACCAAATCGAGATTCGCATCTTCGAGCGCGGCGTAGGCCCCACCACCTCGTCCGGCACAGGCAGCTCTGCCGCAGCCACCGCCGCCTTCGCTTTCATGAGCTGCTTCTCGCCACTCACGGTTCTCGCTCCCGGCGGCGTGCAGACCGTAGCCTGGGAGGGCCCCGGCGCCGAGCTGCGCCTCACCGGCCCGGCCTCCCTCATCGCCCGCGGAGAGGCCTTCTACGCGTGACCGCCGTGCTCAAACCGAAAGCCGTTCCCCATGATGCTCTCGTCGCCGTTGTCTCTCCGGCCTCCACGCCCCAGCCCGACCGCGTCGAACTCGGCCTTGAAGCCCTGCGCGCCCTCGGCTACTCGCCCCAGCCCGCCGATCACATCCTCACCCGCGGCCCGCTCTACTTCGCCGGCACGCCCGAGATGCGCCTCCGCGACCTCCACCACGCCTTTGCCGACGACGAAGTCCGCGCCGTCTTCTCTACCCGCGGCGGCTACGGCTCTGCCTATCTGCTCGGCGCCCTCGACCTCGACCTGATCTCCGAAAGCTCCAAGCCCTTCCTCGGCTACAGCGATCTGACCGCCCTGCAACTCTGGCTCCTCGACCAGGTGCAACTCCCCGCCTTTCACGGTCCCATGCTCTCCGCCGATTTTGCTCGCGAAAACGGCGTCCATCTCCCCAGCCTGCAAGCCGCTCTTGGTGGCCAAACCTACTCCCTCGGCGCCGCCGAAGGCCTGCGAACCCTCCATCCAGGCCGCGCGCGCGGCACCCTCTACGGTGGCTGTCTCTCCGTGTTGGTCGCGCTCCTCGGCACGCCCTACGAGCCGCAGACCGAAGGCAAGCTCCTCTTCCTCGAAGACGTCAATGCCCGCCCCTACCAGATCGACCGCATGCTCTGGCAACTCGCCCAGGCCGGCAAGCTCGACGGCGTCCGCGGCATCGTCTTCGGCGAAATGCTCGATTGCTCCTCCCCCGGCGCGCCCCCCGAGCTCCTCGACGAAGTCATCCTGCGCGTCTTCGACCAGTTCCAGGGCCCCATCGCCATCGGCCTGCGCAGCGGCCACGTCTCCCACTCCAACGTCACCCTCACCTTCGGCGTCGAAGCCGAACTCCACGCCGCCAACCAAGCCGATCTGCACCTCCTCCAACCCGCGGTGATTCTCTGACTCTTATGCCCTCATCCTCCCGTCACATCCATCTCAGCGGCATCTGCGGCACGGCCATGGCCTCGCTCGCCGGACTCCTCCAGCTCCAGGGCCATCGCATCACCGGCTCCGACAAGGCCGCCTATCCGCCCATGAGCGACCTGCTCCGCTCGCTCGGCATTCCCATCCTCGAGCCCTACGCCGAATCGAACCTCGAACCCGCTCCCGACCTGGTCGTCATCGGCAATGCCCTCTCGCGCGGCAATCCCGAAGTCGAGGCCGTGCTCGACCAGCGCATCCCCTTCACCTCCATGGCCGCGCTGCTGCACGAGGAGTTCCTCGCCGGCCGCGAGTCCCTGGTCGTTGCCGGAACCCACGGCAAAACCACAACCACCAGCATGCTCGCCTGGATCTACCAGGTCGCGTCCGAAATCAATCCCGCGCTTGAGCCGTCCTTTCTCATCGGCGGCGTCGCCGAGAACTTCCGCACCAGCTTCCAGCTCCGCCCCACACGCACCTTCATCCTCGAAGGCGACGAGTACGACACCGCCTTCTTTGACAAGGGCCCAAAATTCCTCCACTACTTTCCTGACGCGCTCATCCTCACCCACGTCGAGTTCGACCATGCCGACATCTACGTCGATCTCGCCGCCGTCAAGACCGCCTTCAAGCGTCTGGTCAACCTCGTCCCCCGCCGCGGCCTCATCGTCGCCTACGACGGCAGCCTCAACGTCACCGAGTGCCTCCAGCCCGCCCTCTGCCGCGTCGATCGCTACGGCTTCTCCGAAACCGCCGACTGGTGCATCCAGAATCTCCGCCACGACAGCCCCCTCACCCGCTGGGAAGTCTGGCGCTCAGGCTCCCTCTGGTCCGAATTCGAAATGCAACTCGCCGGCGAGCACAACGCCCTCAACGCCACCGCCGCCGCCGCCCTCGCCTCCATCCATGGCATCCCCACCCCAACCATCCAATCCGCCCTCGCCACCTTCAAGAGCGTCAAGCGTCGCCTTGAAGTCCGCGCCGTCGTCAACAACATCGCCATCATCGACGACTTCGCCCACCACCCCACCGCCATCCGCGAAACCCTCCGCGCCCTCCGCTCCGTTTATCCGCAATCGCGCCTCTGGGCCGTCCTCGAGCCACGCTCCAACACGCTGCGCCGCAAAGTCCTCCAGTCCGATCTCGTCGAAAGCCTCCTCCTCGCCGACCGCGTCGTCCTCGCCGGCGTCTATCAGCAGCAGCGCATCCCCGACGCCGAGCGCCTCCACCCCGAAGACGTCATCCACTCCCTCCGCGCCCGCGGCGCCCAAGCCGAGCTCCACCCCGGCGGCGACGCCATCGCCGACGCCATCGCCCCGCAACTCACCCCCGGCGACGTAGTCGTCCTCCTTTCCAATGGCGCCTTCGACGGCATCTATGAGAAACTGCCCGCGCGCCTCAAACAACGCTTCCCCGCAGCCGCCGAGGTGAACAACTCCGCATGATTCGCGCTCTCATCCTGCTCTTCACCATCATCCTGCTCGGCGCTCCCGCGGCATTGCTCTTCATTCCCTGGGCCATCGTCACCGGCAACGTCCTTCCCCTCTACAACGCCTCACTGGCCATTGTCCGCATCGGCTATCGCCTCGTTGGAATCCGCATTCAGGTCACCGGCCTCGACAACGTCCCCCCGCACACCGCCTGCATCTTCATGGCCAACCACGTCTCCAACCTCGACCCGCCCGCCCTTCTCCCGCGCATCCCCGGCCGCACCTCCGCGTTCGTCAAAAAGTCGCTCATGAAGATTCCAGTCTTCGGCTGGGGCCTCAAGCTCGGCGAGTTCATCCCCGTCAGCCGCGACGGCAGCGTCATCGGCGCGCAGGAGAGCGTAGCCGCCGCCCGCAGCGTCCTCCAGCACGGCATCCACATCACCACCTTTGTCGAAGGCACCCGCTCCCTCGACGGCCGCATGCTGCGCTTCAAAAAGGGCCCGTTCTACCTCGCCATGCAAACCGGCGCGCCCTGCATCCCCGTCTCCATCTACGGAACTGAGGCCTTGATGGCCAAAGGCAGCAACCGCATCCACCCCGGCACAGCGTATCTCGTCTTCCACCCACCCATCTACCCCGCCAACTTCGCCACGCGCGAAGAATTGATGGCCGCCGTCCGCGCCTCCATCGCCTCCGCCCTCCCCGAATGGATGCGCACCTGAACCGCCAGGGCAGCCGGACCCGAGCACCAGCTTCTCCTGAACACCTCCCCAAGAAACGCTTGTCATCTTGAGCGCAGCGCAGCGGAGCCGAAAGATCCGCGGTCGCTTTTGTCACAGCGCGAACGCCACCGAACCCGTACGGTACTCGCAATGTCTACCGGCCCATATTTCACCTACATCCTCGCCAGCCGCAGCCACACCCTCTACATCGGCGTCACCGGAGACCTGCAAAACCGCATCTTCGAGCACAAATGGAGAGAGCATGACGGCTTCACCCAGCGCTACAACTGCGACCGCCTCGTCTGGTTCGAAACCTACCAGGACATTCACAAGGCCATCACCCGCGAAAAACAGCTCAAGCGATGGCGCCGCGAGAAGAAAATCGCCCTGATCGAAACGACCAACCCCGCCTGGATCGACCTCGCCAAAGACTGGTACGACGTAGAACCAGCCGACCTCAAGCGCGCCACCGACCGCATGAACGCCTAAAACCAGCCGCAGCCTCCCTCGCTCCCCCCCGCAAGCCCACGCCCTTAACCAAACCTTGTCATCTTGAGCGAAGCCCAGCGCAGTCGAAGGACCTGCGGTTGTCTTTCTCTTCCCTTGTCTCGAACAGCGGGTGCCTCATCCCTTCGCCCTCCTTGCGAAAATGTGCAAAACCACAACCCTCAGGGCGCGCAAGCGCCGTCTGCCCCACCGCAGGCGGTTCGCGTATAGTTTCCCTATCCGCCCCGCCGGAGCCTCACACCCCATGCCGCCACGCCTCTCGCGCCGCCAATTCCTCTCCACCGCCGCCCTCACTGCCCTCGCCCTTCGCGCCCCTCTCCACGCCCTCGCCGATACATCCCCCATCACCTTCCACACCCCCTCCGGCCCCCTCCGCGGCGAGCAATCCGCCGGCATGACCATCTTCCGCGGCGTTCCCTTCGCCGAGCCGCCCGTCGGCCCGCTCCGCTTCCGCGCACCCGTCCCCGTCAAACCCTGGACCGCCGAGCGCGACGCCACCCGTTTCGCCGCCTCCGCCGTGCAGCCCGGCGAACCCGGCATCAACCACAGCGAAGACTGCCTCTACCTCAACCTCTGGGCCCCTGCCGCCAAAGGCCCCTTCCCCGTCTACGTCTGGATCCACGGCGGCGGCTTTACCGGCGGCCACTCCTTCGAGCCCATGTACGACGGCTCCATCCTCGCCCAGCAAGGCGTCCTCTGCATCACCGTCGCCTATCGCCTTGGCGTCTTCGGCTTCCTCGATCTCGAGCCCCTCCTCGGCGCCGACTACGCCGGCAGCGCCAACAACGCCCTCCGCGACCTCATCGCCGCGCTCGATTGGATCCAGCACAACATCGCGGCCTTCGGCGGCGACCCCGCCCGCGTCACCATCGGCGGCGAATCCGCCGGAGCCAAGCTGACAGACATTCTCATGGGCGTCCCCTCCGCCCAGCCGCTCTTCCACCAGATGATCTCGGAAAGCGGCGGCGCCGAGCGCGTCTTCGCCCGCCCCCAAAGCCAAGCCGTCTCCCACGGCTTCGCCGAAGCCTGGCGAACCCAAACCGCCGGCGACCCGAAAACCCTC
>DATNHL010000371.1:0-3124 GCA_035604995.1 Occallatibacter sp. | reverse complement strand
CAGGTTGTTCAATGTCGGCACGGACCTCAAATTGGAAGCTGCCGCTCCGGGCCATCATTCCGCGCGCTCACTTTCCTGCTGCCATTTGCTTTCGCCGGCCGCCTGGATTGGTGGCGCGGCTGGCTTTTCGTCGGCTCATTTCTGCTGGAAGACGGCGCCCTGCGCCGCGAGTTGCCGGGCTACGAGGAGTACTGCACCCGGACACGCTACCGACTTGTTCCGGGCGTGTGGTAAGGTCGGGCGAGCTTCTCTACGCCGGCATGGGTCACATCCGTTGTGGTCGAGCAGCCGCTGAGGTCTGACCTGCGCGCGCGGCCTTCCTTCAAGACGGCGCGCACGCTCCAGACCGAAAGCGGCGAAGTGTGCAGCCAGATCACCACGGCGAGCACGTCCGACACTCCACTTCCGATATTGTTCCGCGCTATACCCTGGATTACGCGCTATTCGGAAACCATGCTCAGTGGGTACTTCGCCGGTCCAGGACTCAAGAACGTCCGTCCTGAAATTGGCCAAACTGACCCTCTCGAGTTGTCGCGCGGCGGAACCTCGGTCGAGTTACACAATTCCGGCAGCAGATCTTTCCTCACTCGCCCGTAGGCGGGCACCCCGTTAGATCCATGAAGCGCAGGACGTGCGCGGGTTCTCCCCAAATGCTGTTTCCCATCAGCCCCAGACCCACGACACCGACGGGGATTTCTGCCGCCTTCTCGACCGGTATGCTCCCCGCGGAGCCCCTGCTTTTCTCTCGTCCCAACACCATGTTCATTGCCTCCTATTGCCCTGCCGCTGCGGGCGGATTTCTCACTTCGGTTCCAGTTCGAGCACCGACTCCACCTGTCCTGTCGGGAACGCTTGCGGCGAAGAGTAAAAATAGAGCGGCAGGTGGCGGCCCTGCGCCCAGGGTTTCACTTGGTCGTCGTAGTGCGGACTGGCGGAATCTTCGCTCTGGCCGCCCGGGTACAAGCCAAAGCTGTGCCGGAGGTCACTGAAATCCACCACCATGCGCCAGGATGCGCCGCCGGTGACTTCGCCGCCGTCGGCACCGGGATTGAGGGTGAGATCGTCGCCTCGCACGGGCATGCCGCCGCGGTCGAGCGCGGGATTCTGAGTCATCGAGTGCAGGCGCAGCAGGTTGGTTGCGCCCCACTGCCATCGGCTGATGTCGACGCCCCGCTCCTTCACAATCTGGGCAATGGCCTCGACGAAGCTGCGCGCGATAACGGCGTCGCGCGTCTGAGCAGCTCCGGCGCCGGAATCCGAGGCCGGCAGTCCTCCGCCGAACCACTTTGATTCCGGATTGGCACGAGTAAGAAACTCGAGCACTTCGAGTTCAGGCTGGCGCTGGTTCGTATCTGCGAAGCCCCAACCGCCCTCCCAATGTTCCACACCCGCGGCATCAAAGTGATGCTTCCACACGTCCTGGCGGAAGCGTTCGAACCAGACCGCCCAGATGCGCTCGGCGACGCTCTCGGGTGTGGCCTCGAAGTTCCAGCGGCGCAGTTCGTCGATGGCGCGACGTACCTGGTCGTCACCGAAAGGATGGAGATCAAAGGTGGCGAGCAGGACGGGCACAAACCTCTCCGCGGCCACGTCGTGCGCGTCCATTTGGAACGCCTCCATATCCTCGACGGTGATGTGGTCATGCGTGCTGAGCAATTCGTGGATGCGGCGCGTACGGTAGCTGGGGTCCCACATCCAGCCGAGGTAATAAGGATAGCCGACGGGGGCGGGTCGGCCGTTGGCGGAAGCGAGGAAGTGCTGCGTGGGGTTAAGCGCAAAGGGAAGCTGATCGTCGGGAATCATTCCAGCCCAATCATATTCGCCGCTCGAGCCATCCACGGGCCAGCGGCCCAGGCCGCGCTTGCGGATGGGCAGCGCGCCGTGTGGAGCGATGGCGATGTTGCCGTCCACATCGGCATAGATCACGTTGAGCGCAGGCACGACAAGGTCCTTGAGCGCCGCCCGGTAATCGGCAAGGCCGCGGGCGGTGTTGAGCCGCTGGAAGGCGAGCACCTCAAACGTGGGCCCAAGGCCGGTCCAGTCGAGCGCCAGCGTCGCGCCGTGCGTCGTCACCAGCGGCCCGTGGATCGTCGATTCGATCTCCAGCGGAGTCAACTTCTCGCCGCGCACCGGCACGTCTTCGTGAATCCGCTTCATTGCCCGCCACGCGCCTTTATAGAAATACTGGTGGGGATGCTGCGGGTCCATCTTTTCGATGAAGTAATCGACCGCGTCGGCTTGCATGTTGGTCAGGCCCCAGGCAATGCGATCGTTGTGGCCAATTACCGTATAGGGGAAGCCCGCGAAGGTGACTCCGATAATGTTGAGGCCCGGCGCCACCAGGTGCGCGGTGTACCAGATGGAGGGAAGCGAGAAGCCAAGATGCGGGTCGTTGGCAAGAATCGGCTTGCCGTTGGCGGACTTGGTGCCGTCGATCACCCAGTTGTTGCTGCCGAAGGCGAACGGGCTGCCGAACCGCCCACTGACAAAGCGCCGGTGCAACTCGAGGGCTGCTTGGTCAAATCCGGAGGGAAAGTGTGGTGCGGGCGTCCCGCCCGCTGTCGCAAGGGCATCCCCTCGCTGCGCTCGGGGCAGGCTCTGCCCGTGCCGGCTTATGCGGGAGCGGGACGCTCCCGCGACCGCGGGCGAGACGCCCGCGCCACAGTCGGGGACGGTGGGAACCTCGTAGGGGCGCTCGACAGGGAAGAGTTCGTTCACCGTTTCGAGGCCCAACTTCTCGACCAGCATGCCCATCCACACGTCGGTGTCGGTGCCGGACTGGTCCCAGCCCATGTATTTGGGGAACACCAGCGCGTCCACAGGAGTCCAGGGCGCCGGGGTGAAGCCGAGTTGCTGAAAGATCGCGGGCTTCGATGCGCCCGGCTTTTCGAGCTCCGCAAGACGCGCGTTAACGCCGGCGCAGTAAGCCTCAAGCTCAATGCGGATGCGGCCGTCGAGCCGAGGACTCTTCCACGCGGCTTCAGTGCTGCGCCGGATGCCGATCTGGCGGACGAAGATGTCGTCGTTCAGCGATGCTTTGCCGAAGACTTCCGCCAGCGTGCCGGAAGCGCGGCGCCGGAACATCTCCATCTCGAACAGGCGATCGGTGGCGTGCAGATATCCC
>DATNHL010000370.1:0-15000 GCA_035604995.1 Occallatibacter sp. | reverse complement strand
GCGGATTTTCCCGATCTCTGCGTCCCTCGTCGCTGAAGTACGTCGAGTACATTGCGCTCCTCGCTCCTTGACCTCGAAAAAATCCGCTCCCGTCGCTGCCGTCCTATAAGTGTTAACAGGCCCTAGGTACCGAAGAGCCCAGCTCATCCTGCGCGGTACCTTCAATCAGTCAACAGGCCACGTCACGCCTGTCAGCTGCACTGAGACCTGCCACAATTTGCGCGCCACAGCCAGATCGCGCGCACGGTTCGAGATATGCGCCGCGACGGGTCGTCCGGTAAGCTCCAGCATTCCTCCCGGGCCGTAGAATCCTCCCGGCTGTGCATCGCCTGAGGCCGCTGCAAACAAGGCGGCTTGCGCGCCTTTAGCGGCAGACTGGCTCACGACCCTGCCCAGCGATCCGCTCAGCAGGGAGAGCACGCTCCTGGGGCCAACGCCGTTGGCAAACAAATTCGTTTGGGCATAACCCGGATGCACTGCGCTGCTCTGCAAGCCCCAGCCGTGAGCATCGCTCCGCCGCTGCAACTCACCGGCAAACAGAAGTGTCGCCAGCTTTGACTGGAAGTACGCCCTCCACGGCCCGTAGCTGTGCTCGCCCTGCAGGTCGTCAAATCGGATTTTGCCGAACCGATGAGTCAGGCTGCTCACCTGCACCACCCTTGGATACCGGCTCAGACGGAGCAGCGGAAGCAGCCTTCCGGTGAGCGCAAAATGGCCCAGATAGTTGGTCCCCAGTTGCATCTCAAACCCATCGGCCGTTACGCGCCGCTGGGGCATCGCCATCACACCTGCATTGTTCACCAGCAGGTCCAGCGGACGGTCGGCAGCGCCCAGGCGGTTGGCAAATGCAGCCACGGATGCCAGGTCTGCAAGGTCCAGCTTTTCGTATCGAACCAGTGCATTCGGCGCCTGGGACCGGATCCTGGCCGCGGCCTCCCGTCCCCTGGCTTCTTTGCGTCCGGCAACGATTACATCTGCACAGCCCTGTGCGAGGGCCAAAGCTACCTCATAGCCCAGCCCGCTGGTTGCTCCCGTTACCACCACAAGCCTTCCAGCTTGAGGCGGGATCTCGTAGTCGCTCCAGCCCCGGAGCGGCATTTGTTCTTGAATGTTTATTGATGTGTCCTCTTCGATCTTCTGTTCCTATGGTGTGACTGACTACTCACTCATTAAGAGACAAAAAATTATTCCCCCGTCAGGCCTTTCCATAACATCTTGAAACCCAGCTCCCGGCACACCCCTGCAAACTCCGGGTGTGCGTTGATGAACTCCACTGTGATCTCCGCCTGCGCCCGAACCATCAAGACCAGGTACTCCCCAGGAACGTCGTGCAAACCATTTCCCTCCGTCGCCTCCGCAGTTGCCTTCATCAGTTCGACCAGCGCGAAGTTGGGTGGTTCATTCTCTTTGAGCAGTTTGCCCGATGCGCGCAACTGAGCGAGAACCTTCAACTGCTCGGGGTGCGCCGCTCCGAGTTCAAGAAACTTGTCCCAGATATAACGGAGCCGGTCACGAGCGTCCTGCCCGTGCGGAAACTCCCTCAGATTGCGGCTGAACTCACTCCTTAACGTCAGATAAAGCTCATTCAGCAGATCGTCCTTGGTCTTGAAGTACGTGAACAGCGACCCCTCGGCAATGCCAGCCGCCTTTGAAATTGCTGACGTCGGCGCCCCACCAATGCCCCGCTCCGCACAGATGCGCAACGCCGCATCCAGAATTGCCTTCTTCTTGTCGCCGCTTCTAGGCCGCGCCACACGGATCTCCTCAGTTCGCCTATTTACTGACTGCCTACTCACTCATATCGTACATCAACTTTTCCCCCGGCGCAATGAACATTCCCGGCAACTCATGTCAACAGAGGAACATTCGCCACGCCAGCCGTCCCAAACAGCCCTCGATACCGCTCGATCTCGCTCGCCGGGCCCATCGCCTTCAGGTAATTATCGGAAAGCTTCACCGCCGCCCTGCCATCCACTTCCGTCAGCTTGCACACCAGGCTCACCGGATTGAATCCATTCCCGCCCCGCGGATCGCAGTTGCGAAAATCGTTGGTCAGAAAAGTGCCCCACCCTGCGCTGAACCGGATCCTGCGGTCCGCGACCCATTTCCGCTCATCGGCAAAATCGCCCGCCTCCTGAAAATCCGCCGGCGTCGCGCCGTTCAGCATCCTCCCGCCAAAGTACGCGTGCAGTCCCAGAATCTGCTCCACGTCCAGCGAATCCGAAGCGATCAGCCGCTTTTGCCGCGGATCGCGCCCTCTCTTCTCAAGCCACGTAACGTACTCATCGCCCGCTGCGTACGGGTCTTTGCTGTCGATGCGTTGTCCCGTCCAGTCCGCCACCCAATCCGGCGCGTCCTCAAGAAACTGTGTCGTCCCAAACGTATCCGGCAGCATGATCAACAACTCGCCCTGATAACTCTGCTGCCATAACTCGAGAATCCTGTACTGCGCCGTCCGCAGTTCCTCCTCGTCGTTGGCCAGGGCCGCCAGCGCCATGGGCAATTCATGCGCATTGGTCCCGATCGCTTCCAGATCGTGCTTGTACGCCAGATAGGTATTCGAGCTCCCCGCAAAGCTCGCGCCCAGCACATCGCTCATGGCTTTCACCACATACTCCTGCCATAGGAAGCTGTGCCGCCGCCGCGTTCCAAAGTCGCTCACATTGAGACGTGGAACCCCGCGCAGGCGCTCCATCTTCTCCCACAATCTGGTCTTCGCCCGCGCATACAGAATGTCCAGCTCGAACTCGCTCAGCTGTTTCAGGCTGGCCCGCGTCCTCAACTCGTCGATCGCCGATAGCGCATAGATCTCCCACAGCGTAGTCTCCGTCCACAGCCCATAAAAACGCAGTGAGAGTTGCCCGTCTTCGACGGCGAGCTCAAAGTCCGAAAGTCGGAAATCCCGCTCCAGCCACTCCAAAAACGCTGGCTCAAACATGCCCCTGCGCCCGTAGAATGTGTTGCCGGCCAGCCAGATCAGCTCCGACTTGTGGAAGCGGAGTTGGCGCGTCGCTTCCAGTTGTTCCCGCAGTTGCTCCACGCCAACCAGGTCGCCCAGCCGCACCGAAGCTGTGCGGTTCAGCAGCGAGAAAGAAGTCTGTGTTTTGGAAAAGTTCTTCCAGATGAACTGCAGCATCAGCAGCTTGTAAAAATCCGTGTCCAGCAGGGACCGCGTAATCGGATCCAGCTCCCAGTTGTGGTCGTGCGCGCGCCTGGCAATGTTGACAATCACAATGAATCTACTTTAATCGACCGCGCCACTGGACTCTTCCAGCCAAAAAACACCGTGCCCCGTCCTTTCGCCTTCTTCCTGGCGAAAGGGTGGGAAACAAGCCATATGAAATGAACTTCCGGTCTACCCCTCAGCCCGCAGATGCGCTCCGCACGAGCGCCGCACCACCAGGCTGGTCGGCACCGTAATTTCGCGCACCGGCAGCTCTGGATGCTCCAACCTCTCCAGCATCGTGGCCATCGCCACCATGCCGATCCCTGCGCAATCCTGGTGAATGGTGGTCAGCGGCACCGGCAGCAGGCTGGCGTACTTCACGTCGTCCATGCCCACAATCCGCACCTCCTCGGGAATCCGCACGCCCAGTCCGATCAGCGTCTGCATCAGCCGCGCCGCCGTCAGGTCGTTGGCGCAGACAATTCCCTCCGGCCGCAGCGTGTCCAGCAGCCGCCGCACCAGAGCTTCGTCCTGCGGGCTGCCCCGCCAGGCCGGGTTCTTGTCCACTTGAACGCCAAAGTTGCGCAGCGCCTCGTAAAACCCGGTAATGCGCGCATCCACTGTGCCCGCCGCATTCGGCTCGCCCAGAAACGCCAGGCGCCGCGCGCCCAACTGCAGCAGGTGCGCCGCGGCCACATAGCCGGCGCGGCGGTTGTCCACTCCCACCAGGTCGTGCGCGCTTCGCTCCGGGTAAGGCATGTAGCAGCGGTCCAGCAACACCACCGGAATCTGCGCCCGCTCCAGGTCGCGCGCCACCCGCCGGTTGGCCGCGTCCTTATCCCCGCTCATCTCCAGCGGCGCAAAAAACACCCCCGCCACCTGCTGCCGGATGAAGGAACTCACCATCTGCTCAGCCTCTTTGGCCGTTTCGCCCACCGATGCCGAGGCGTTGCCCCACAGCAGCGCATCCGGCCGCGCAAAAGGCGAGCGCATCATCCCGTGGCAAATCGGCTCAAAGATCTCCGTAAGGCCAAGCTCGGGAATCAGCAGCCCGAAGGTTCGGCCCTCCGCCTGGTGCGGAGCAAGAACGTGCGTCCCCGCCCCCGGCCGCCGCGTCACCAGCCCCATCCGCTGCAGGTCAAGAACCGCCTTGGCCACCGTAATCCGCGAGGCGCCGAACAGCTTGCCCAGTTCCGCTTCGCTGGGCAGCCGGTCACCCGCCTTCAACGCCCCGGACTGGATGTGCCCGTGCAGGTACTCGAAAACGCGCCTGTACTTCGCCGTAGCCTGAGCCGGAACAGGCTCCGGCGGAGGCGTCAATTTGATTGCCGCTTTGCGCGGACCTGCCATCAGCGTCCCTTCCCAGGTTTGCGTCGGCCCCGATGTCTGCCCGACTTTGCGCTTCGTAGACATACACTACAGCAATAGTTCAAGATTTGTCGATGCAATCCCGTCAGAATGTAGCGAGCAAAGCACCTGGCTCTGTCGCCTGGCACACTCCCCCCGCAGCGCCATGGTCTGTATGCGGTTGAAGATGAGTGTTCTCCTGTAAGTATAGACAATCATTTTGCCTGAGACGAAGCCAGGAATTGGACCCTCCCTTCCGCCTGCCGCTCAATGCATTTGCTCGTCCATCGGCGGCGCAATCTTTGTCTTTCCAATCTCGAACGGCTTCACTGCCACTCGATCGAGCCGGTCCCGGTCCTCCCGCACGTGAAACGTACGGTCCACAGCCACGTTCCTGAACCGCTGACGCTCGCCGGACACCGGCCACCAGATCTCGATCTCCTTGATGGCGGCAGCCTTTCCCACCCCGATGTGCTGCCGCATTGGATTGCCGCCAAAGCTCGAAACCGAACCTACGGCCCGGTAAATCGAACGCTCGCGCCCGCCTTCGACAATCGTCACCTTGATCCGCGCCCCATAAGCCGCGCGGTTGCTCTTCACGCCCTCCAGTATCAGCGTCACCCAGTGGTTCCCGTGCCCCGGATTGTGGTAGAGCGTGGGCATGAATCGGTCCCCTTGGAAGGCACCGCCCAGTTCTTCGAACACATCCTCGTTGCCGTTGTTCTCGATGTCGGCAAACGCGATTCCATGCCCCTTTTGCAGGTTGCCGAAGCCGCCTGAAGTGGTCACGTCCTGGAACGCCCGCCCCTGGTCGTTGCGAAACATCTTTTTGGGCATCAGCGACTCGTAGTACGAGTCGCCCAGCCCCAGGTACACGTCCAGCCAGCCGTCGTTGTCCAGGTCGCCGAAGTTCGCTGCCATGGTGGTAATCGCACGGTCCAGCCCGCCCGCGTGCGGCACATCGGTAAACGTCCCGTCGTGGTTGTTCCTGAACAGGTGCGAGAGCGCCCCGTGATGGGGCTTGTGAAACTCGAAGGCCCCATAGTCTTCCGTAGAAGTCGTCGCATATCCGCCCGCAAAGATGTCCAGCCAGCCGTCGTTGTCGTAGTCGAAGAACCAGGTCGGAAAGGTATGTCTCTGCCCGGCCAGTCCGGCCTGCTCCGTCACGTCGGTAAAGCTCCACTCGCCCGTCTCCGCATGCTTCGGGTCGCGAGGACCGTCGTTGCGAAACAAAAAGCTCCGGCCGGTCATTGTCGATACATACAGATCGGGCCTACCGTCGTTGTTGTAGTCGCCCCAGGAAACGCCCTTCAC
Organism: Occallatibacter sp.; assembly: GCA_035604995.1. GTDB lineage: Bacteria > Acidobacteriota > Terriglobia > Terriglobales > Acidobacteriaceae > Telmatobacter. Next base: position 9,173 of record DATNHL010000370.1, on the reverse strand, counting down.
GAAGCCCAGATTCGCGCCCAGCTTGCCCGGCGCGGCGCCCGGCGCCTGCACCTCAGTGAACGTCCCGTCGTGGTTGTTGTGAAACAACTGGCAGGGGAACACATTGCCCGGCGTCGACTCGTGCCCCACAAACAGGTCAAGCCAGCCGTCGCCGTCGTAGTCCGCCCAGGCCGCCGTCTGCGTAGGACCAGCAATCATCAGCCCCGCCTCTTCCGTCACATCGTCGAAGGTCCCGTCCCCGTTGTTTCTTAGCAGGCTCAGCGGGTACTTCCCGTACTGGCGCCACCACGCCCCGCGCAGCACCAGCACGTCCGGATGCCCGTCGTTGTTGTAGTCCGTCAGCACCAGGTTCAGCCCGCCGATCTCGTCGGCCAGCCCCGCCTCTTTGGTGCGGTCCGTAAACGTCCCGTCGCCGTTGTTGTGGAAGAAATGCATGGGGTCCAGCGGGCCCGACGAAGAGATCATCACGTCCAGCAACCCGTCCCCGTCGAAGTCCTCCACAATCGCCCCGCCCGACAACTCCATGGCGTGAATCCCGGCGATGCCCGCAACCTCCGGAAAGTAACCGATGTCGTAATCGGACGTGAACCACTCCGGCGGCGCCAGCCACTGCTTCGGCACATCCTCGGGGTACCGCCCCAGCGCCTGGTAGGCAATATTCAGCAGCCACATGCACAGGTAGCTCTCCGGATTCAGCTCCAGAGCCTTCGTATACTCCCGCACCGCTCCCTCGGCCCCGCGCGGCTTTTTGTGAACTCCGCCCCCGTGCAGCGGGAAGTTGCACGAGTCCGCATTGTGCATCCCAATGCAGTTCTCCTGCTCGCCCAGCCGGAGGTAAGCCAGCGCCAACTCCTGGTGAACCTGCGCTTGGATGGCCCGAGGCACCTCCGCCCCATGCGCGTCCATCAGCGTCACCAGCGCTTCCAGCGTATCAATTGCGCGCGCGCTGAAGCCGGCGCGCATCTGCTCGTTGCCCAGCTCCATGCGCACCAGCATCTCGTCGGCCAAGCTCAGCTTGTGCGTCAGCAGTGTCTGGTAGTAGGGAATTCTCTCGAACGGCTTGCTCGGATCGGCTCTCCAGTCGCTGGCGTCGAAAAGGGCGTGCAGCCGCTCCCCCATCCGCCTCGCCCCTTCCCCATGCGGCAGCGGAGCGCCGCGCACAATCGGCACGTCGTGCACATCGTCCTGACTCGGAACTCCGCTCGACGCCTGCGGCGACACCTGGCTTGACATGCCCGCCTGCGCCGCCACGGGAACCGGCTTCTGCGACGCATCCTGCCCTGCCGGTTCCTGCGCCCGCATCCAGCCGGCAGGAGACAGAAGCAACACGGCGGCCGCCACCCGCCAGGCCATGCGGGTGCATCGAAGACCACGACTCTTGATCGCCACTATTGAGCCGGACCATAAATACTGACGCCCCGTGCCCCGTCTTTGCGCCTTTTTCCTGGCGCAAAGGCGGGAAAGCAACGCACTATTTGCGGGCCGGATCAATAGCATCACCCTTCGATTGCCGCTTCAATCCCCGCGCGCACCTCATCGGCGAGTGGAGGCATGGCTCCCGACTGCGAAGCCACCCAGCCGCCCCACCGGTTCCCCGCCTCATTCAACGTCGGCAGATCGGCCCCGCGCAGCAGGTAGTGCGTCAGAGCCGCGGTAAACGCGTCTCCCGCGCCAATGGTGTCTGCCACTTTCACTGGCAGCCCCCGATGCTCGTGCCACTCATCCCGCGTCACCAGCAGGCTGCCGTGGCCGCCGCGCGTCACCGCCACCATCTCCAGCGTCGGAAACTCGCCCAGCAGCCGTTCCGCGCCGGCCCGCAGCGTATCCGTCCGCGCCTCGCCCGCCGCCGTCCCGTCCCCGCCGGTCAGACCCAGCAGCGACAGCACCTGCGGAACCTCGGCGTCATTCATCTTCATCACCGTGGCCAGTTCCAGCGACTCCTGAATCACCTCGCCGGAAAAAAACGGCGCGCGCAGGTTCACGTCGAACACCCGCACGCACTTTGAAGACGTCTGCGCCGCCAGCGTCTGGATCGTCTGCCGCGACTCCAGGCTCCGCTGCGCCAGCGAGCCAAAGCAAATGGCGTCCGCTCTCTCCGCCAGCCTCACCCATTCGTCGGAAAGCTCCAGAAAATCCCACGCCGCCGGCTGGTGAATGGTGTAGTGCGGCTGGCCTCCCTCGAAGTACACGGTCACCCGCCCCGTCTCGTGCACCGGATCGGTCTCGACAAAACCCGCATCCGCCGGCAGCGGGTCGAGCCGTTCAATCGCCTTGCGCCCCAGGTCGTCGCGGCCAATCCGGCTCAGCAGCACAGCGTGGCTGCCCAGCCGCCCGGCCATGACGGTGAAATTCGCCGGCGCCCCGCCCAACCGCGGCCCCTCCGGCAGAACATCCCATAACAGCTCGCCCAATCCCAAAATCAGATGCGGTTCCTTCAATGTCGTACTCCCTGGGTGCCCGTTCTCAATTCCGCCGGATTCCTTCGCAGCCGGTCATGCCGCAAAAGTCCCGTTGCTCCTTTGTCAATGCAAAAGAATGTCCAAGCTGCCCAGATAACAGCTTTCTCCCTGCAACCCTGTCTCGTCAAATGATCTTGTTGAACATCTGTGAAATTCCCTGTCCATGCCAGCTTTCGCAATCAAGCTGGGTGCCCCAACGCCGGGGCCCCCACGGACGGGTCTTCGTCCGTGGGGTGGAGAGCCTGCCCTGAGCTTGCCGAAGGGTCTCGACTCTGAGACCTGGGAAAGCACAAGCCGCACCGGCCCGCTCACCCGTAATACCGCCACATCGAGCAGTCCTCATAGTTCGACGATGCATATTCCCCATCCGGCTGGTTGGTCATGATCTTATGATCTGCAATCGCGTCCACCTTCGACCGCCTCACCCTGCCTTGATACAAGCGCCGCCATCCGGCCTCGCTCTCCAGCACCCCTTCCTGCTCGTTGTTCACATACAGCAGATCCAACGCCCCTGCCCGTCCAGCCAGAACCCTCCGCCACCCCTTCAGCAGCCTCCGCAGCACAGCCGCGCCAAACGGATTGAACAGGAACACCAGCACCGGCCCCTCTGGCAGCGCAAACTCTACCGCATCCCCTTCCACAATGCGTATCGGCCCCCGCTCCCGGCCCGCCGCTCGCCACAGGCTCATATTCTTCCGCGCAATCCTCGCCAGCGCCGGATGCAACTCCACCCCCACCACCGCCTTGAACCCAAGCTCCGACGCCAGCAACACCGCCCGCCCCATGCCCGCGCCCAGGTCCACAAACGTCGTCTGCTCCAGCGCCGCCGCCGGGTCGGTCTTCTCCCATCGCTTCACCAGCGCGTGAAACACCGACGGCGCTACCCCGAAGTAAGCCGTCGCGTGCCGGTCGTGCCGGTGGCCGGTCTGCAAATGCCTGCCCGCAATCAACCCGCTGGTCCGCACTCCAAACTCCCTATCGAACGGATGCAGCGTAAATCCATCCTTGACAGACAGCCCAGGCAGCAGCCGCCGCGGCCTCACCGGCACATCATCTTTGCTTGCAGTTTTCACGGTTTGAACCTTAGCACATCATTTCGAGTTCCTCGCCCGCCGCCAGATTGTTGCCACTGTAACGTCCAGCGGCTTAACTTGGTTCTATGCAAACCCTCGCTTGCATGCGAACCGGCGCCGCGCTCATCCTTTTTTGCTGCATTCCCCTCGCCATCGGCGCCGCGCAGGAAAAGCCCAAAGCTCCAATGCCGGAAGTCACCATAGCGCCAACTTCCAGCGCTCAAGTAGCCGCTGAAGTCATCGATCCCGCCATCGAGCCGGCCCTTTCGCCCGAAGAAAAACTCACCCTCATCCGCCGCCACATCAAGTACGTCTTCGTCCTCTTTCAGGAGAACCGCTCCTTCGACTTCTACTTCGCCAGCTATCCCGGAGCCGATGGCCTCTACGCCGGACCCGAGGGCCCCCGCACGCCCGATCAGGTTCCAGGATTCACACAAACCATCGTCGACACTGACGGAACCGTGGGCACCATCACGCCCTTCCGCATTCCCGCCACCGTTGTCGCCGACTCCGGCAAGACCGTCCCCGTCTATCCCGCCGACATCGCCTCGGTAAACCACTCCCACGCGGGCATTGCCCGCAAGATCGCACTCGATGCCAGCGGAGCCGCGCGCAACACCCAGTACGCGCTCACCGAAGAAGGCGTCACGCTCAACGACGGCAAGCCCTCGAATGCGCCCACCCTCGAACGCAAGCAGTTCGGCGAACTGGTCATGGCCCACGTCGACTGCGACACCGCTCCGTTCCTCTGGCGCTACGCAGACCGCTTCACGCTCTTCGATCACTTCATGGACACCATCGTGGGTCCATCCACGCCCAACGCCATCGCCATGATCTCCGGCCAGGGCGGCGAAACGCAGTGGATGCTCCATCCCGATGCTGCAACCACCGGCGGCACAGGCCCCAACGCGGTTGTCCCCATGGTCGGCGACGGCCAGCCCTACTGGGGTTCGCCCCTCGACACTGCCGACCGGCTCAAGCAGCCGCAGGAAGTGAGCCCCTTCGGCGGCGTCGCCAAGAATCTCACCTTCGCCAGCCTGCCGCTCTCCTTCATGGGCAGCGCCATCAAGCGGACCACGGCCGCCGACTACGATCCCGCCTTCGACCTGCCCGACGTGCAGGAGGACATCGAGAAGATCGCTGGCCACGGCGTCAAGCCCATCAACTGGGGCTGGTATCAGCAGGGCTACGATCATGAAATCAACGATGCCGCAGGCAAGGCCTCGCACCAGGGCTACGTCGCCCACCACAACGGGCCGCAGTACTTCGGCTACGTAGCCAACAACCCCATCGCCACCACCCATCTCCACGGCCTGGGCGACTTCTTCTCTGCCATCGAGCACAGGCAGTTGCCCGCCTCCGGCGTCTTCTACATTCGCGGCGGCTACGGCAACATTCAGGGCTGGAAGCCCCAGGACCCTAACCCCAAACTCGCCGGGGTCTTCAGCGGCAACGACGATCATCCCGGCTACTCCGACACGCAGATCAGCGAGGGCCTGCTCGCCGAGGAGATCAACGCCATCGCGGCAAGTCCCTATTGGCCTGAAAGCGCCATCATCATCACCTACGACGAGTCCGATGGCCTCTACGACCACGCCCAGCCGCGCATCCGTTCCCGCGCCTCGGATGGCAGTCCCCTCGAACAGGGCCCGCGCATTCCCGCCATCGTCATTTCCCCGTTCTCCGTTGCGCACGCCGTCTCCCACGTGCCTTCGGAGCACAGCTCCATCATCAAGTTTGTCGATGAGCTCTTCGGCCTCATCCCTCTTGCCGACCTGCCCGATGAAGAGCGCGCCCGCCAGATCGGTGCGGAAAAATTCAACCAGCCCAACCTCGGCCCCGCCGACGACAAGGTTCCCGGCGTCGGCGACATGACCCCCGCCTTCGACACGCTCCGCCTCCAGGGCAAGCGCCCGCCGCTCAGCGCCGCTTACGCAACCATTCCGGCCGATGAAATCAACTCGTTCCCGCATGACGACGGCATCGGCTGCCATCGCCTGGAGATCACACCCACCGACAGCACGCTTCCCAATCCCGTCCCGCTCGACTTCAACCCCCGCCCCGACACCACGCCCGGCGTCCCCACCTCCGGCACCTGGACACCGTAGGAAGTTTCCCAATAAGCTGATCGGTTAAAGGGCGCGGACTTTGCAGCCTGGGGGAAAGAGTCACGGTTTTGAAAGGGCATGGCTTTAGCCATGCCGCAAAAGCTCCTTGAAAGACGAGGGCTTTAGCCCCTGAGGGAATGTTCGAAGGGTACGGGCTTCAGCCCGTGCATTGAATGCCACAGATGAAGATGGGCTTTAGCCCCTGAGGGAATATTTGCTCCACCGCGACAATCTGTCTTGCCGGAAGAAGGCGCTAACCTGGCCAGCCATCGCCGCGCTCACGCTGTTGCTTGTCGCCAGCACCGCCGCCCTCGCGTCCGATCCCACCCTCGCCCACATCCGCGCCGCCAACGTACTTCGCTGCGGCATCGACGCCGAGCAGGCCGAGTACTCCACTTCCGACAACCACGGCAACCGCGCCGTATTCGACGCCGATCTCTGCCGCGCCGTCGCCGTTGCGGTCCTCGGAAAGAATGCCCAGGTCGCCGCAAAGCAGTATCCCGACGACGACGCCGCCATGGCCGCGCTCACGGCCGGCGAAGTCGATCTCGTCCCCACGCTGACCGACGACTTCTCCCACGCCGCTGGAACGCACATAGCCTTCACGCGCCCCGTGCTCTGGGACGGCGTCGGCTTTCTCATTCCCGCTGCAAGCCCCGTCACGCGCGCCCGGCAGTTAAGTGGAAAGAAGGTTTGCTTCCTCGCCGAGACCGCCGTCGAAGAGAGCGTCCGCTCCTGGTTTGCCCGCGAGCATCTGGACTTTGTGCCCTTTCCCTTTCAGGAAGAGGGAGAAATGCAAGCCGCCCTCGCCACCGGAAACTGCGCCGCACTGGCCGGCGACCGCACCCGCCTCGCTCAAACCCGCGCGGCTCTTGCCCTGCGCGGCAAGCGCACCCGCCTGGTGCCCGAAACCATCTCCAAAGACCCGCTCGCCGCAGCCGTCCGCGACAACGATCCCGAGTGGCAGACGATTGTGAACTGGGTGATGGAAGCGCTCGTTCAATCGGAAGAACTCGGCGTCACGCAAGCCAATGTCCGCGCGTTGCAGGGCCGCGCCGCCCAGGACTCCGAGCCGCTGGGCCGCTTTCTCCTCGGCGGCTCGCACCAGATCGGCAGCGCTCTCGGCCTCGACGACGATTGGGTTGCGCGCATGATTGAAGCCACCGGCAACTACGGCGAAATCTACCAGCGCGACCTCGGCAGCGGATCGCCCATGAAGCTCCCCCGCGGCGACAACAAGCTCTACCGCAACGGTGGCGCAATGCTGGCTTTACCGCCAAGATAGCGGCGACTGTCTTGAAAGGGCGCGGCTTCAGCCGCGCCGTGCGAGGGCCAAATTGAACTGCGGCTTTAGCCGCCGAGGGAATGCGAGGTGGAGAGAAACGACTTAAGCGGAGACGCATTCCCGCCAGACCGAGCCGCCGGCAACCCTATCCGCTTCCTGACCAGCCTCACGTTCCCCCTCTCCGAGGATTCTTGCCGGGCATTTGCAGAAAATTACGGTCCTTTGGCGCACAATGGGTTTTGCGACGGTCAGCCAGGGAGGCCTGCTGCGCCGCCGGATTGCCGCATCTTCGCCATCCGTTCTCTCTTCCAAAAATCCGACATTTCGTCGCAACACCATGAAAACAAACATGTTAAGTAAGAAATGACCCCCAAATCGCGCCTATATTCTAGAAAACAAATGACTTATTTTGCTGAAATCCTGGGCCCATTGAAAAAACAAAGGACTTACGTCCTTCTCGGATCAGGAAAAGCGCCCCTTCTAGCGCAGAAACGCCTCTCCCGGCCGCGCCATCGGCGGCCGGAAAAAACCGATCTTCGTTCCTGCTTATTGCCTGCCGCTCGCCTTCACCAGCAGCTCAACCGACGGAACCACCTTGTCCACCAGCACCGCCTGCGGCTTAGCCGCAGCCTTCAGCAGCTCCAGATTCTTCTCCCGCGCCTCCGCGCTCACCGCGCGATGGTTCTTCAGATCGTCCAGCGCCTGCAAACCGATCGTAGCCACCTGCGCCAGGCTGTGCGACAGCGGAATCAGCTCCGCCGTCAGCTCCGAGCCAGCCAGCGAGGGCTCGAGCTTTGCGTCGTTGTCCCGCCAGCGCACCAGCCAGCCCTGAGCCTTCTGCCACTGCTCCTCCGAAGCCTTTCCCGCCGCAATCAGTACGGCGAGCTCGTTGAACTTGCGCGCCGCATCGCTCTCCGGAGGAACCGCATCTACCAGCCGGTTCAACGGGCTCAGCGTCGTATACTCGCGCAGGCCCTCCCTCTCATACCCCTCCGGGGGCTGCACCGCGCTGGCCAGAACCTCCAGCCCCTTCGGATCCAGCTCCCCGCTCATCCTCTGCAGCATCGGCAGCGTAAACGAGTTGTGCTCCAACCCGTAGTAATCCAGCTTCTGCGAGACAACCGCCAGCCGCCGGTACATCGAATCCACGTCCCGCACATCCTCGGCCGACCACAGTCTCTCCGCGATCACCGCCGTGCGCGGCCAGATGCGGCTGTCCACGTTCTCCGGCGTCACCAGCTCGCTCCACATCGTAGCCTCGCCGCCCAGCACGCGCGCCTTCTCCTCCGCGGTCAGATTGGCTCCATCCCCGCCCAGCGGATCCACCAGGTAGTGCTCCGCCGCCGACTGGTTCAAATCGATGTAGTACCCATTCGAAAGCAGTACGCGATTCCCCTGCCGCGCCGCCGCCGCCAGCCCCGTAGGCCCGCGCCACGAATGAATCACCACATCGCGCGGCGTATCCGGCTGCAGCACCTCGTCCCACCCCATCATGATCTTGTGGTGCCCAGCCACCAGCTTCTGCACCCGGCCCGAAAAGTACGATTGCAGCGCCGCATTGTCCTTCATGCCGTGCGCCTTCATGAACGCCTGAATCCGCGGATTCGCGTCCCACTCCTTGCCGTCGCACTCATCCCCGCCGACATGGAAATACGCGTCCGGAAACAGCGCCGTCATCTCTCCCAGAAATTTATCGAGAAATTCATACGTTGTCTCCCGCGTCGGATCCATCGCCGCGTCCAGCACGCCCCACTTCGTCGGCAGCTGGTAAGGCCCCGCGCCACTCGCCAGTTGCGGATACCCCACCAGCCACGACGACGTATGGCAAGGCATATCGAACTCCGGCACCACGCGAATTCCCCTCGCCCGCGCGTACTCGATCACCTCATGAATCTGCGCCTGGGTGTAGTAGCTTCCGCCCGAGCCCTCTTCCTGCAACAGCGGCGCCTGCCTGCTCTCGACGCGAAAACCCTGGTCGTCAGAGAGGTGCCAGTGCATCACATTGAGCTTGGTCGCCTCCATCCCGTCGAGGTTGCGCTCGATCACGGGAAGCGGCATGAAGTGCCGCCCCGCATCGATCATCAACCCGCGCCACGGAAACCGCGGCTGGTCGATGATCGAAACCGCGGGGACGGCGAATCCCTGCGGAGTCACTCTCACCAGTTGCAGAAACGTCTGCAGTCCATGCAGAATCCCCAGCGGATCCGCCGCCGTCAGCTGCACATGCGCCGCCGTCACCTCCAGCCGG
>DATNHL010000369.1:0-6895 GCA_035604995.1 Occallatibacter sp. | reverse complement strand
CGGACTTTCACGATTGTGGCCCTCAAACCCGTGGCGCCTCCGAAGGCGGCGTAGCATGTACACCCTCGCCGGTAAACATCGGCGTTTTCGCTCGGGCTCCAATCTCGCCTCCGATCCGCTCGAAGGCTACGATCCCATGATCCAGGCGCGGCGCTTCGCCCGTCTGATCCACGCGGTGAGGCATGAGGCGCGCAGCAAGCGGGCCGCCGGAGAAGCCACCAGCATCCTGACCCGCCCGGCGTACTTCGAGCGCCAAGAGAACCCGCGCACCACGCAATCCTTATTCGGGCGCGTCATGAGCCGCTGCCTGGGCTTGTTCGGAAAGAAGGCGGCGTGAGTGACATCGTATCGAGACCCTTCCGACTTGGACCCGGCGTTTGCGAAGGCTGCGTCTTCTCCCGCGGAGGGAAAGTCCCGCACGCGAACTGGTGTCCGCACGCCAAGGCCGCGGAGAAAAAGCAGCCCCACTGCTGCCTCTGCTGCCAAGCGCTCTTCTGCCCGGCGGGCTGCCCCGTCCCGGATAACCGGGCGAAAGGAGCCCACGGGGGTCCTCACGATGCCCAGTGGAACCAAAGCGGAGAAGGAAAGTAAACGCCGAGCCGTCGCCATGGGCCTGGTGGCGGGCAAAAGGACCAAAACCATCGCCAAAGAGGCCGGCTGCTCGAAGCGCCATGTCGAGCGCTTGGCGGCCGAGCCCGAGACGCAATTTCTGATCACCGAGGCGATGCGGCCCCACCGCAAGAAGCTGGAAAAGCTGGCGACAAAAGCCATAGCGGCCGTGGAAAAGGCACTGGGGGCGAAGAAGAAAAGTGACGTGGATCATTTCATCAGGTTGCGAGCGGTAGAACGATTCGGCGACTTAGCGGAGATGGCGCAAGGCACCGAAGAGCCTGAAGCCACCGACGAGATCCACATGACCTGGGAGGCTTTCCAAAAAATGTACGAAGCGCGAGGCAAGAAATGAAACCCTGCACTCTCTGCGGCCGACGCCATCCACGGGAACAGGATCACTACCTGGCGCCGCTGGTGTACCCGGCAGACTGCGATTTCTGCGAAGGTGGCCCAGCCGTTGGTGAGCTATGCGGGCTCGCCATCTGCCGGAGCTGCTTCAACCTGGCGCACGGGGGCGGAGAATGACGGAAACACTGCTGCTCGACGCCGGCTTGGGTTGCTTCGGGCTGGCATTCATCATCATCATCGTTGCAACCATCGCCTGTAAGAAGCTCTATCCCAAAGCCCCTCCCAAGCCCCAGCCCATCGAAACCGAGCAACCGTGGACGCTCCTACCCCGCTACCGCTGCCACAAGGAGGTGTGGGCGCTGAAGATCAAGCGCGTGCACCCCGTGACTGGCGGCGGCGGCGGGGCCGTCCTCATCCCTGAAGAGCAGAAGGTGAAATGCTTCCGCGTGGGAACGGAGTATCTGCTGAGGCACAAGCCGTACCCCGGCGGGTACTTCGTCTGCTACGAGGACGGCTACCAGTCCTTCAGCCCGGCAAAGGCCTTCGAGGCGGGCTACACGCCGATACCCTGATGTCCGTCATCCGCCTCAGCACGCAACAATGGAGCGCTTACCTCGCGGACCTGCGAGGAAACGCGCAGCTCATGGCCTGCGAGCTGCGGCGCCGGCGGCAAGCCAAAGCCCGAAACAGAGCGGCCCAGCTCGCCGAAGCAAACCTTCCCTTGGTCCAGAAGCTCGCCAGGGCGATGTGGCGTAAGTACTCGCGGCACGGGCAAAACGGCTTCGTCTCGCACTTACTGATCGAGGATTTCGTGGGCTACGGCTGCGTGGGATTGATGCAGGCGATCCACCGATTCGCCCCGGCGGCGCCGATGGAAGACTTCCCGCGCTATGCCTTACGGCGGATACGGGGGGCGATCATCGACGCCCACCGCCGAGGGCAATACCGGGATCAGTGCATGCTCTCAATTGACGCCTGTACGCCCATCTCGAAGGACGGAGAAGAGGATCAGGTCTACCCGGAGCGCGTTCCGGTCGATATTTCGCCCCTTCCCGACGCGCTGGCCGGCTCGCGCGAGCAGCTCCGCCGGTTGCAGCAAGCCATCCACCGATTGCTCCCCGAGGATCAGCAGCAAGTCATCCTGGCAGCCTTGGCAGGCCGACCCTTGCAAGAGACGGCCGAGGAGTGCGGTAGATCCGTGCACTGGGCGCGGAAGAAGCTGGCGCTGGCCAAGAACCGGCTGAGTCACGAATTTCAAAGGGCGGCATGACCGCGGACCAAATCGCCCACGGCTTCGAGGATCACGCCACCTTCTGCCGCGAATCCCTCCTGGTTGAGGCGGAAGACAAGCGCCTGGGCGAAGTGCCCATGATCCTGGGCCCGGGCCAGGTCAAATTAGACGAAGCCATTCAGAGGCAAAGAGAGCTGCAGCTCCCCGTCCGCATCCTGTATTTGAAATCCCGCCGCGTGCAGGCCTCGACCGGAACGGCCGCGGAGTTCTTTCACGACACCATCGCCAACCCAGGAGTAAGATCCCTGGTCCTGGGCCACCAGGAGGACTCGACCCGCACGCTGTTCAACATGTACAAGCGCTTCCACCTGCGCTACCAGCCCTTTGGAGGCGTCATCACCCTGCCGCAACTGATCGATTCGCGGGGCCTGCCCTTGCACACGCCGCTCTCCGACCGCTTGCAGTACGCCAACCATTCCGAGATCGTCTGCCACACCGCCGGCAGCGTGACTTACGGCCGCAGCGAGCGCTTCACCAACGTGCACTTCTCCGAATTCCCCTACTACCAGAATTCGGCCGAGATCCGCACGGCGGTGATGTCGGCAGTCCCGAAGCTCCCGGAGACGTGCGTGGTGATCGAAGGCACCGCGGCGACGGTAGGCGACGAGTTCCATGCCATGTGCACCGAAGCCCAGGCGGGCCGATCCGACTGGATCTTCCTCTTCATGGCCTGGCAGGAACACCCCGGCAACCGCATGCCGCTGGTGATTTCTCTCGAGCAGTTCATGCACCAGCTCTCGAGGGAGGACCGGGACACCTACGAGCGCTTGGGTTTACGCCCGGAGCAGATGCACTGGTACCTCTACACCCTGCGCAACGACTGCAACAACGACCGCCAGAAGATGCGCCGGGAGCATCCGTGCAGCCCCGAAGAGGCTTTCACCGCCAGCTCGCGGAATCGGTTCAGCGTGCCCCACATCATGCGCATGCCCGTGCAGCGCAACGCCATGACGGGGGAGGTGGAGACGCGCCTGGTGGGCGACGAAGAGCGCCTGGTGTGGATCCCCAACGATTCGGGCTGCGTCAAGATGTACCGGCGTCCGGAACGCGGCCGCGTCTACGCCGCGGGGGCGGATTGCAGCCAGGGCATCGACGCCGCCGAGGGCGGCAGCCCCGACCCGGATTACTGGACCACGCAGATTTTCGACCGCGACACCGCCGAGCAGTGCGCCGTGGCCAGAGCCAGGAAGATGCCCGGCGAATCGGGACGCTACCTCGCCAAGCTGCTGCGCTTCTACAACAACGCCCAGTGCGCCGGAGAGAGAAATCCAGGAGGCGGGGGCATCGCCATGCTGGAGGCGGTCCTGAATTCCGACTATCCGGCGTCGTACCTCTATCACGACGTCCTGAACCCCGACGAGGACCCGCAGGTCCGGGGAACACGGCTGGGCTGGTCCACGAGCGGAGCTTCCCGGCCTCTGCTGATCTCTTACCTCGACGACGCCATCCGCGAGGAGGCGATTATCGTCCACGACCCGCAGACCCAGGCCGAGCTGCTGACCTTCGTCTATTGGCCGGATGGGAAGGCGCGCGCCCAGAAGCGCTGCCACGACGACCTGGTGATCGCCCTGGCCCTGGTGCTGATCGTGATCCTGCGCATGCCGCGGCCGAAACCGCCGGGAACGACGACGATGCCGGCGCCCATGGTCCGCAAGTACGGCCAGAGTGTCGAATCACAGAGCAGAGGACGCCTGGTGCGCCTGCGCTAATGCAACGAGAGCCCATCTATCAATCGGCCTGCCGCGAGCCCGACGCCATGCGCGAGCAGTTCGAGTACTTGATGGAGCATCACGAGGAAGCCGTCACCAATCCGGCGAGCTGCTGCCTGGGGCGGGGCCTGATCTGCGGCGACTGCGCCCGCTTCGAGCGCCTGGCGCGGCATCTGCTGGCGCCGTTCGAGCGCCAAGTGCGGACCAAAGCCCGAGGTGCCGGAGCGTAGATGGAACAACAGGATTTCCAACTGAAGTGGCCCAAAGCCGAGCTGCAACGCATCGGCAATCGCGTGCTGCAAGACTACCGCGCGGCGATCGGCGATCACAATCGTAGAATCAACCGCTGGCGGGATTACTACCGCCGGTGGAGAGCCATGGTCAACGATCCGGCTCAAGGGGAAGAGACCGCCTCGAATGTGCCGGTGCCCTACGTGAGGTGGAACATCCTCACGAAATGGGCCAAGGAAATGGACAGCTTGTTTGGCGACGATGCCGAAATCGTAGCTGTCCCGGTGGGCGCCAGCGATTATAAGAGGGACGCGAAGATCGGGAAGTATATGACCTGGCGCGTGTTCAACTCTATGAAGTTGACCAAGCGCTTCTGTGAGTTCATCTGCCGGAAACTGATCTTCGGCAGGTCCATCGCTTACGCCCCGTGGAAGCGCGACACCTTCGAGGTCCTGAATCCGAAAAACAACTACGAGCCCGAAGAAGTGGTGGATTACGAGGGGCCGGATTTCGACCCGATGTGGCCCGACGATTTCATCGTGCCCGTCGAGGAAGTTCGCAGCCTCCACGAATTCAGCTTCAACATCCGCAGGTACCGAGCGCGGCCCGACGACTTGTTGAAGGGCGAGAAGGAAGGCCGCTACCAGGGCATTACCGAAAACTGGGAGCAGATCCTCAATCTGGCGCAAAGAGGAATGCAGCGCGCCTGGGAAGGCGAAGAGATCAAGCTGCAGAAAGACGAAGCCGAAGGGCTGCAATACACCCGCCCGCTTTCGAGCGGCGAGTGGGTGATCGTTCTCGAATGGTACGGCCGCTGGAGACCCTTGAAGAAAGGCCCAAGGGGCGGAATGCCCGACGCCTCCGAGTGGGACACCAAAAAGCGCGAGATGAGCCAACGCGAATTCGTGGTGCGCTACATCCTCGACCTCAACCTGGTGATCGGCTGCCAGGACTTGCAAGAGCTGTACCCTACGCAGAAAAACAGAAGGCCCTTCGTCGAGTCGGCCATGATGGCGGACGGCACTTACTGGTCTCCCGGAATGGCCGAGATGCTGGTGGATCTCGAAGACGAGCTCCGCGTGAATCACGATCAGGCCGCCGAGGCCGGCCAGCTCGCCATGAGCCCGCCGCTAGGATACCGGCCGGCGTCGGGCATGAATCCCGACACTTTCCATATCGAGCCCGGCCTGGCCATCCCGCTCGACAATCCGCAGACGGACATCTTTCAGCTCAAAATCACCGCCGACATGAAGGTCGCGGACTGGATTCAGCAGTGTGTGCTGGCCTACGGCGAAAAGTTGACCGGGCAAGGCGACTTACAGATGGGGCGGCAGAGTGACCGGCCCAATGCTCCGCGCACCGTGGGGCAGACCACGGCGCTATTGGAAGAGGGCAACGTCCGGATCTCGCTCGACTACAAAGTCTTGCGCGAAGACATGGCCGCAGTCCTGGCGCACTTCTGGGGCCTGGAGTACATGTTCTCGCCGGAGGAAACTTTCTTCCGGGTGACCGAAGAGGACGCCGAGGGGCTCTTCGAGGTCAACAACGGAGCGTCGATGCTGACCATCGACGACCGCGACGGAAGGTACGACTTCCGATTGCAGTTCGCCAACAGCGTTTACAGCCGCGAGGCCAAAAAAGAGAAGACGCTCGCGCGCTACCAGCTCGACCTGCAGAACCCCCTGATTGTCAACAACCCCGTGGCGCTGTGGGAGGTGACGCGGGAAGCCCACGACGCCCTGGACGATCCGAATTTCGATCAGATGGTGCCCAAGCCGGCGGCGCCGGATCTGCCGGTGGACCCCAAGACCGAGTGGGTCAACCTGCTCCACGGCGAAGAGATCCACGTCAACCCGCAGGATAACGACCTGCTGCACATGACCCGGCACATGAAGGACTTGCAGCGGGCCGAGCAAGATCCGGAGCACGCCGAACCGGACGCAAAGATGAAGCTCGTCCTGCACTACCGCGACCACATGCTCCAGATCAAGCAGAAACGGATTCAGCAGGCCGTTATGGAGCAAGCCGTACAGGCCGCGGCGCAGTTGATGGGAGGCGGCCAGCCTCTCCAAATGCCCAATGGCCTCTTCGGCGGACTGCCGTCGCTGCCCCCTGGCGATCGCGCGGCGGAAGGCCCTTTCCCGTTCAGCCCCCATCCGGAGGTCCAGCATGAGCAGTGAGGAGCAGCGCTTCAAGGAGATGGTGGCCTCGGAGCCTTTTCAACGCCTGCAAAAGCAGATCGCCGCTGAGGAGATTCGCGCCGTGACCACGTGCTCGACTTCCGATTCGGAACGCGAAATCTGGCGCGCGCAAGGGGCCGCGCACGCCTGGCGCACCGCCCGCAACCTGCCGAAGCAAATTCTGGACGCGATGGCGAACAAGAAAGTATGAAGAAACTCTTGAGTCTCATCGGCCTGCTGGCCGTCGCTTTCGTTTGTAGCGCTCAGGCTCCGGCGCCCAGCGTTCCCGGCGAATTCCTGCTGCACGCCGGCGTCTCGACCGACTTTGTTTCGCACCAGCCGAGCGCTCTCACCGGGTTCTCGTACCAGGTGGCCACCATCGGCGGAATGCCGACTTACTGGAGCACCACGTTCGAGACGGCGCTGATCAAGACGCCGAATGTCTCCAACTCGATCACGCTGGCCACGGGCTTCTTGCAGATCCCCTATCACCAGAATCACTGGGGCCTGTACTACTACTCGCA
>DATNHL010000368.1:0-15589 GCA_035604995.1 Occallatibacter sp. | reverse complement strand
CCGAGCTGGCGCAGATGAACAGCGGCATTGCCCGCACAACGGCCGAGCGAGCCGCTTTCGCCGCACTCAACGCCAAGCGCCTGGATGAAGCGGAGAAACGCTTCGCCGCGATTCTGGATGAGGAGCCGAACAACGGCCGCGCTGCCGCAGGGATGGGCTTTCTGCGCATGCAGCAGAACAACTTCGGCGAGGCGATCAACTATCTCGACAAGGCGGAAGAGAACGGTTTCAAGGACCGCACGGTCGTGGATGCGCTCAGCGCTTCGCACTTCTGGCTTGTGATGGGGCAGGCTTCGCGGGCCCTGGAGCAGAACCAGTACGAAGAGGCCTCGGCCAAATACCGCGAGGCGCTGAGCATGCGTGCGAGCTCGCCTGAGGCGCTCAACGGGCTGGCCGGCCTGATGGTGAGGCAACAACAATACAGCGGCGCCGTGCTGATCTACGACCAGTTGACGAAGGTGCAGCCGGACTCGACCGACGGCTGGCGCGGGCTGTTCCTGGCCTACGCGCGCGACAACCAAAACGAGAAGGCGTTGGCGGTTGAGGAGCGCATGCCAGCCCGGGTGCAGGCGGCGTTGACCGGGGACGCCGAATATTTGCACACGCTGGCCAACCTCTACCAGGCGGAGAACCGCGGCGCAGACGCCCAGCGCGTGCTGGAACAGGCTCTGGCGCTGCCGTTTCCCGACAACGGGGCCTCGCTCAAGACCGACACCAAGCTGGAATACGCCGGAATCCTGACCGCAGCCAAGCGCTACGACCAGGCAGCGGCGCTCTACGCGCAATTGCTCAGCGACGATCCCGGCAACCTGTCGGCATGGATGGGCATGGTGAGCGTCCGCCACGAGATGGGGCAGGACGAGCAGGCCATCGCAGAGATCAAGAAGATGCCGCCGGCCACTTACGAGGCAGCGCTCGGCGATCCGGGCTTCTTGACCATGCTGGGGGCCATCTATCAGCAGGCCAACCAGTACGAGGTGGCGCAGGGACTGCTGGAGAGAGCGGCGAAAATTGAGATCGCCGCAGGCGGGCAGCCCGGCGTGGCGCTCGAATTGCAGCTGGCGGGAATGTATTTGCTGCGCAACGACACTGCGCACGCATATGCGATTTATCAGCAGGTGGTGGCGAGCAATCCTGAGCGCGCCGCTGCCTGGAAGGGTCTGATCGCCGCACTGCAGGCCACCAATCGCAACAGCGAGGCGATGCAGCAGATTGCGGCGATCCCCGCGCCGGTGCGGAAGGAACTCGACGGCGACAACGAGTTTGTGCAGACCGAAGCCAGCCTCTACGCTGCCGCCGGCGACTTGAGGCACGCCATCGAGTTCATGAGTCGCGTGCAGGCTCACTACGCCAGGTTGCACACGCCGCCGCCCGCCGCCATCGAGATTCAGAATGCGTGGCTGCTGTTCAACGCGGGCAACGACCGGCTGCTCTATCCGCAGCTGATGCGCCTGGGCAGCCGCACCGACCTGACCACCGAGCAACGGGAGATGGTGCAGAATATCTGGGCCAACTGGAGCGTGCGCCGCGCCGGGGCTGCCATGGACAATGGCAACGTGCAGCGCGCGGTGGACATTCTGGACGCCGCGTCGCAGGCCTTCCCCGACAACCTGACCGTGCGCAAGGCCGTGGCCGGCGGTTATGTGCAGGTGGGACGTGCGAAAGAGTCGCTGGCGCTTTACAAGACCGTCCCCATGCAGGACGCGACGGCGGGGGACTTTGAGGGCGCCATCGGAGCGGCGCTTGCGGCCAACGCCAAGAGCCAGGCCGAACTCTGGCTGCGCCAGGCGCTGGAGCGCTTCCCGCGCGATCCCGCGATTCTGTCGCTGGCCGCGCGCTACGAACAGGCCCGCGGCGACAATCACCGTGCCGCCGACTACTATCGCGCCTCGCTGGCCGCCATGCCTACGGCTTCGCCCCAGGAAAAGCTGGCCCATGTGCTGGTTTATCCCGAACAGGACACGAAGGCCCATCGCGCCGTGACCGCGGCCGACCTGGAGCGACTGCTCAATCCCGACAACGAGCCCTTTCCGAAGACCACCAAAGTGCCGGCGCTGCCGGCCTACGGGCCCGATCCTTATAACAGGTCTGTTAACGGGTCTGCGCCGGTGGTGGTTACGCCGAACCCTCAGCCCGCCCAGCAGGCGCCTACGCAGCAGAAACGGGACCAGACGCCCCAGCCGCAGCCTCCAACGGTCTATCCTCCCTCTGGGAACCAGGGCCAGCCGCCCAGCGCGCCGGTTTATGTTCCCCAGTCCTGGACTTGGGGCAGAACGCGGATCGCAAGCCAGCCGCTTCGGCGCGCGCAGGGCGCGACGCCTGATCCTGAGCGCAATCCTCGCCTCGGCAGGCTGGACGATGGCCGGCCGCGGCTCATGGCGGCCACATTGCAGATCAATCCCAAGGATCGGTTTCGGATGCGGGGCGGCTTCGGCTCCTTCCGCACCGCTTCGTTCGCTCCCAGGGCCGTTTCCGCCAAGCGCGCCGCCCCTGGAGCGCTCATGGCGGTAACTGCCGAGGCACCCAGACCGCAGCAGGGCAACGCCGGGCAGGCGCAGCCGTCCGCCAATGCGCCCCGCACGCAGAGCTCCGACGCATGGAAGGGGCTCATTCTCTCGCTGGTGGCCGGCAATCGCAACGCCGAGGCCTTCGAGCAGCTTGCCAGCATTCCCCCCGGCGTCCGCGCTCAACTGGAGGCCGACGTCGAATTCGTGCAGGCCGAAGCTGATTTGTACGTCTCCGTGGGCGACATTGCCCACGCCGCCGAAATCCTCGACCGCGTGGAAGACCTCTGCCTGCGGCGCCATGCGGCCGTGCCCGCCGCCCTCGAGGTGCAACACGCCTTTCTGCTCGATAACCTGGCCGACGACCACGCGCTCCGCCCGCTTCTCCAGCGGCTCGACGCCCGCGCCGACCTCACCGGCTCGCAGCGGCGCCAGGTGGAAGGCCTTTGGGCTCACTCTGCCGCGCGCCAGGCCGGGCCTCAGGTGCACACGGACTTCAAGGCAACGCCGAGCACTGTGTCCTCCGCTCAGTCGCCTTACGCGGGCAGGATGAAGCTGCCGCCCTCGGAAGAGACGGTCGACTCCACCGAGCCTGTGTCAGGGAGTGCGGCGGGGCAGACTTCACACTTGCCTCCGGCGAGGCCCGCGAGTTCCGCGTCCGGCGCCACGCCCACGCCCGGCTTGCGCATCACGGCACAGCCGATGGGGCCCGTGGCTGCCCAGGCGCAGGCTCTCTTTGCCGACCAGACCGACGGGCAGCTCACGCAGGGTTCGGCGGCGGTGATTCACAACCTGCCGAATAGCCCCGTGGGTCCGCAGCCCAGCCCGCACGCGGCTCCCGCCGGCACGGGCCAGTACAACGTGGCGCAGTACACGCCTTCGGCGCAGGAGGCGGCGACGGGCGCGTATTCGGCGCCCAAACAGCAACAGGTGCAGCCCACGCCGCCGATTCAGACAACTCCACCCGCCGCCAAGCCTCACGCCGCTCGTTCCACAGCGAAGAAGAAGCCCGCCACCACTGCGGCGGCCAAGGCCAGCCAGCCGGGCACGCCGACACTGAGTCAGGCTCTGGCGGCGGAGAGCGCGCAGCAGCCCCAGGCACCGCAGCTGGCGCAGGTTCCGGCCGAAACGCCGGCCCCGCCTCCTGCTCCGACCACCGACACAGGGCTCACCGACGAGGAACTCCAGCAGCGGAACCTGCCGCCGCTGCGCGGTCCGTGGGTGCGCATCCAGCGGCAGGCGAATCCGGTAAGTCCGCGCGATGAGGCGGAGATGCAATTGCGCTCGATCGAAGCCGGCTACAGCCCCTGGATGGGCGGTGCGGATGTCCTGAATTACCGGTCTGGAAGCCTCGGATACGACCATCTGGCGGCGCTCGAGGCTCCGTTTGAGGTCTCCATGCCGCTGGGTTACAACACCCGGCTCACCATCGCCGCCAAGCCGGTCTTCCTCGACTCAGGACAGGCCGACGGCAGCAGCGTGATCACGGTGCAGGAGTCGACCACCGCCGGGTCGGCGCTGGTGACCATTCCGCAGCCCATCGGCACGCTGACCAGCACCGCGACCACTCCGCCGGCGCAGCAGAATGCGGTGGGCATTGGCGGCGAGGTGCAACTGGCCTTCCCGCACCTGGCCCTGGCAGGCGGCTACACGCCCGCGGGTTTCCTGGTGGCCACCTTCACCGGCAGGGCGATGTGGAAGCCGGGCAATGGGCCTTTCGCGATCAATTTCAGCCGCGACCCGGTCAAGGATACGCAGCTTTCCTACTCGGGCCTGCGCGACCCGAGTGGAAACACGCTGGGCAGCCTGGGACAGATCTGGGGCGGCATCGTGGCCAACCAGGGCCAGGTGCAGTTTTCGCGCGGGGATGCGGAGTCGGGCTTCTATGTGGGCGTGGGCGGCCAGTACCTGACCGGGTACCAGGTGGAGACGAATGCGCGCATCGACGGCTCCGGCGGCGCTTACTGGCGGCTGAAGACCATGCCGGAGTACGGCACGGTGAGCATCGGCGCCAACTTCTTCGGCATGCACTACACGCACAACGAAGACGCCTTCACGCACGGCATGGGCGGCTACTTCAGCCCACAGTCTTACTTCCTGGCCAACGTGCCTTTCACGTGGATTGGCCATTACGGCATCCACTGGCACTACGACGTTCTCGGCAGCCTGGGCGTGCAGGCCTTCCAGGAGGACCTGACGCCGCTGTGGCCGCTGGCCGTGGACAAGGCGCTGGAGACGGCCATGAACAACGCCATGCTCCCGGCGAAGACCAGCGTTGGGCCCAACTACGACCTGCGCAGCCACGTGGCCTACCAGATCGGGCCGCACTGGTTTGCCGGAGGGTTCATGAGCGCCAACAACTCCCGCAACTACTCCGCGGTAAGCGCCGGGTTCTCGATTCACTACCTGTTCCGCGCCCAGCCTTCCACCGCAACCGGGCCCACGGGAATCTTCCCGACGGACGGCTTGCGTCCCTTCACGGTGCCGTAGAACTGCTGCCGGTTCGCTTTTGAGGGGAGGAGATCGCATCTCCTCCCTTTTTTGCGTTTGGAAAAGGCCGCCGGCGATGCCGGTGGGAGATTCAGGGAGCAGGGAAAAACTTTGATTTTATTGGCTTTGCAATGGGACTGAAGTCCCGGCTTACCGACCTGCTGGATTCTTCCGCGGCCTGGAAAACCCCAAAATACACGACAACGAGGCACGCCGAGATACGCGACAGGCGCTCAGAATACCCAGAGGCTGCCCAGCACCAGCAGCATGGCCGCCACGGTGACTGCCTGGTAGGTCCAGTCTTCCCGCCTTCTGGATTGCGCGGGCGCGGGCAGGGAGAGGGGCGCGGATTGGGTGGAGGTTTGCATCGTGGCCTGCCTTTCAGTGCCTTGCAGCAAGGTTACGCAGTTGCCTGGCGGCTCGTTCCTGGCGCCTGCATCTTTAGACGCTTGAGCCCAGGCGAAGATTTCAACAAGCTGGTTGAGATCCGGTGAAGATTCTCTCTCACAAGCTTCCTATCGGCCAATGGCGAAAAAGCGCCTTTCAATTAACAAGAACGGGGGACGGCTGACAATTCCTTTCGTAACGGGTGTAAAATCCGCTCGTGAGCACTGGACCCCAACTCGTTCCTTCCGCAACGCCTTCCGCCGAGACGCAGGAGCGCAACTGGTTGCCGATGGCCATCGCAGTCGCCGTGGTTGTGATTGTGGCCGCCGTGGTTGTGCTGGTTCTGGAACACGGGAAGCCGAAACCTACGGTTGCTCCCATTACCGCAACGCCCGACGTCTATGCGGTCAGCCTGCCCATCAGTGGGCTGGCCATGAGCGAGTCGTCGAACCTGGCCGGGGGGAAGGTGACGTATCTCGACGGCCACATTGCCAACACCGGGCCGCGCACGGTCACCGGCATCACCGTGCAGGTGCTGTTCCGCACCTTTGCCCACGAGGTGGCGCAGAACGAGACTCAGCCGCTGAAGCTCATTCGCATCAGGCAGCCTTATGTCGATCTGGAGCCGGTTTCTGCCGCTCCGCTCGTCTCCGGCGCGGGGGCGGATTTCCGGCTGATCTTCGATACGGTGAATCCCGACTGGGACGGGGCTTACCCGGAGATCCGGGTGCTGCACGTGGAGACGAAGTAGCGGGCCGCGTGGTTGGGCTTACCGCCGCAGGAACAAGACTCGATCGTGCCAATCCCAAGCCCCGGTCTCGCGCACCAGATCGCGCAGAGCCCTGACCTGCCCGCCAATGTCCGCGGGGGATAGGGTCTTTTCGTCCACAAAGACGACTCCGCCGTGTCGCAGCCCTGCCTCGGCCCAGGCCTTCAGCAGCGGAGGAATCGTTCTGCGGTCGTAAGTGACCAGGGTCAAGCGCTGAGCGGCGGCCTGGCGCATGCAGGCTGCGTCGTCCTGGCCGAGGAAGTTGCCGTTTTCCCACTCCGCCATGGCGTAAACCGCTATCCGGGGGACGGCGCGGCGCAGGCCTTTGGCTACCTGGGGCGAGATGTGCTCATCGAGCAGGAGCTTCAGCATCTCAACGCTTCGCGGCTCTCCCGGCGATGAATTCTAAGGTCTGGGGCAGCATCTGCTTCAGTGCCTTGAAGTCCGTCGCGGCGTTGTCGGCGATGGCCTCGTCGATCTCATCGGGAAATGCCTCTGCGTAATGGATGGCGGCCAAGACCTTCGCCTGCGGCCATTTGAGGCGCCTGGCCACGGCGGCCGCATTGCCCTTATGGGAGCGGACCAGCATGATAACCTCCCATACCGCGAGTGAGCTTCCCTGCAGGCAGGCCTGGCGGCCGGCCGCCGAGTCGCGAAAGTCGATGAAAGCGAACTCCGAGCGGCGCAGGCCTTCTTCGACGAGGCGGGCGCTGGCGTCGCTGGCCGTCCAGCCGTGGCGGCGGGCCATACGCTTGAGACGCTGGCCGCTTTCCGCGGGCAGGCGCATGCTGATGACGGTGGATTGGGTTGCACTCATGCTCGGCTCCTTACGATGTCACTCATGTAAGTATTGTAGCGCTCCTGTCGACCTATCGCTTCAAAACTGCCCGCCGATCCGGTTTTCCCTCTGGTGGTGTCTAACTCTGCAGCATCCCAATCCAATGGAGGAACCAATGATCCTGACTCTCCCGCTTCCTGCACTCCGAGCCGGTGCGGCACTCTTCCTCGCTGTGAGTGGTTTTATCTGCGTTGGTTCCGGACTCGCTGCGCAGTCCGCTGAAGCCCCACCCAAAGTTGCGAGCCAGCCACTCACGGCAGAGCAACTCGCTGTCTACCGAGCCACGCTGGTGAGTTGGTATGAGGGGCAGAAGGCAGCAGTCAATCTGGGTGTCCTCACGGACCCGATCGCGGCGCAGGGCGACTCCGTGGACAAGACATGCCTGAAGGGTTTGAGACTGGAGGCCGTTGCAGCCGGGCAAGTTCATCGCATCCGCCCGGAGGACCTGGCGCAGCTTGGTCCTTTCGAGTTCCACCTGGTCGATTCCGCAGCCGGGCAAAAGGAAGTTTCCGATAACGATCCCGGGAAGGCCATTCAAAAGGGCAAATCAGTGGACGAGGCTGTTGACAATGGTTTCGCGCACGGCCTGCTGACACTCAGCGAGATTCAATTCGACAGATCTCACACGCATGCGCTCGTTTCCTTCAGCTTTGTTTGCGGCCGCCTCTGCGGGAACGGCACGACAATGCTGTTGGAAAAGAAGGATGGAGTTTGGAAGAAAAAGGGGCAATGCGGCGGATGGGTTTCCTAGCTTTCCCTTTCGGGGACCCTGCCCGTTAAAATCGACTGTATATGCAACCCACTGACCCGACCCCCGCTGTCGAGGCCACCCCCGACACCATTCTCGACGGCAGCCGCTTTGTGCGCGCTTGTTTGCGCCGCCCCGTCGACCGCACGCCTGTCTGGTTTTTGCGCCAGGCAGGGCGCTACATGCAGGAATACCGCGACGTGCGCAAGCACCATACGCTGGTGGAGATCTGCAAGCAGCCCGAGATTGCCGCCGAGGTCACGATCACGGCGGCGGAGAAGCTGGGCGTGGATGCGGCCATCATCTTTGCCGACCTGCTGCTGCCGCTGGAGCCGATGGGCCTGCCGTTTGAGTTCCAGGCAGGGGAGGGGCCTGTTGTGCACCACCCCGTTCGGACCGCGGAGGATGTGAGGGCCCTTCGCACGGACCGGGCAGATGAGTTGGGTTATGTGGCGCGGGCCATTCAGAAGGTGGCGACGCACTTTCGCGACCGGCTGGGCATCATCGGCTTCTGCGGCGCGCCCTACACGCTGGCCAGCTACATGATCGAGGGCGGCGGCTCAAAGAACTACATCCACACCAAGCAGATGATGTATCGCGACACGTTGGCCTGGCGGCTGCTGCTTGACAAGATCGTCACCGTGCTGGAGCACTACTGCCGGCTGCAGGTGCAGGCCGGGGCGGACGTCATTCAGATTTTCGACAGCTGGGTGGGGTCGCTTGCGCTGGCCGACTATCGCGACTACGCCTTCGAGGCCTCGAAGCGGCTGGTTCGCGCGGTGCAACAGATGGGTGTGCCGGTGATTTATTTTGGCGTCGAGACGGGCGGATTGCTGACGGAAATGGCCGCGACCGGCGCCGACGTGATTGGCCTGGACTGGCGGCAGCCGCTCGACGAGGGCTGGCGCGCGGTGGGGCACGGGCACGCGGTGCAGGGAAATCTGGACCCGATTACGCTGTTCGCGCCAGCAGAGGTGCTGGAGCTGCGGGTGAAGGAGATTCTGCGCGCGGCCAACGGGCGGCCCGGGCACATCTTCAACCTTGGGCACGGCATCGTGCCCAACACTCCGGTCGAGAACGTGCAGGCCGTCGTCCGCATGGTCCGCGAGTTCCGGCTGGAGGGCGGCAATGGCTAAACAGGCCGTCCTGCTGCTGGCGCACGGAACTCCGGAGACGGTCGAGCAGATTCCCGAGTACCTGCGCAACGTGGTGAGCGGGCGACCGCTGCCGCAGGCGGTGATTGAGGAGATCCAGCACCGCTACTCGCTGATCGGGCGCAGCCCGCTGACCGAGATTACGCAGGAACAGGGACGGCTTGTGGAAGCAGAATTGGCTGCCGCGGGCGAGGCGGTTCGGGTTTATGTGGGCATGCGCAACTGGCGGCCGTATATCCCCGACGTGGTGCGGCAGATGCGCGCCGATGACGTGGAAGAGGCCGCGGTGATCTGCATGGCGCCGCAGAACTCGCGCACCAGCGTGGGGCTTTACCGGCGCGCGGTGGAAGCCGAGGCGGGCGGGCTGCGCATCGACTTTACCCCAGGGTGGGCGCACCATCCGCTGCTGATCGAGGCCTTTGCCGAGCGGCTGCGCCCGGCGTTGAGCAGGCTGGGCGCGGAGGTTGGCCACCCCGTGCCGGTGCTGTTCACGGCGCACAGCGTGCCTTGCCGTACGATACAGGCGCCGGCGGCCAGCCAAATTCAAGATGCCCAGCCGCGGCTGTGGCCGGGCAGCGGGGCCGACCCCTATGCCGAGGAGGCCAAGGGGACCGCCGCGCTGGTGGCCGAACGCGTTCCCGAAATCCCGCAGTGGTGGTTTGCGTTCCAGAGCCAGGGCGCGAGCCGGGGCCCATGGATTGGCCCCTCGGTTGAGAGCACCCTCGACTCGATTGCCGCAGCCGGTGTAAAGACCCTCGTTCTCCAGCCGATCGGCTTTCTCTGCGACCATGTGGAGATCCTCTTTGACGTGGACATTCTGTTTCGCGAATATGCGGTCAAGCTGGGGTTGAGGCTGGAGCGCCCGGAGTCGTTAAACGCCTCGTCGACGCTGGCCAGGGCGGTTGCCGACCTGGCCAGGCAGGGGCTGGCGCGGCTGGGGGACGGGGCGGGGCAGAGCGGACAAAGGTAACAACGGGGACAGGAGCTTTGTTGCGGTGGATTGGAAAGCCGCAAGGGACGCATGTTTTGCAGCGGGCTGAGTAAAACCTGAGAGGCGTCCCACGCCCCGGTCTCGCGGATAAGTCCCCGAGGGCGTCATCCTAGTACATTATTTATCAATCACATACGAGCTAAATTGCAGGCCTGGTTTGATTGGCGATCCGATTGCTCAGAAGGTTGCTGGAGACCCTCTGATTTCTTTGCTGATGGATTCCAAAGAGCGTCTCGGGGGTTAATTCGAATTCCGTGTGCCTCTCCTCCGAGGACCAACGAAATTCCGTGGGCATATTCCTCCAAAACAGGTATGCTTCTCATTTGTGATGTCTTGGTTAAAGTTTGAAGGGTTCAGGTTTCCTGCTCGGGGGTTGCTCGACAACTGATGGAAGGGTGATGGACATGTACTGCAAGAAGTGCGGAACCAGCATGCGGCGTTTGTCGCGCAGGGGATTTCTGCAACAAAATATCTATTCTCTTTTCGGGTACTACCCGTGGGAGTGTCCCCTGTGCAGAAAACCAACCATGCTGAAGAAGCAGTATCAGCGCAGGACGCGCAGGACCCAGGAAAACAGCGCCGACTAGCTCATCCGCGCTACGCCTCACTCCACCGGAGGCTCAGTGGGAAGTTCTGAATCACGAGCCGCACACAGCATTGCCGATCTGGGCGGATGCAGCCCAATTTTCAGGATTCATAGCCTGACACAGCCGGGGCTCAGCGACAAAACTCCCCTGATCACAAAAGGATTTCGGCCCTGAACCTCAGGAGCGGAAGAAGTTTTTGGCCAGGAAGACGACATTGGCAGGGCGTTCCGCCAGCCGCCGCATAAAGTAGGGGTACCACTCGCGGCCAAAGGGAACGTAAACCCGCACGTTGTAGCCCTCGCGGACGAGGCTGCGCTGCAGGTCGCGGCGCACTCCATAGAGCATTTGAAACTCGAAGTGGCCGGGCTCGATGCCGCGCTCCCGGGCAAACGTCTTGGCCGCCGCGATCATGGCTTCGTCGTGGGTGGCCAGGCCATGGTAGATGGGGCTCTCGAGCAGTATTTTGGTCAGTTCCAGGTAGTTCTTGTCCACGTCGGCCTTGGCCGGAAAGGCCACCTCGGGCGGCTCATTGTATGCGCCCTTGCACAGCCGGACGCGGATTCCGTCGGCCACCAGCTGTTCGATGTCGGACTGCGAGCGGTAAAGGTAGGCCTGGATCACAACACCGATGGAATCGCTGAGCTCGGGCCGCGCATGGAGCCGGCGCACGATCTCCAGGGTCACCTGGGTCAGCGACGAATCTTCCATGTCGATGCGCAGAAAACTGCCTACGGATTTGGCGTGCCCGGCGAGGCTCACGGCGATGGTCTCGGCCAGGCTGGGCGAGAGTTCCAGCCCCATTTGCGTGAGTTTGACGCTGATGTTGGCATTCAGCTTGTGCGCGCCAATCGCGTCAAGCAACTGGTGGTAAATATCGGCCGCGCGGTGCGCCTCGACCTCGGAGCTGACGCTCTCGCCGAGTGAATCGAGGGTCACCAGCATTCCCTGGCGGTTGACGGCCTCGGCTACGCGGAGCGCGTCGCCGATCTCCAGTCCCGCGACGAAGCGGGAACTCATCTTGCGGCCAAACCGGGAGTGCTCACAGAACCGACGCAAGGCACGATTTTTGGATAAAGCAATAAAAGCAGAACGTAGGACGGGCATAGAACTTTCCTGTCGGCGAGCACCCTTGTCTGGGGCCGTCCGCCGCACACATCAGTTTCGCACAACCGGGCGGGTGGCGCGCCGCTCGCCTCACTGCACTTCGACTACCGTGCTGCCGTGTGCAGGCAAGGTTACGGTCAGGTCTTTCGAGGGTTTGCCCATGTCCATCGTCCATGCATCCTCGGCCGCATGTTTTCCATTGTCGAGGCCCAGTTCTTTCCACGTTGCACGCAGCGTGACGGGTTTGCTGTCGAGGTTGAAGAAGGCGAAATACTCGGCGTAGCCGCGGGCGCCGGGAGCGTTGATGGTGGCGCGCCAGACTCGGGCGTTTTCAAAGCCGGCGGGCAGACTCGACGCCTCCACCGGGCGGCTAAACGACGAGGCCTGGTTTATGAACAGCAGCGTCTGGTTGGTGATGAGCGAGCGGGTATAGCTGTCGAGTTTGGTGAGGTTTGCGCCGAGGATCAGCGGGCAGCGCGCCACGGCCCAGAGCGTGAACTCGGTCTTTTCTTCGTCAGGCGTCTCGCGCGACTGGCGCGCATCGCCCCATCCGGGATGGGGCCCGAGCCAGCCGAAAGGCAGCATGTCCTCGTCCGGCCAGCTACCTGGGCCTACATACGGAACCCAACTGGCCAGACGGTCGAAGGCGTCGCGCGTGCCGAAGGGAAATTCCCCATTGCCGGGCTTGTGCTCCGCGGTCCACACATCCCAGTGGTCGTCGGAGATGCGCCACATCTGCGCGCGCTCGGCCACTTCGACCGCGTGTTCGAGGGCCGTGGGCCCGGGCGAAAGGCTGAGGACGATGGGACGGCCGGCTTTGCGGATGGCCTTGCCGATCTGGTCGATCTCGGTGGGCCGGTAGGGGTGGTCGCTGATGCAATCGACCTTGATGAAGTCCAGGCCCCAGGAGGCGTACTTGCGCATCATGGAGTCGTAGTAGGCCTGGCCGGCGGGGTTGTCCGCGACGCCCCAGTTGCCGTCGTCCCAGGGGCAGGGCGAGGTGAGGTCGGCCGCGTCCGCGGCGTGGAAGTTGGAGCCGGCGATGGGCAGGTTGTCCTTCACCACCTGGCGGGGAATGCCGCGGACAATATGAATGCCGAACTTGAGGCCCTTGGCGTGGACCCAGTCGGCCAGCGGCTTGAAACCCGCCCCGGCAGCCGAGGAAGGGAAGCGGTTGGCGGCAGGAATGAGAATGCCGTTCAAGTCCCATACATATTTGCGCGTCTCGAGCTTGTCGGAGAAGGGGTCCTGCATGTACCAGCCCTCGTCGATGACCGCGTACTCCCAGCCGAACTCGCGCAACTGCGCCAGCACGGTGGCGTTGGCGCGGAAGCCGGCCTCGTCGATGGTGAGGCCGTAGGCGTCCCAACTGTTCCAGCCGAGGGGCGGCGCGGGGGCGATGCCCTGTGCGGGCAGGTGCGCTGGGGGCAGGACCGCGAGGGCAAAAACTGTAGCGAGAAAAGCACGAGAGCGAGCCATGCGGAAATCGTATACCACCGCCGCCTCCGTTGCTGCGCCGGGAACACCTGCTGCTCAGGGACCGGCCGGAATGCAGGCTTGGCGGCCAATGCCCCATCCCGTGCGATAAGCTTGAGCGGAGGTGTTGCTCATGCGTTTTCGCGCCCTGAACCGCATGGCTCTTCGGTCGCTCGCCCTTCTGTTTGCCGTCAGCCTGGCAGCTCAGCAGCCTTCCCTTCACGGTGCGCCCAATCAGGACGCGCCCAACCCTCCGCTGCCGGTTCTGCATGTCGATCACGGGCCTAATTCGGCGGCCGCACAACACGCACATTACGTTGTGCTGGTGTCGCTTGACGGCTTTCGCTGGGACTATGCCAAACGCGACGGCGCCACGCATCTGCTGGCCCTGGGCAAGCACGGCGTGTGGGCTCCGGAGGGCATGCTGCCGAGCTACCCTTCGCTCACCTTTCCCAACCACTTCACCATCGTCACGGGGCTTTATCCCGAGCATCACGGGCTGGTGGCCAACAGCTTTTGGGATGAAACGAAGCAGGCGCGCTATGGGATCGGTGACGCGAAGGCCGTGAGCGATGGCTCGTGGTACAGCGGCACTCCGTTATGGAGTTTGGCGGAGAGTCAGGGGATGCGCACGGCGTGCTTCTTCTGGCCTGGTTCGGAGGCCAAGATTGCGGGGTTCCAGCCTACCTATTACCTGCATTTCGACGACAAGATCGACGATGCGGCGCGTATTCAGCAGGTGTTGGCATGGCTGCGACTGCCCGAGGCGGACCGGCCGCATTTCATCACGCTCTACTACTCCGAGCCGGACCACGAGGGCCACGAGTTCGGCCCCGACGCTCCGGAGACAAAAGCTGCCGTGCTCAAGATGGACGGGCTGGTCGGTAAGCTGAAGGCGGGACTGGACGCAACCGGTTTGCCCGTCGATTTGGTCATTGTGAGTGACCACGGCATGGCCAAGGCGGAGGGCGGCTGGATTACGCTGGACCAGTTTGCCGACCTGACCGGCTTTGAAACGGCGGGGACGCTGCTCTACGGCAAGGCCGAGGAAGACCGAGCTCGCGTCTACGACAAGCTGAAACAGGCCTCGTCGCGGTTTGTGGTCTACCGCCGCAAAGATGTGCCGGCGGCGCTGAATTACAACCAGAATCCGCGGGAAGGCGATCCGGTGGTGATTGCAACCGGCCCGTACGCCATTCGCGCCCACGCACCGCCAGCCGGGAAGCCCGACCAGCCGCTGATTCGAGGCATGCACGGCTATGATCCGCGCAAAATGCCGGAGATGAAAGCGAGCTTCTTTGCGGCTGGACCCGATATAGTTGAGGGAAAGACGGTTGCACCATTCGAGAATGTGAATTTGTATCCCTGGCTGGCTCGGCTGCTCGGTCTTACCCCTCCCGGGACCGACGGAAGCCTGAATGTGCTGGCCGGAACCTTGCGTGACGGGGGCGCCGACCAGGGGAAATAGGCGCTGCTAGCGGGCCCGTGAAGGAGTTCAGAAAGAATGAAGGTCGTTTTAGGAATTGATGGCGGAGGGACTCGAACCCGCGCCTCGATTGTAACCGGTGAGCGGGTTTTGGCACATACGGAGAATGGCTCCATCAAACGGCTTCGCGTGGGCGCGGAAGCGGCGGAGGCCAACCTGCGCGAGGTGCTCAAGGAAGTCTTTGCCGAGGCCGGCGTCAACAGCGTCGATGCCGCTTCGTGCGGAGTGGCCAGCGCTACCATGCCGGGCGTTTCCGAATGGATCGCGGCGGTCTTCCGCGACTTTGGGGTGGAACGCTTCGAGGTGGTGGGGGACCAGGTGATTGCGCTCGACGCGGCTTTTCAGGGCGGGCCGGGAATTCTGCAGATTGCCGGAACCGGCTCAAACACCATTGGCCGCGCGGCCGACGGAAGCCGGGAAAGCGCAGGCGGGTGGAGTTCGCGGCTGGGTGACGAGGGATCAGGCTATTGGATCGGAGTGAACAGCGTGCGCCGGGCGCTGTGGGCCCACGACCGCGAGAAGCCGACGCAAATTCTTGAGAAGGTGGGGCAGATCTGGGGTACCCCGAGCCTGGATGACCTGGTGAACCTGGGCGACAGCACGCCGGGACCGGACTTTGCCGCGCTGGGGCCGGCGATCAATGAATTGGCCGAGGCCGGCGATGCGGTGGCGGTTGAAGTACTGCACCAGGCCGGGGCCGACCTGGTGGACTTTGTGCTGCTGGTGCGCCAAAAGCTGCGGCGGAAGCACCACATCGCGGGCGAGGTTCCGGTGGCCTGGACAGGCGGCGTGGTGGAAAAGATGAGGATCGTGCGCGAGGCCTTCTTTGCCGGCCTGGCTGCAGCCGCGCCGGAGATGCCGGTGGCGCGCGAGGGAGTCGTCGCACTCAACGGGGCCCTGTGGCGGGCGAAGCGGTTGGCGGAAAGTGAGCATAGCTGATGGTTCCAGGAACCGGCCCTTTTCCTTGGCGCTACGGTTCGGTCAGAAAGCCTTCGGAACAGCTGGCTCTGACCTGATGGCAGCCTGGATGGCCAAGGGACAATCCTATTTCGACC
>DATNHL010000367.1:0-4541 GCA_035604995.1 Occallatibacter sp. | reverse complement strand
GCGGCGGGACGGGCGAGTTGCGTAGGGAATCGGTGCAGACTTGCATGGCGCAGCCTCCTGGTGGGAATAAGCCGTGGGCGCCCATCGCCTAGGATACCCGAAAGCCCACTTACCTTCACCCCTTTTCGGGATTGGACCCAGCTCGAGCTGCGTGAACTCCTCCCGAGACCAACTCCGCGTCCAATGAACGACCTTGTGGCCCCGCAAGCCGTCGGCCTCGACCTCGGGGCCGGCGGACAGCGTACGGTTCGGATCCAGGGGAAAAACGGCACGATAGCCGCGTTGACGACAAATCCGGTGGACAACATCCGCGTCGAAGGCGCTGTCGAAGACCACGGTCAGCTCGACGTCGTCCGGCAGGCGGATGTCGCGCAGCATGTCGGCGGCGAGTTGCACCTGCGTGCGATGGCGGCGGCCGTAGCGCTGACAATACGCCTCGGTGTAATAGCTCTTGCGCGGCAGCGGGATGCGCATGCCGCACTCGGTGATCAGCAGCCCCATGACGAAGGCGTGTTGCCGGGCCTCGCGGCCGCCGGGGCGGCGGCGGCGGCTCATGGGGATAAGGTTCTCCATCTGCTCGGCGTGGGTGCTGTGATAGGTGGTATCGATCACAGCCATCCACGGGCGCTTGGCCCGGTGTTGCTGCCTGGCCAGGCGTCGCTCATAGTCATGGATGTCATCGAGGCATTGGTCATACAAGGAGACGAACCAGTCGCGCGTGCGCCAGGTAGCGTTGCGGAGGCGGCGTGAGATAGTCGAGGCGTGCTCGCGGCAGCCGAGGACGACGCCCGCGAGGGTCTTGAGACAGCGGCGGTGGGGAGCGAGCAGCAGGGCCAGGACCATGGTCGGGAGGGCGTTGCGGATGGGGCGTGGGAGTCCGGGGAGGACGGGGGCGAAGAAGCGCTGGACGGGTTGGGGGATGCCGAATAGGATCATGGAAGACTCCTTCCCTGCGTGGCGGCGGCCGCGCTGGCCGCTGGGTTTATTGGCTTCACTCAGGGTAGGAGTCGTTTTGTTCACATCCAGACGAACAAACGTTCACAAAGCCGGGGAAGTCGGGAAAAAACGCAACGGCATAGCTCCCGACCCGTTTCTCTCCCCGGTACGATTTTACCCGCAACGCCGTTTTTGGACAGCAACCTACGTGGAGCGTCGCCATTTGTGCTACGCGCGCCGGTGTCGCTCGAGTTGAATCCCCAGAGTGCCGACCCGGTCGCGGCGCTGCGGGAGGGGAAGGAGTTGCTGGAAAACTTCGGTTAGAGCGGTTTACTTTTGCATGGCATACGCCGCTCGATCATGGAACCAACCCTGGATATCGCTGATGGTGACGAGTTGGAGAGCGACTCCCATCGCAGCGATGACTGTTTCCGTCGTACGCGCTGCTACCGAACGAAGATACTCCTTGGTCTTGGAGAACATTTCCTCGATCGGTGTCTCGTCCGGGCTATACACCGGGAGCGGCTTCACTGTCGCTCCCACGGACTCGATCGCTCGGATTACTTCCCTGTCCTTGTGCGCCTGCAAGTTGTCCCACACCACCACGTCGCCCGGTTGCAGTGTGGGAACCAACACCTCCTCGACATACGTCTGGAACGCCAACTGGTCGGTCGCTCCCTCAAAGGCCAGGGGGGCCACGACGCCGGAGCAACGCAGACCCACGATCAACGTCACGTTCTGCCAACTCCCTGGGGCCGACCCAGACACCCGTTCGCCTGCCGGTGCGCGACCATGCGTCCGCGTCATCGCGGTGTTCGCTCCCATTTCATCGACGAATACCAGGTGTTCGGGGTCCACCGATGCCAGGTTCGCCTCGAAGGCGGCGCGCTGGGCCTGGACCTCAGCGGAGTCCTGTTCCTGGGCATGCTGAGTTTTCTTCTTGCGGGTGATCCGCAGTTTCCGCAGCGCACGAAAGATCGTGGTGAGGCTGCAGGAGACCCCCAGCTGCGCCCGGAGTTCGGCGAGCGTGGCATCGGGTTGCTCCCGGATGAGTTGGCGCAACTGCGTGTAGTCGGCGTCGTTCAACTTCGGCGTCTGTCCTCCGGCGTGAGGTCGAGGTTGTACGGCCCCGGTCTGTCGCCGTCGTTGGAGGAGTCGGACGACAAAGGTCAAACTGACGGAGAAGAGGTGAGCGAGTTCGCGAAGGGAGTGTTCGCCGCGTTCCACCGCCGTGACGATGCGCTCACGAAGATCGTTGGAATAGGCTCGCATGGTCGTACCTCCGCTAGGACTCACCCCCCCGTGGCATTATATCCCGTAGCCCATGCAAGCGGAAACCGCTCTAGCAGGAAATAAGAATGCGCGGATCACTCCGGGAGTTGCCACACGCGGACAGTGCCATCACGGCTGCCGGAAAGGGCCGTGTGACCATCCGCCGAGAAGGCGACGCTGTCAACGATATCCGTGTGCCCCCGACAGACGCACACCTGGCGCCCGCTCGCCAGATCCCATAACCGCACCGTCCGGTCATAGCTGCCCGAGAGGGCGCGGCGACCGTCGGGGGACAGGCTCACGCTGATGACCTTGTTGCGATGACCCTGGCAGCGACTTAGCTCCTGTCCACTTGCGAGGTCCCACAAGCGCACGCTGCCGTCCGTGCCTCCCGAGAGCAGCCGCTGGCCATCCGTCGAGAAGACCGCGCAAAGGAAGCGATCCACTGGCAGGCCCAGGCGGCGCAGTTCCTGGACGCGAGCAATGGCGGAGGGAGAAGGGCCGATGGACACATCCACGGCTGGGAGCTGCTGCCCTTCCGGGGACAGGGCGATATCGCCAACGGCCTCGCTGATGGGTAAGCTTGAGCGGACCTGGCGCACCTCGACTCCTTGCGCTCCATCAGCCAGGTGCAGCCAGAGAACGGCGCCGTTTGCCAGCGCTACCACGACGAGCAGGCCAATCCAAAGGTTCATGGCAAAAGTGAATGCAACCGATGACATCTTGGCCCAATAATGGAAGCCGGGGATGAGTAAGAGGCCAAACAGGAGTATGGGCAGCAGACCTCCGAACGTCTCGCCGAGCTCAAGCCCGAGTTGCCCGCCGCACCACTGGCCTATTTGGCCAACGAATACAGCAGTAGAGATCATCACCCCTAGCGGGACGACGAGCAGCGACAGCATGGTGCCGATAAGGAGCTGCCAAAAGCCCAGTCTCTTGCCGATCAACCCGAACCGCTCCAAAAAAGTTAAGAGCGATCCTAGCGCTACGAGTGCCAGAACCACAAGGCCGGCGACCCAGCCCCAGGCCCGCACGCGTGCCCAGTCGGTGTCCAGGAAATGGTTCAGCAACATCATCGGCACGAAAAAATAGGTTGGAAGGCCCAGGTAAAAGTAAGGGTTCACCCGATAGGCTTGGACGATGGCGACGCCTAGGGCCCCAATCGTCGCCGAGAGGAGCACGACCAGCAGCGTGGTCCCCTCCTCAGTACCGAAGGCCCCGATTTCCGCTAGGTGCGAGAGGGCCCATCCACCCCAACCTGCCCCGAGGAGCGCTCCCAGCAGCACTTTGGCAAAGAACGGCACCAGTTTCCCGAGCGATATCTCCCGCGGTTGGGCGGTGGCAATCACTCTCGCATGCTGATACCTCCTGAGACGAAGCCGGGTTTGGCGCGGCAGCCGCCAGTGGCACCGGCGGCGTTTAACTCGCTTGGCCGCGGCCAGACCCGCCGGGTCGCGCAGCCGCAGCAGGTAGAAGGTCAGGCCCAGAGAGAGGAGGAGGAAGAACACACCCAGCGCACTCGCGGCGAGGTGTATCCTAGAGTCTTTCACGCCCGCAACGCTTATGAAATAGGCCCAGAAAAGCAATAAAATGGCTATCAGGAGGGCCTGCGGCGGCCGGCGCTGGATTACCTTAGCCGCCGGGTCGCGCAGCCGCAGGATCAGGCCCAGAAAGAGGAGGTGGAAAAACGCACTCAGCACACGCGCGGCGATTTCCCCGATCAGCAGATGCACGACGTCACGGACGCACCCAACGCCAAAGGAATAGGCAAGCCAAAGGAACCAAATGGTTAGCAGGTGGGCCTCCAGCGGCCCGCGCTGGAATTCCTTGACGAACCGTGCCCAGGCGCCGGCCAGCCGCGCCCGGATCGACTCGCTCTTCGCGCCGGCCAAGGGTATCGACTTGGCCGCGGACGCGGCCTGAACCGCCGCATCACGAAGCAGGGCCCGCCGCCGCAGCAGGTAGAGAGCCAGACCAAGCCACAGCACCCACAGCGCGCCCGCTACAACCACGGCGCCCGCCCCAAACAGCTGGGCCACGGCGATCAAGGTAACGACGATGCTCAGCGCCCACAGCCCGGCAACGGTCCGTTGCCGTTTGACCCACTTGACGACCTGTTCCCAGGCCGCAACCGGCCGAGCCTTGATCGGCTCGCCGCGCAGCCAGCGCTCCAGGTCATCGGCCAGGGCCGCGGCCAGGGTCAACGCATACTTTACCAAGGCGAAATCGGGGGTAAGCATGGCATTTCGGCCAGCGTCGGCACAACAGCTTGTAGGAAAGCAACTTGCGTTCATCCCACAGCTCTCGGTCATTCACGATCCTTGAGACACCCA
>DATNHL010000366.1:0-27941 GCA_035604995.1 Occallatibacter sp. | reverse complement strand
GGGCCACCCCGAAACCGGCGCGCGCTGAGTCTCGCGCAGTCTTCCGCGCTCGGGCGTTTCACTGGTCGCGCTCTCGACTTGGCCCCTCGCACAGCGCGCGCCCGCAAACGCCGAGCAGCCGCCCCCGGCCCAAAGCAAAAGCAAACGACCGCGCGCCCCGCGCGCGCCCCGGTGTGACCAATGACCCAACCGAAAGTGACCACCGGCACAGCCGAAGAATGATAGAGTGTGAGTGTCTAACCGGACACCGAACCAACGGTCGAAGGTGTCCAGAAAAATCATGGACACCGCCCAACCCCAACGTTTACGCGGGTCCGCCTCTTTTCCCTTGACATTCGTGAATTTTAAAGGTGGGACCGCCCAGACCGCTGCTGTTTCGAGGATTCGGCGCCGGACCCGGTGATTCGGGGGCCAGCGAGACCGTGACAGCGTTATTCAAATACTATCTTGCCCGCCAAAGGCGCCGCAAACTGCTAGCCAGGCGCGCCCAGGAGGCGCAGATATTTTCTGATCGACTTATCGCGAGAAGCGGTACAATCGACGGCATACTGGACCGAGCGGGGAATTGGCCGGCGGAGCCAACGACAATGGAGACAGGCAGCGGGCCTACTACGACACGCTCCGAGCCTTACCGGGAGCTCTCCCCGGAGGCCCAGAAGCACGTGATCGCGGAGTTCAAGCGGCTGCGCGAGAGGAACCCGCACGCGGGCGGGCCGCCGGCAGCGCTCCAATCCACGTCGGCGGTAACCTCGATTCGGAAGCGTGGCGCGGAATTGCTTGTCTTGAAGAAATCGACCATTTACGGGACGCTGGGAGTAGCAGTCCTCGTCGTTTTCGGGCTGTTTGTCTGGCCTACCCGCTACAGGTATGACCACATGAAACTTGATGCGAACGACTACCCCGTCAGGATCAGCAGATTAACCGGCGAGACCGAAATTCTATTTCCAGGGGGCTGGGAAACTCGCGACGGCGAACAGAGTGCCCCAGAGCCGAAGGAGCTTCCAAAAGAAGAAGTAGCGAAAATCTCAGGTCAAGCGCAGATTAATAGCATTGGGTGGGTGGAGGCCGAAATCTACAACGGCTCAGGCTGGAACCTCTCAGAGATAACGTTGCAGGTAAACGTTTCGGACGCCAACAACGCACAGTTGATTTCGCGCCTCTACCGTCTATTTCCAGAGGCGAGCGGAGATGCAGCTCCTCAAACAAGCTCCAAATTTCACGCGGACTTGGGATTCACGTTGGGTGCCAGTCAAAGCTGGAGCTACAGCGTTGGAAGCGCAAAAGGGGTGAAGCAATAATTCTGGTGTTTTCTTTACTGGTTTAATTAGTCCGCGTTTTTCACAGACCCCTGCACTATAGTGAATGCAGGCTGAAAAGCCGACCAGGCGGGACGGTTCCGCG
The DNA here is from genome assembly GCA_035604995.1 of Occallatibacter sp. Classification (GTDB taxonomy): domain Bacteria; phylum Acidobacteriota; class Terriglobia; order Terriglobales; family Acidobacteriaceae; genus Telmatobacter. The sequence goes on along the minus strand of DATNHL010000366.1, from coordinate 26,540 downwards.
CCCGCTTTCGTTGCGCCCTCAAGTTGCGCATTCTTGAGGTACAAGCCGGCAGCTCGCTCGAGCTGACGAACCCGCAGGCAACGCCCAATAACACAACATGGAGGGAGTGACCATGCGAAAGGCATTTCGCTGGGCATCAGTGTGCGTTCGCATTCTGAACGCGTGCGCTCGATTCGTGTCTGCTGCGGCTTTACTCATAGATGCTGTAGTGGAGCTGTTTCGACGTTTACGATGAGATGAACACCGGGCAGCTGGCCGAAAGTCCCCTGCCCGGACCCATTAGGCTGAAAGATATGGCATCTGTGAAAGAACTCCTCAAGCCGCTGGCCGAGGACGGCACTGCCCTCACCCGCGAGCAGGCAGCCGATGTCCTCACCGAAATCCTCGCCGGCGCCGTCCCCGACATTGAAATCACTGCTCTGCTCACGGTCCTCGTCACCCGCGGCGAGCAGGTCCCGGAGCTGGCCGGTTTCGTCGACGTCATGCGCAGGCGCGCACTCACCGTCCCGCTCACCCCTGAGGAGCGCGCCCAGCTGGTCGACATCGTCGGCACCGGCGGCGGCGGCCCGGTCACCTTCAACATCTCCTCCGGCGCAGCCCTGGTCGCCGCCGCCGCCGGCGCCAGGGTGGCCAAACACGGCAACCGCGCCATCACCTCCCGCTGCGGCACGGCCGATGTCCTCGAAGCCCTCGGCGTTCCCATCCAGCTCTCGCCCGAGCTGGCCGCCGAGTGCCTCCGCCAGACCGGCTTCATGTTTCTCTTTGCGCCCCTCTACCACCCCGCCATGAAGGCCGTCGGCCCGCTTCGCCGCGCCCTCGGCTTCCGCACCATCTTCAACCTCTGCGGCCCGCTCACCAACCCCGCCGGAGCCCGCAACCAGGTCATCGGCGTCCTCGCCCCCAGCCGCGTCCTGCTGGTCGGCCGCACTCTCGCGGCCTTGGGAGCCAAGCGCGCCTTCGTCGTCCACGGAACCGACGGCATTGACGAGCTCACCACCACCGGCGAGTCCGTCGTCGCCCGCGTGGAAGAGTCGGAATCCGGCGAATCGACCCTGAAAGCCGCCCGCGTGACCCCGGAGATGGCCGGCCTGCCCCGCGCCACGCTCGACCAGTTCACCGGCGGCGATGTCGAGGAGAACACATCCCTGCTTTACGACGTGCTCACCGGCATTCCCGGCGCCCGGCGCGATATTGTGCTGTTGAATGCCGCCGCCGCGCTGGTAGCTGCGGGCCTGGCCTTTGATCTCAAGGAAGGCGTAGCCATGGGCGCCGAAGCCATCGACTCCGGCCAGACCGCCGCCACCCTCGCCAAACTCCGCCAGTTCGGCGCAAAGCACGCGCCAGTGCAATAGGGGCCTACAGCAGCCCCGACCGCCCCGCCAGCAGTCGCGCCAGCAGCCACGAAGCCAGCGACAGCCCCAGCGACAGCGCAACCCAGCCCGCCTCCTCCACCGTTATCATCAGGCCCGGTGGCAATTGCGGCATCGCCCACGCATTCTGCTTCATCGCCGGAACGCCCAGGCGCGCCAATTCCACCCCAACCCAGCCGAAGACCCCTGCAGTCAGCACGAATCCCGGCAAAGCCCGCTTCCACGGAAAGGGAATCGGCGGCGGCGCGCTGGCCTCCCGCTCCACTCTCTCCATCACCGCGGCCAGAAAGCCCGAAGATGGCAAAATCTCCTCTTCCGAGAAGAGAATCTCATCGATCCTGTCCAGCTCCATCGCATCGCTTTCCTTCTTGTTCCAGTCCATCTTTAGGCCTCCTTTCCCGCGTCGTGAGTGGCAAATTCCATCCCCGTCTGTTCCGCTTCCAACCCCGGAAACCGCCTTCGCAGCAGCGCCCGAGCCCGCGAGAGCCGGGCCTTCACCGTTCCCTCCGGCAGCCCCATCGTGCGCGCCGCCGCGGCCACGTCCATCTCATGAAAATAGTAGAGCACCACCGGCTCCCGGTAGCGAACAGGCAGCGCCAGCACCGCCCGCCTGACCATCTCGGAGCTCAACCGCTCCGCCAGGATTGAGTGCTGCGCCGCCGGCCTCGATGGCTCGTCAATCTCCCCGATCGGCACGTTCACCGCCGGAAACCGCTTCAACTCGGAACAAAACACATTCGCCGCCAGCGCAAACAGCCAGGCAGAAAAGCTGCTCTCTCGCCGCCAGCTCTTCAGCCCCCGCCACGCGCGGATGAATGCCTCCTGCGCCAGCTCTTCGGCGCGGCCGCGATCACGGCAGTAGCGCCAGGCCATATTGACGAGCGGCCTCTGCCAGCGCCGCACAATCCCCTCAAACGCCCGCACATCGCCGGCCAACACCTGCTCCACATCGGCCAGGTCGTCTTCGGCTTTGGCGGCGGTGTTCATGCCGGGCGGCGCTCCCCTCAAACAGGTACGACCGACTCTATTCCATTCCGGTTGCAATTTCTCGCCCGAATCTCCACCCCTCGGAATTTTGCAACCGGATTCGCACACCCGCTGTCGTACCAGGTGCATGGGGAGAAACCCCGGCAAGGAGGAACAGATGAGCACTCCCATGATCTTTTTGTTTCCCATAGCGATCATCGTGGTCACATTTGCATTCACCGGCGTCATTCATTGGGTCGACAGCAGCCGCAAGGAGCGCGAGGCCTTTTACAGGGCCGAAACTCTCAAGCGGCTTGCCGAGGCCCCGGGTGAGGGCGCCAAGGCGGCCATTGACCTGATGCGCGAGGATGAACGGGTCAAGTGTGCCAAATCCCGCGAAGGCATGAAGGTTGGCGGCCTGGTCAATGTCGGCGTGGGCGTCGGGCTTATCATCATTCTCCACGCCATGGTTCGGACCAATCCGGCCTATCTGTGCGGCCTGATTCCGGGGATTATCGGTGTGGCGCTGCTGGTTTACGTCTATTTCATGGCTCCGCCGCTGCAATAAGGAGGCCAACGGTTGAATCCCGGCTGGCGTCCGGGGCATCAAATTAGTTGTTTGAACGACTAATCTCTCGGCCTGCCTGCCCCGCCGGAACGCCCGGAGGATCCCGATGACCGCCAGCCACCACTCTCAACCCGCGATCTTCCTCCCCCACGGCGGCGGGCCCTGTTTCTTCATGGACTGGACCTGGGGCCCGGCCGACACCTGGACTCCGACGCAGCGTTTCCTCGAGGGCCTGGCCGCCACTCTGCCCGAGCCGCCCAAAGCCATCCTCATCATCAGCGGTCACTGGGAGGAGCCGGCATTTACGGCCAGCGCGGCGTCGGCGCCTCAGCTCATCTTCGACTACTCCGGCTTTCCCGAGCACACCTATCGCCTCACCTGGCCGGCGCCCGGCTCGCCGGAACTGGCCGCGCGTGTGGCCGAGTTGCTCGCCCAGGCAGGGCTACCCTCTGCGCTCAGCCCCAGCCGCGGCTTCGACCACGGCGTCTTTGTGCCGCTCAAGGTGGCTTTCCCCCAGGCCCAGATTCCGGTTGTCACGCTCTCTCTCGCCCGTTCGCTCGATCCCGCGCTCCATCTCGCCGCAGGCCGCGCCTTGGCTCCCCTGCGCGACGAAGGTGTCCTCATCGTCGCCAGCGGCATGAGCTTCCATAATCTGCGCGGCTACTTCCAACCCCCGACCCGAGACCGCGCCAAGGCCTTTGACGCATGGCTCACCGCAGCCGTCGAGTCTCCACCGGCGGAGCGCGTCGCGCTGCTGACTGACTGGCGCAACGCTCCGTTTGCGGCCTACGCCCATCCCCGCGAGGAGCACCTGATTCCGCTGCTGGTTGCAGCCGGCGCCGGCGGAGAAGGCCCCGGCGCGCGCATCTTCACCGATGAGCCCATGGGCGCAGCCATCAGCGCCTATCGGTTCGGTTGAGCCCCTGCACCCTCGCCGGCCGCCGCAGCCACTGCACAATCAACCATCGCTTTCCGCGCAATCAGGCTGGAAGCCAAAGGCCAAGGGCCAAGAGCTAGAAGCTGTTCCCTTACAGTCCCTTCGATTGGTACCAGGGCCTCCTGCGGCCCAGGCGAATGCCGCGGTCGATGGCCACGGCGAGCAGGCCGAAGATCATGCACAAGTCGACCCGTGCCTCATGCAGAAAGCTCAAGATCCCGTAGCGAGGGAGCGTCACCAGGGCGAGGGGTCCGAAAGACCTGCCCAGCAGGATCGGCACTTTGGTCGTCACCAGCGCCGCCAGCATCACCACCAGCAGCACCAGAGCAGCTTCGCCCGCAAACAGGTTGAGCACGATCGCCAGCCCGCCGGCAATCTCAACCCCGCCTACGAGGGGTGCCAGAACACCGGGAAACGGCAGCCCTATCGCGGCAAACCTGCCCATGCCCAGTTCGGCCGGATGAACGAACTTGAGGATCCCTTCGGTCAAAAACACCAAGCCCACAACCACGCGGATCAGGATCATGGGAACACTGCGGCGCATTCTTGCCTCCGGGCACCGGGCTAGTCTGGGTTGCCCCTTCCTCTTCGAGTCAAGGCCGGTGTAAAACCCAGATATGCAAAGAGCATACCTTACAGACCAGATGGGATGCGGCAAGCGCTAACCCGGCGTAATCTCCCTGGCCGGCTCGTCTCGGTTTACACTCAGCCGGCCGCCGCCAGTGCCCCTGCTTCCCCAACATGTTTTCCCCGTGCGCTATGGCCGTTCCAGCAGAGCCTCGATCTTTGCCGCCAGCGATCGGGGGTCGCCGAGGGCCCGTGGCGGCTCACCACTCTCCCTCGCCGGTCGATGAGAAACTTGGTGAAGTTCCATTTGATCCTCCCCGCATCGAAATCGCCGAGGATTCCAGCCTTGCTTTGCCTGAGGAAGCGATAAAGCGGGTGGGCATCTGCGCCGTTTACGTCGATTTTTGCGAACATGGGAAAACTGACGCCATAGTTCTTTCGGCAGAAGGCGCCGATCTCCCCCGCTGAGCCTGGTTCCTGTCGCCCAAACTGGTTGCAGGGAAACCCCAGCACCGCGAAGTCGCGGTCCTTATAGGTCCGGTAGAGCTCCTCCAGACCCGCATACTGGGGCGTAAAGCCGCATTTGCTGGCTGTATTGACAATCAGCAGCACCTGCCCGCGAAACTCCTCGAGCTGTGCCGGGCGCCCATCCAGCAGCGGGGCTGAGAAGCCATAGATTGTGCCTTCCGAGTCTTCCATCGCGCTAAATCCTCCCTCCGGCGAAGATGCCAACTGAAACGAATGTGCGTCTAAGAGGGATGCCGCGCAGCGTGAAGGGGATGCAAACAAGCCCCAACCCGCCTGCTTCCGGTAGACTGTGGGTTAGGCCCCAGTCCGAAGGCGCTTTGCGCGGCTGGGAAATACTGGGAAAGTTTCGGTTTCCGGGCCGTCGAACTGCCTGCCGGTTTGGGTGGAGTGAGCACGGTCAAATATAATCATTCTTTCCTTGAGGCAGGACCAGATTTTTCTTGAGCAGTGAGGGTGTCGATATTCTTCCCGTGAAGCCGATCCTGATGGCGAACTATGGCCCGCACCAGTACTTGTGCTCGACGCAGGGCTCCAGCCCGGTGAAGATCAAGCACACCTCCATCTCCCGCGTTCTGCGCGCTCCCGGCCGCTTGGCCCGCAGCGCCCAGGTGCCTTTTCTGCTGCTCGCGCTGCTCCTTGCCGCGGGCGCGGCCCTGGCCCAGCAATCGCAGACCATCGATTCCATCCGCGTCATCGGGAACCGCCGCATTCCCAAGGAAACCGTGCTCGCTCGCCTCTTTACCCACCCCGGCGATGCCTACGACCCCATCTCCATCGAGCGCGATTTCAACTCCCTGTGGAACACCGGCTACTTTGAAAACCTCCGCATCGAGCGCGAAGACTCCGAAAAGGGCATCATCCTCGACATCTTCGTTAAGGAAAAGCCCACCATCCGCGAGATCAACTACAAGGGCCTCAATGCCGTCTCGCAGTCCGACGTCCTGGACCGCTTCAAGAAGGAGAAGGTCGGGCTCTCCGTCGAAAGCCAGTACGACCCGGCCAAGATTCTTCGCGCAACCACCGTCCTCAAGGACATCCTCTCCGAGCACGGCCACCAGTTCGCCCAAATTAAGCTCGACGTCAAGGACATTCCCCCGGCCTCGGTCCAGGTCAACTTCAACATCAAGGAAGGCCCCACCGTGAAGGTGGGCGCCATCAAGTTCACCGGCAACCAGCACTTGAGCGGCCTGGTCCTTCGCCGGGCCATGAAGAACCTCAAGCCCATCGGCATTCCCTACTCCGTCTTCTTTGAGGATCTCTTTCCCCAGACCTTCGACGCCTCAAAGCTCGAGGAAGACAGCGAGCGCGTCCGCCAAGCCTATCGCGACAAGGGCTACGCCAACGCCGCCATCGAGGAACCCAAGACGCAGATCCGCGACGAAGGCGGCCTCAACTGGTTTACCTTCCGCCCCAACAAAGGCAAGCGCATCGACATCCTCATGCCCGTTGAAGAGGGCGCGCGCTACCGCCTCGGCGCCATCAATTTTACAGGCAACAAGGCCGTCTCCAACGTCAAGGCCTTGCGCGCCACCTTTGCCCTCAAAGACGGCGACTGGTTCAACGCCACGCTCATCCAGAAGGGCCTGGAGAACCTCAAGAAAGCCTACGGCCAGCTCGGCTACATCAACTTCGGCGCCATCCCCAAGCCCGTCTACGACGACCAGAAGAAGACCGTCTCCCTGGACATCGACATCGATGAAGGCAAGCCCTTCTACGTCTCGCGCATCGAGTTTCAGGGCAACACCATCACCCGCGACAAGGTCATCCGCCGCGAGCTCATGCTCGACGAAGGCTCGGTCTACAACTCGCAGCTCTGGGAGTACAGCCTGCTCCGCCTCAACCAGCTCGAATACTTCGAGCCGCTCAAGGTCGAGCAGGACTCCGAAGCCCACCAGGATGCCGAGGCCGGCACCGTCGATCTGCTCCTCAAGGTCAAGGAGAAGGGCAAGAACTCCATCGGCCTCAACGGCGGCGTCAGCGGCCTTTCCGGCGCCTTCCTGGGCGTCAATTACCAGACCAACAACTTCCTCGGCCTGGGCGAAACCCTCAGCCTGCAGGGCAACCTGGGCAACGTCAGCCGCCAGTTCATGTTCGGCTTCACCCAGCCCTACTTGCGCAACCGGCCGCTCAACCTCGGCTTCCAGCTCTTCAACACCAAGCAAGACTTCAACGCCGCCAAAAACTACCAGACCTCGACCGGCCTGTCGGCCAATCTGACTGCGGCGCAGCAGTCGCTCACGCAGAACTACAACCAAGCCTCCACCGGCCTGACGTTCTCGCTCAGTTATCCCCTCAAGCGCCATGCCTTCCAGCGCGTCGGCATGACCTACTCGCTCACCAAGTCGTCCATCACCGCCTTCAGCACCGCGTCGCAGACCTTCTTCCAGACCATCAGCTTCCGCTCCGGCATTCAGGGCTCGAACTCGCTGGCGGGAATCGTCAACAGCTCCGCGTCCTTCAGCTACATCTACAACACCATCAACAACCCGCTTCGCCCACGCAGCGGCAAGGAATACACGGCCGTCTTCCAGATTGCCGGCATCGGCGGCAATGTGCGTTACATCTCGCCGCTGGTGGCTTACAAGCGCTTTCTGCCGATGCACTACCTGCTTTCGTCGGCCAATGGGCGCAACATTCTGGGCGTGCGCGCACAGCTTGGATACGTGCAGGGTTTCGGCGGCGATGTGGCTCCTCCCAACAACCGCTTCTACACGGGCGGCGAAGGCGATCTGCGCGGTTTTGACATCCGCGGCGCCACGCCCTACGGCTACGTGCCCAATCGCGTGAGCGTCCAGCTCACCAATCCTGACGGCTCCTGCGTGCCGCGCGATCCCACCAACCCGCAGTTGAACCAGTGCCTGCAGATTCCCCTGCCGATTTACGGTATCGCCTCCATTGGCGGCGATACCAACCTCACCACCAATCTCGAGTACCGCATTCCCATCGCCGGTCCGGTCATGATCTCGTTCTTTGACGACTTCGGCATCGACACCGCCCTCAACAAGGGCCAGTTGAAGCAGAGCCCGGAGGGCTTCGCCACACTCACCGCACCGCTCTATGGTTGCCCGGTCTTCAACAACGGCGCCTGCCAGGGCGGCATCCCCGGCTCTCAGGTCGGTTTCCGGCAGGACATCCGCCCCATCAGCGGAACCAACTTCGTTCCGCGCATGTCCCTGGGCGGCGAAATTTCCGTCATCATGCCCATCATCAACGCGCCCTTCCGGCTCTACTACGCGTATAACCCGCTCCGCCTGTACGAGGAGCCCTATTGCAACTCGGTCATCGTCGGCGGCAAGAAGGGCAGCTGCTCCGCCGAGCTGATTACCCGGGACCTGTTCCCGCCGGGCGGCGCAGGCGACTACACCTACCAGGAGGCCATGCAGGCCTATGGTTCGCGTTACCTGTTCCGTGAGCCGCGCAAGACCTTCCGCCTGACCGTTTCAACAACCTTTTAGAGCACAGCGTTTCAACTCCTCAGGGCCGTTCGCCAACGCGGGCGGCCCATTCAATTGCGCGCCATCTGGGACCAGAGCCCCAGAGCCCCTGCCCCATTCTTTTCGCGTTGTCGCCGCGGCGACCGAAAAGGGTGGGCGACCGGGAATCTCCGCCAACCGGCTCTCCCCTCGGCAAACCCCGATTTAACGCCAGGGCGCTTTACCTCCCCAACCCAGGCCACCTATAATCCAGGGAGTTCCTGCTGATGTCTCCGCACGCGTCTTTTCCTGTCTCTGCACTGCTTCCTGCACAGAGTTGAGAAGAACCGGGGTCCCCAGCGACAGGTCTTCGTCGAAGAGGTGGTAAACGACGGCTGGGTTTCGCAGGAGGCACACGGTCGGTCTGGCAATGAAGCGCGGATTCGGCAGGAATTTCGTCAAAGCAAGTTGAAGGAGTTTTACATTCAGATGAAGCGTACCTTTGCACTCGTTCTTACGCTGGCCTCGGGCTTCGCCCTCAGCGCCGCCGCTCAAACACTACCCGTGCCCGCTGCTCCCGCCGCGGCTGCTCCGGCAGTCCCAGCCAAAGTTGCCGTCATTGCCTTCCAGGCCGCCGTCGGCCAGACCAACGAATTCCAGCGCGACTTCGCCGACCTGCAAAAGAAGTACGAGCCCAAGCGCACCCAGCTCAAGACCATGGGCGACGAAATCGATAGCCTGGAAAAGCAACTGCAGGCCGGGGGCGACAAGCTCAGCGACGCCGAGCGCGCCAGCAAGGCCAAGACCATCGACGACAAGAAGAAGCAAGCCCAGCGCTTTGCCGAGGATGCCCAGAACGATCTGACCCAGGAGATGAACGAGGTCTACAACAAGATCGCCTCCAAGGTCTATGATGTTCTGGCCAGCTTTGCCCAGCAGCAGGGATACACCCTGGTGGTCGACGGCAGCGGCAGCCAGCAACAGGCCCCCGTGGTCCTGTACGCCAGCCCCAGCACCGACATCAGCAAGGCCATTGTAGATGCTTACAACCTGAAGTCGGGCGTTCCCGCACCGCCACCGCAACCGGAAGCCGCACCGGCGCCCAAGCCCGCCGCCAAGCCGCCCGCGGCCCACTAAGACGCCGGGCACGAGCGCTACAAAGATCGAGCGCGGCAGAAAGTCCCCGTGCAGCGGGGACCTTCTGTCTGGAAGGGAATGTGCCGCTGCGTAGAAGCTCATCCGGAGCCGCAAGAAGTGTCAGAGCACGACTTCACAGGCTGCGGAAAAACTCCTCCGGAGAGGCAAGAAGTGTCAGGGCACGACTTCAGTCGTGCCGTAAGTGCAATCAAATCAACGTGGGCTTTAGCCCCTGCGCTATGCTTCTCGGGCTTTTCACCTGAAAACAGGCCTTTTTCCGCAGCCTGTTTAGCCCCTGCGGGATGCTTTTCAGGTTCGTCACGTGACTCAAGGTCTTTTTCCGCAGCCTCTTTAGTCGTGCCGCTAATGCCGCAAAATCAACGAGGGCTTTAGCCCCTGCAGGAATGCGAAACCAAGAAAGCAAAACCTGTTCAGAGCCTCACGAAGTTTACTTCAGCCGCGCCCCCAGCGGAACTTCTTCCAGGAAACCGGCCAGCACCGGCGCGCCGTCGGGCAGCGAAGCCGCCAGCAGCATCCCATTCGACTCCAGTCCCCGCATCTTGCGAGGGGCGAGATTGGCCACAATCACAATCTTGCGCCCGATGAGTTTTTCCGGCTCGTAGTATTGCGCAATCCCGGCCAGAATCTGCCGCTTCTCGTAGCCCAGGTCGACTTCAAGGCGGAGGAGCTTGTCGGCCTTGGGGACGCGCTCGGCAACCAGAATCTGAGCGACGCGGAGATCGACCTTCACAAAATCGTCGATCATGATGTGTTGAGGCAGCTCGGCCACGTGCTCTACGGCAGGTGCCGGCGGTGGCGCAGGCGCCTGCGCCACCGCGGAAGGCTGCTCTACAGCCAGGGCGGGCGTGAGAGCGGGTGCAGCGGTGGGCGCCGGCGACGCGGGCTCGGGGGTGATTGCGAGAGCGGAGGTAGGCGCTTCCGGAGCCGAGGGTGCTGCACTCTCCTGCTTGCTGGCGGCTTCGATTACGGTGCGGTTGTTTTCGTCTTCGAGGTTTTGCATACGTTCGACTGCGTCCTTTTCGGCGCGGGGAAAGAGCGGCGCGGGCGAGCCCAATTGGGTCCCGGCCTTCAATCCACCCCACGCGAGGTTTGTGAGGAAGGCACTGCGCGCGGCAGCGGAGATGTCTCCCTGACCAAGCTGAAGCCAAACCTTGTTGGCGGAGTCGGGGAGGATGGGATAGACCAGCGCGGTAATGATGCGGATGGCCTCGGCAGCCGTCGCTAGCACGCGCGCCTGAATCTGCCGATGTTCGTCTTCCGAGCGGTCGGCAGGCTTCTTCCAGGGCGCGTTTTCTGTCAAATACGCGTCAGTTTCAGCAATAAATGCCCACAACTGCTGCAACGCGCCAGAGAAATTCAGCGCGTCGAACGCCGTCGCAAACCCCTCGATCGTCCTCTCGACGATGTCGGACGCTACAGCTTCCTGCTCGGTCTCGGGGACCACCCCGCCGAAGTACTTGTGCACCATGTTGACCACGCGGCTGACCAGGTTTCCATAGCCGTTGGCGAGGTCGGCGTTATAGCGCTGCACCAATGCATCGAAGGAAAAGCTGCCGTCCTGGCCGAAGGGGATCTCTCGCAGCAGGAAGTAGCGCAGTGCGTCGGCGCCGAGGACGGCCTGCACGGTTTCTGCGCGGACGATGTTGCCGCGCGACTTGGACATTTTCCCCTGGTCGAAGAGCAGCCAGCCGTTGGCCTTCACCGAGCGTGGCGGAGCAATGCCCGCGGCCATCAGAAAGGCCGGCCAGTAGACGCAGTGGAAGCGGCTGATCTCCTTGCCGATCAGGTGCATGTCGGCAGGCCAGAAGTTTCTGAACTTTTGGTCGTCATCCGAGCCATAACCAAGGGCGGTGATGTAGTTGGCCAGCGCGTCGAGCCAGACGTAGACGACATGCTTCTCGTCGCCGGGGACGGGAATGCCCCAGGAGAAGCTGGTGCGGCTCACCGAAAGATCTTTGAGGCCGGAGCGGACGAAGGAGATGACTTCGCGGCGCGTGGACTCGGGGCCCATGAAGTTGGGGTTGGCTTCATAAAACTCGAGCAGCTTGCGCTCGAATGCCGAGAGCTTGAAGAAGTAATTCTCTTCGCTCACCGTCTCCGTGATGCGGCCACAGTCGGGGCAGGGCGTGCCGGGGGGGCCGTCGACGTAGGCTTCGTCGGAGACGCAGTATTGGCCGGTGTAGTAGCCCTTGTATATGAAGCCTTTGTCGCGTAAGGCCGCGAAGAGGTGCTGCACGCCTCTCTTGTGGCGGGCTTCAGTGGTGCGAATGAAGTCGTCGTAGGTGAGCCCGAGCTCGTCCCAGAGGCCGCGGAACTCAGCCGAGATGGCGGTGGCGAATTCGGCGGGGGTGCGCCCGGCCAAAGCTGCAGACCGCTCGATCTTTTGTCCGTGCTCGTCGGTGCCGGTGAGGAACCAGGTGTCGATGCCCAGCGCCCGTTTGCGCCGCGCAATGGCGTCGCAGACGATGGTCGAGTAGGCGTGGCCCAGGTGCGGCCGCGCATTCACGTAGTAGATGGGCGTGGTGAGATAAAAGCGGGCTGGGCTGGGGGCGTTGGTCATGGGCAGGTGTCGACTGCAAACCCTCTCGGAAAGCAGGAAAAGGTGGTGAGGCAATCTACTTATCATCTTACGGCATTGTGAGGAGCTGCAAAGAAGAAGGCCTGCCCCACCGCAGCTTGCGCTCCATGGCAGGTGGTCTCACCGCAGGTGGTAGAATCGGCCTTGAAAATCACGGATTTCTGAGGAACTATCGACGTGTATCTGGAACTGCAGAAGAGGCTCGGCGCGCATCTTCGCGCTTTATTGAAGGAAAAGTACGATCTCGATTTGACGGCCATCACGCTGGAGATTCCGCCGGAGCTGAAATTCGGCGAGTTGTCCACGCCGATTGCGTTCGAGTTGGCACGCAAGCTGCGCAAGGCGCCGAAGACGATTGCGCAGGAGATTGTCACTGCGTTGGGTGCGGTGGAGGGCTTCTCCGGTTTTGAGGTTGCAGGCGCAGGCTACATCAACGCGCGAATGGATCGCGGCGCTGGCGTGCGCATGGTTGCCGCGACGGGAACCGGGCCGCTGGCTTCATCTGGAATTCATTCGCTCGTCGAGCACACCAGCATCAATCCCAACAAGGCCGCGCACGTAGGCCATCTGCGCAACGCCATTCTGGGCGACACGTTTGTGCGTCTGCTGCGCGCAGCAGGGCAAAAAGTTGACGTGCAGAACTACATCGACAACACCGGCGTGCAGGTGGCGGATGTGGTGGTGGGGTTTCTGCACGCGGAAGGGAAGTCGGCGGCTGAAGTGCGGCAGTTGCTCGATGAGCTGAAGAGCAATGGCGAGCGGATCGACTATTACTGCTGGGACCTTTATGCGCAGACTTCGCATTGGTATGCCTCGGGTTCCGACCAGGAGAACGAAGCGCGGAAGCGCCTGCGATATGCGACGCTGCACGAGATCGAGCACGGCGGCAACGAGACAGCCGAGATTGCCGAGCTGATTTCAACGGCGGTGTTGAGGCGGCATCTCGAAACCATGCTGCGGCTCGACATTGAGTACGATTTTTTGCCGCGCGAGAGCGAGATTCTGCACCTGAGGTTCTGGGAAGCGGCCTTTGAGCAGTTGAAGCAGACGGGCGTGCTCTACTTCGAGACCGAAGCCAAGAACAAGGGCTGCTGGGTGATGACGCGGCCGGGTGCGGAAACGACTGACGGCGAGACGGATGAGGACGCCAAAGTGATCGTGCGGTCGAACGGAACCGTCACCTATGTCGGCAAGGACATAGCGTACCACCTGTGGAAATTTGGCCTGCTCGGCAAGGACTTTGGCTACAAGCCGTTCTTCACTTATCCGAATCATGAGTGCTGGATCTCCACCGAACATGGCGAAGAGACTCACCCACATTTTGGTGGGGCGCAGGCAATTTATAACGTCATCGATGCGCGCCAGAGCGATCCGCAGGCCAACGTAATTCAGGCGCTGCGCGGGATGGGCCATACGGAGCAGGCGGATCGCTACACGCACTTCAGCTACGAGATGGTCGCGCTGACGCCGCGCTGCGCGGTCGAGCTGGGGTACGACGTCTCCGAGGAAGACCTGGCGCGGCTCTACATTGAAGTGAGCGGGCGCAAGGGGTTTGGCGTCAAGGCCGATGACCTGATCGACAAGCTGATTGCTGCAACGCGCGCCGAGGTGGATGCGAGGCAGACGGGACGCGACGAGGCCGAGCGCCAGCGCATTGCCGAGCAGATTGCGATTGGCGCGCTGCGCTACTTCATGCTGAAGTTCACGCGCAATTCGGTCATCGCCTTCGACTTCAAGGATGCGTTGAGCTTTGAGGGCGAGACCGGCCCGTATATTCAGTACGCTGTGGTGCGGGCGCGGAATATCTTTCGCAAGGGAGAGACAACGCCGGAAGCGGTGCTGGCAGAGTTTGGCGCCGCGCGCGGCACAGCCTCGGAGTATCTCGCCGGCGAGGAGAATGAAGACATCTGGGCGCTGTGGCTGCGCACCGGGCGGCGGACAATGGTGCTGGAGCAGTGCATTGCCACCTCGGAACCGGCTTACCTCGCCAAGCATGCGTTCCAGCTGGCGCAGGAGTTCAATAACTTCTACCACAAGCACCACATTCTTACCGAAGAAGACCCGGCGCGAAGGACATTCCTGCTGGCTACGGCGGCGGTGGCGCTGCGGGAGTTGATCGAGGTGCTGCTCTGGCTCGGGATCGAGAGCCCGGAGGCGATGTAAGAAGGGCCAGACCGGACAACCGTGTCAGGGACGAAAGGTCATTTGAAATGAACAGGTTACGCTTTATCTGGCTTCTTTTCAAGGGCTTACGTCCGAGTCTGATATACAATCCCAACATGAGTTCGACATCCGGCGTTGGAGCCGGCGCTTGTTCCGCGCATCCAATTTCCCCGAGGGCCCTATGACCGCACCCCGCGATAAGAACGAGCCGCGCAAGCTGCCCATGATGCCCATTCGGGACATGGTGATTTTTCCGTACATGATGACGCCGTTCGTGGTGGGGCGCGAGTCCAGCGTGCGCGCATTGGAAGAGGCGCTCACCGGCGACCGCAAGATATTTCTCGCCACGCAGCATGATGCGTCGATCGACGAGCCCAAGGCCAAGGACATCTACCAGGTGGGCTCCATCTGCAACATTGTGCAGAGCGTCAAGATGCCCGATGGGAACATCAAGGTGCTGGTGGAGGGCGTGGAGCGGGCCAAATCGACTGAAGTGAACGACCGCGACGGATTTTTTGTGGCCACTGTGCGCGTAGGCAAATCGCAGTTTGAGATGACACCGGCCGTCGAGCAACTCATGCAGCGCGTGACCGGGCTCTTCGAACAATATGTGAAGCTGCAGCAGTCGTTGAATTACGAGACGATTATTGCGACAGTGCGCATGGACGAGCCGGCCAAGCTGAGCGACACGATTGCGGCCAACCTGCAACTGGGGATCGAGGAGAAGCAGGAACTGCTGGCGATCTTCGACCCGGCGGCGCGGCTGGCGCGGATTGCCGATGTGTTGGACATCGAGATTGAGAAGCTGGATCTGGACCGCAACATCCAGTCGCGCGTGAAGCGGCAGATGGAGCGGGCACAGAAAGAGTACTACCTGAACGAGAAGATCAAGGCCATACAGAAAGAGTTGGGCCGCGGCGAGAAGAGCGAGTTCGACGAACTGCGCAAGAAGATCGAAGCCGCCGGCATGCCGAAGGAGGTGCTGGACAAGGCGATCCAGGAGCTCAAAAAACTCGAAGCCATGCCGCCCATGTCGGCCGAATCCACCGTCAGCCGCAACTACATTGATTGGCTGCTGGCCGTGCCGTGGAAAAAACGGTCCAAGGAAACGCGCTCCATCGACTACGCCGAAAAGGTGCTGAACACCGATCACTACGGACTGGAAAAGATCAAGGAGCGCATTCTCGAATTTCTCGCTGTGCGGCAACTGGTGAAGAATCCCAAGGGCTCGATCCTCTGTTTCGCCGGGCCGCCGGGGGTGGGCAAGACTTCGCTGGGCATGTCGATTGCGAAGGCGACAGGGCGGAAGTTTGTTCGGCTCTCGCTGGGCGGGGTGCGCGACGAGGCTGAGATTCGCGGTCATCGGCGGACTTATATTGGAGCTTTACCTGGTCAAATCATTCAGCATATGAAGCGCGCGGGCACCAAGAACCCCGTCTTCCTGCTCGACGAAGTGGACAAGATGGCTTCTGACTTCAGGGGCGACCCGGCGTCGGCACTGTTGGAGGTGCTGGACCCGGAGCAGAACACGACCTTCCAGGATCACTACCTGGATGTGGACTACGACTTGTCGCAGGTGCTGTTTGTGGCCACGGCCAACGTCATGCACACCATTCCGCCGGCGCTTCAGGACCGCATGGAAGTGCTGCGGCTGCAGGGCTACACGGAGCAGGAGAAGCTGGAAATTGCCCGCCAGTACCTGGTGAAGAAGCAGCGCGAGCAGACCGGCCTGAGCGAGAAGAACATTGTCTTCACCGACGACGCGATTCTCGAAATCATTCGCTACTACTCGCGCGAGGCGGGCGTGCGCAACCTCGAGCGCGAGATCGGCAACGTGTGCCGCAAAGTGGCGCGCAAGGTGGTCAAGACCGGCGCCAAGCACAAGGAAGAGCTGACCGCCGCGAACATCAGCGAGTTTCTCGGCGTGGCCAAGTACCGCGACTCCGAAGTGCACGAGAAGAGCGAGATCGGGTTGGTGACAGGCCTGGCATGGACCGAAGTGGGCGGCAGCATTCTGACCACCGAAGTGCAGGTGCTCGACGGCAAGGGCAAGCTCACCATCACCGGCCAGTTGGGCGACGTGATGCAGGAGTCGGCGCAGGCCGCGCTCAGCTACATTCGCGGCCGCGCGCAGGCGCTGGGGCTCTCGCGCGAGTTCTATCGCAACGTGGACCTGCACCTCCATGTGCCCGAGGGCGCGATCCCCAAGGACGGGCCCTCGGCCGGCATCACCATGGCCACGGCTCTCGCCAGTGCGCTGGCCAAGATTCCCGTGCGCCGCGACATCGCCATGACCGGCGAGATCACGCTGCGCGGCAAGGTGCTGGCCATCGGCGGATTGAAGGAGAAATTGTTGGCTGCGCTGCGGGCGGGGATCTTCGAGATCATATTGCCGCGCGCAAATGAGAAAGATATTGCCGAGCTGCCGGACAACATCAAAAAGTCGATGAAGCTGCACTTTGTGGATCAGATGGACGAGGTGCTGGCTCTGGCTTTGGAGAGCCCGCTGCCCGCGCTTGCGCCCCTTGAGACCGACGTGCTGGCTGCCGTGCCGCCGGCGGAGTTGACGGCCAACCTGCCGGCGCGGCAGTAGCAGAAGATAGGAGCGCCCAGGTCTCTTTGCGGCGAGCGAGACCTGGGCTCGTCTATTCTGATTCCGCTAGCGTGGGCAGTTACTGCACCGCCGGCAATTGTCCTGCAATCGTCGTCGCGGCAGCGCTGCAAGCCGGATGACCCCAGCCGCTGGCGCTCACTCCAATCGGGAACCCGGTGGGATTGGTGATGTCGTAGACGATATTGTCGGGCCTGGTTGCGTCGCCACTTACCCCAGCGGGTACATAGTCCAGATTGAGCGTGTGCCGCGTGCGCCACGCAATGTTATGGTCCGCGCAGGAGGAATCGCCGCTGACGCCTACGGCGCCGATGAGCCGCCCCTGTGCGTTGTAGAGCGCGAGGCCGCCGCCGAAAACATTCACCCCGCCAATGCGCCCGCCGACCATCGGATCGTTTGCTTGTCCGTAATTGCTCGGATCTCCTCCGTAGGCGACGGCCGTGTCGACGGGGTTGCTGGCCTGGAGTCCGAAGAGGCTGCCGCCGGGCTGGACGGCGCTATAAAGATTCGCCGTCGACAGCGCCAGTTCAGGCAGGCTGAAGGCATTTGCGGTATTCGCCTTCTGCGCGGAGATGACGCGGCTTCCCGGCCACTGGCTGCCCCGGTTGCTGCCGGTAAAGGCCACGGCGCAGACCACGCCGTCCCGATTGACAACCGTGGCCCACATGTTCAGGCCGAATCCTCCGTTCGACTGTTGCTGGGCCAGGGCCAGCGCTGACTGAAGCTGACCGTGGGTGGGAAGCAGTTTGCATGCGGCAGAGACATCGACACTGCTGCTGTTCCAGCCCTGGGCGTAGACCGGTACACTCACGCTCAGCGCCAATATGGTTACAAAAACCTTGATCCTGCTCATCGCGATCGTCCTCCTTGGGGTTGGAAAGCGGGCGCTGCACGAGGCCTTGCCACACACCTTCTCAAAAGCCAACCAACAAGTATCACAGCATAAAATCAACTGGCAATGGAGAAATGAGCTTGTGTCATTTGATAATGACCGCGGCCGTGCTGGTGCATAAGTTGAGGAAGCGACTTAGAGTCCCGCGACAGGCATCTTAGTGTTCGCCCCTGAAAATGGCCATTTTGTGGATAAGTTCCTGGATTCCGAGCGTTTGAGAATCGATGGCTGATGTGAATCTCATATACTAACTAATCAACATTGCGGTTGCGGAAGGTTGCGCATCCGCATTTGCCGGAGTCGCAGATTTCGTCTGCGGGATGTAAGCTGTCAGCCCGGCAGCGGCTTTGCGATTGCACCCATCAGGTTTTTGCCTAATGCAACGGAAGCGCTGATGACGCCGCCGTACAACGCTCCCACCACGCCGAGGCTCGCTACGTCCTGGCCGGTCAGGTAGAGGTTGCGGATGGGCGTGCGCGCGCTCAAGGCGCGTACGGCAAACCGCGCCGGGGTTGCGGCGATGCCGTAGATTTCGCCTTTCTCGTAGTTCATGAAGTGGCGCGTGGTGACCGGCGTGGAGAGCTCGGCGTGCTGGATGTGTCCCGCGACCTGCGGGACCTGCCGCTGCAGCTCATCGAGCAGGCGGGCGGCGAACTGCTGCTTCAGCTGCTCGTACTCCGGGCCGCGCTGCTTCCAGCGCTCATTGCCCCAGCGGGCGAAGGGACCGTAAGGCAGCATGGTGATCACTTCGATGGTGCTCTTGCCGGGATGGCGGCGCAGGAATTCGGGGTCCTTTGCCGATGGGAACGAAATGTAGACGGCGGAGAATGGGGCGGCTGGATCGGCGGCGAAGCGGCGCACGTTTTCGTCGTGGTCATAGCCCGGATAGATCCAGAGATTGGTGCCGGTGAGTCCGAGCGCCTCGGCGGTTGCGTCAAGGCCGACATAGAGGCTGAGGTGCGCGCTCGATGTGGGCAGCGCGCGCAGCTCCGCGCGCAGCGATTCGACGGTGGACGTGTCCGCGGGCAACAGACGGTTGAAGGTGTTGGTTGCGCCGGCGTCGCTGACGACCATGCCGGCTCGGAACTCGCGCCCATCGGCCATGCGCACGCCGATGGCGCGGTCGTCGCTCAAGAGAATCTCCGCCACTTCCGCGCTGGTCACCACGGCTCCGCCCGAGCGCTCGATCTGTGGAACGATGGCCGCGGCGATGGTGGATGCGCCTCCGACGGGATAGCTGGCGCCGGCGAAGTAATGCTCGACGATGGTGGCGTGGATGGCGAAACTGCTCTCGGCCGGAGGCAGGCCGTAGTCGCCCCACTGCGCGGTGAGGACGCCGATGAGTTCGCGGTTGGTGGTGAGGCCCTGCAGCACTTCAAGGGTGGTGCGGCGGGCCCAACGGAGATAGGGCGCGCGGAGCAGCGAGCCGGCGATGGCGGCGGCGGGCGCGGGAATGACCTTCTCTGCGTAGTAGAGGGCGGCGAGGCGATTGACGGCGCGGACGGCGCGCAGGTACTTGTCGATGGCACGGGCTTCGCGGGGGAAGTATTCTTTCAAGCCGTCGCGCAGATGCTCCATGCCCGCGGCGAAGTCGAAGGTGCGGCCGTCGATGACGATGCGGTCATAGACGTCGGGCATGGCGGCCCACTCGACTGCGCCGGCGGTGAGGTGGTCGAAGGCTCTGCGCACGGGAGACCGCGGGTCCTGGACCTGGCCGATGTAGTGCAGACCCACGTCCCAGTCGTAGCCGGGGCGATGGAAGGAGTGGGTGAAGCCGCCGGCCACATAGTGCCGCTCGAGCACCAGCGCGCGCCTTCCGCCGTGGACGCTGAGCATGGCGGCTGCCGTGAGTCCGCCGATGCCGGAGCCGATGACGATGGCGTCCCAGCTGTCGCTGAGTTGGGCTTGTTTATAAGGAGTGGTCTTACCTGTTGGGGCCATGGGTTGCTTCCTATCCGCGTGTCAAATGGGATGTAACTCATCCGCATGTTGACACTGACAACATGAGTATAGGAGATCAATGTTGCTTATGTCAACATTATCTGATAAAAAATCTTCATGGCGCGGGCCGAGCCTTACCATCACGAGAATCTGCGGCAAACGCTGCTGGAAGCTGCTGTTGCCTTGATCGGCGAGGTGGGGCCGCGGGCTTTTACGCTGCGCGAGGTGGCGCGCAGGGCGGGCGTCTCGCACAATGCGCCGTACCGGCATTTCCCTTCGAAGGACGACCTGCTGGTGGCCGTGGCGAAGGAGGGGTTTGAGCGGCTGACGGCTGGGATGCAGAAGTCGCTGGCCAGGGGCAGAACGGCGCTGGAGCAGTTGCAGCTTTGCGGCTGCGGGTATGTGGACTTTGCGCTCAGGTGGCCGCATCACTTTCTGGTGATGTTCGATCTTCCGCACGAAATGCACTCGGAGTGCAAGGGAGAAGCGGTGGGGAGGAATGCCTTCGATGTGCTGATGGGCTGCATTGTGGCGGCGCAGGGGGCGGGGGATCTGCCGGCGGGCGATCCGCTGCCGCTGGTGTGGACGGCATGGTCGCTGGTACACGGGATTGCCAAGCTGGCGGTGAGCGGGAACCTGCCCTTGAGCCATGCGGCGACGGTGGCATTCGCGCGGCAGGCAACTGTGGTGCTGAGTGTCGGAATGATGAAGGACAAGCCCCAGGCGCGCTGAGTTAGTTGCCTGAGCGAGGAAAGCGGCAACGGGCAGACAGTTCTCGCACCCGCACCGGTACAATCTCTCAAATGGCCTACTGGTACCGGCGGGTCTTCCTGCTGGCGATTCCTCTCATCCTCTCCAACCTGACCCAGCCGCTGCTTTCCACAGTGGACACGGTTCTCTCCGGGCATTTGCCGGGAGCGGCGGCGCTGGGCGGCGTGGCCGTAGGCGGCATCTTTTTCAACTCGGTCTTCTGGACATTCGGCTTTCTGCGGATGAGCACGACGGGGCTGGTGGCGCAGGCCTACGGAGCGCGCGACCACCAGGCGCTGCGGCTGCACTTTGCGCGGGCGCTGCTGACGGCCGCGGCCATTGGCGCCCTGCTGCTGGCGATCAAGGGTCCTCTGATCGCGATCTCCATTCGGCTGCTGGGCGCGGGGCCTGAGGTGGCCCGGAACGCGGCTGTCTATTGCCACATCCGCATCTGGTCGGCGCCGGCAGCGCTGGCGAATTACGTGATTCTTGGCTCGCTGCTGGGCCGCCAGCGGGCGCGCACGGCGCTGGCCATCCAGGCGGCCATCAACGTGGTGAATGTGGCCGTGGCTCTCTGGCTCGTGCTCGGGATGCATTGGGGCGTGGCGGGCATAGCCACAGCGACCATGACGGCCGACTACGCGGGGTTGCTGCTGGGCCTGACAATCACGGTGCAGCCGAAGGCGCTCTCCGGCGGGCATGTGATCGACGGCACGCACGTGCACGTCCGCTGGCGGGAGCTGGTGCACGGGCCCAGCCTGCGCCACCTGTTTGCGCTCAATCGCGACATTCTGCTGCGGACCTTGAGCCTCGTGGCGGCCTACGCGTGGTTCACACGGTCGGGCGCGCGGGCGGGCGACGCAACGCTGGCCGCCAACGCGGTGCTCCTGAACCTGCACGGAATCGCCTCCTACGCGCTGGACGGTTTCGCCAACGCTACGGAGGCGCTGGTGGGCGAAGCGGTGGGGGCGCGGCGGGTGGCGGACTACCGCGCCGTGCTGCGCGCTTCGACGGTGGCAGCGGGGGTGGTGGCGGTGCTCATCTCGCTCACGTATCTCGTGTTTGGCGGGGAGTTGGTGAAGCTATTCACGAATCTGGAGCCGGTGCGGGCGCTGGCCATGCGCTATCTGCCGTGGGCGATCGCGATGCCGACCGTCGCCGTGTGGGGATTCCAACTGGACGGCATCTTCATTGGCGCCACGCGGGCGCGGGACCTGCGCGACTCCATGCTCGTCTCGTTCCTCGGCTACCTGACGCTGGCGGTCTTGCTAGAACACTGGTTTGGCAACCACGGCCTGTGGTGCGCCTTCATCTGCTTCATGGTCCTGCGTGGCACCACGCTGGGGCTGCGGCTCCCGGGGATTGAGAAGAGCTTTGCGGCGGAGCCGACGCGGCCGGTCGTTGCGTGAAGGAGGCGGCGTCCTGCTCCTGTATTCTGAAGGTCGATGGCCTGACCCTGCCTGTCTGTCCGCTGACCTGCTGACTCGCTGTCCAAGACTTTCCTATGCGCTATACGACACAATTTTTGCTTTCGGCGATGGCAGCGGAGCAGTTTCCTGAGCCGGACGTGCCGGAGATCGCCTTTCTGGGCCGGTCCAACGTGGGCAAATCGAGCCTGCTGAACGCGCTCACCGGCGAGAAGGCGGCCAAGGTTTCGTCGACGCCGGGGCGGACGCGGGCCATCAATTTCTTTGCGCTGCTGGACACGAGCCAGAGGCGGCAGCTGGTGTTTGCCGATCTGCCTGGGTATGGGTACGCCAAGATTTCGAAGTCGATTTCGGCGGGGTGGCCGGCGTTCATTGAGCCCTACCTGGCGATCCGCTCGACGCTGAAACTGTGCATCTGCCTGGTGGACTCGAATGTTCCTCCGCAACAGAGCGATCGGCAATTGATCGACTGGCTGCGGGCGGCGGGGCGGGAGTTTGCCGTGGTGGCGACGAAGATCGACCGGCTCAGCGGCAACGAGCGGACGCGCAGCCTGCAGGTGCTGAAAAAAGGGCTGGAGCTGGACGAGGTTCTTCCTATCTCGGCCAAAACCGGCTACGGCATGAAGGAACTCTGGAGCCGGATCGAGGCGGCGGGGAGCTAGTCAAAAGGTCAGCAAGTTAGCGAGTCAGCAATTCAGCTTCGGGCATTTGTGGTTTCCCAACCCTTGCCGCAGAAGACAACGACGCGGCAAGGATGGGGAACCCACATCTCAGTGGCGGGAAAAGGTGGGCCAACCGCCAAGTATCCGGCATTTTCGGCGCAGAATTGCCCGGCCCTCAAGAAAACGTAATCTCGCGTAAGCCCTTTGTTTTGGTGGGGTCACGAGGGTCATTTTTGGCGTAAACCTATTGTTTTCATGGGACTGGGACGAAAAGGGGGGAGGGGTGGCATTTTGCCTCTTTCTTCTCTAAGTGACTGATTTATCAGGCACTTTCCGCCAACTCTAGCCGTCATTTGCAGAGTACTAAAATTGTAGACTGCACAAAATAAATGGGTTAAATTAGAGCGGTTCCACAATTCACTTGCCCATTGTAGCTCTGTGAAAGGTGGCTCTTTCTTGAGGAAAGAGCCACTTGAGGGTGGTGGTTTCGGGGTACAGCAATTGTGGAACCGCTGTAGCTGGGCTTGGTGGTTATGGGCGGTACCGCGGGTTTCGGGAGGCGCCCCGCTTCCGTTTGGTGTTCTTCTATGAGCTATTGTGCGCCGAGAGACAGTAATTATCTGCAACCACCTGCGGGCACCTGCGGTGCGGCGGACGGCGCTTGCGCGCCATGGGATTTGTGGGTGGTGACGGCTGGCCGGGAAGGGGCCGAGGTATCCCACCCTTGCCGCGATGAAACCGGGTCAAGTATGGGGCATGGAGCTCGACGGCGGGTGAAAGCGGAAGACCTGCTCGCTGGTGCCTAGGGCGATTTCTACCTCAACAGTTATTTCTCCACGGTTGAATGCATCCTCTACGCGGGAGACGAACTCTTTTGCGACCTGTGGCTGGCAGTGCAGAAGGCGCAGGCCTTGCGCCAGGCGGCCAAGGTAGCGCGGGGCGAGGCGCAGCCAGCGGTGGGCGGCGGTGGTCTCGGGATCGGTGCTTGCCTGGAGACAGGCGCCGGCGATGGCGTCCAGTTTGGGCAGCCACTGTGCCGGTGCGGCGGTTACGCGCCAGGTCATCACAGACCCGCCGCTCCGCGCGACGGGAAGCACGGCCCTCGTCAGCAGGTCGGGGAGCACGCCGCGTTCGCGCATCTCGCGCTCGACGGCCTCGGGGGCGGCGGCGATGCAGACCGCAGCGGTCTCGCGCTTGCGAATCTCGTTTTTGAGGATGCGCAGGGCTTCGTCGAGCGAAGTGACCAGGAAGTCCGCCACCCCATCGCGAATGGCCTGTCTTTGCGCCGCAGCGTCCGCTGTTGCGGCCAGCGAGGCGGCTCCGGCGATGTTGCCCGCGACCAGCAGCGCCCGGCTGTCGGCGTCGAGTACCCCGGCGTAGAGCAGCCTGCCGCCGAGGCTCAGCTCTCCGTGTGAACTGGCGTTCGCGGATTGCATGAGCGCGGCGTAAAGGCCCTCCATCTGGAGGATGAAGTCGAGCGCGGCGGGGGGGATTGGGGCGGGCGTCAAGGGTGGGATCTCTCCACGGTCCGGATGTTCGTTTGGCTTGGCGCGCAGCTAGGGCCTGTTAACACTTATAGGGCGGACAGCGTCGCGAGAGAAAATCGGGCCAGGCGAGGCGGAGCCCGAAGGCTTTGGCAACCCCAAGGTCGAGGGCGACAACGAAGTATGGCCCGATTTTATCCGCAACCCGAAGGGACGGGGCGGATTTTCCCGATCTCTGCGTCGTTCGTCGCTTAAGTACGTCGAGTACATCGCGCTTCTCACTCCTTGATCTCGAAAAAATCCGCTCCCGTCGCTGTCGTCCTATAAGTGTTAACAGGCCCTAGTCCCGGAACTGCTCGCGCGAGCTGAGCTGCCGGACAAAGAAGACAAACTCTCCTGGTTTGGCAATCACCTGCAGTTTCTCCGGGACTTTCTTTCCGATGCAGTTGTTGGGCGCTACAACGCCGGAGGAGAGGATTTCGGCAACCGGGTACCAGTGGTCGGGAGAGGCAGTGTGGTCGGCTGAGCCGCGATCCTTGCCGGCGTCGCAGTTGGCATAGATGAGCATGGCGTTGTCGTAGGTGGCGTGGATGGAGACGACCACGGCGCTGGCGGAGAGGGTGAGGCTGCCGGTGCCGTCTTCGTTTTGTTTGACCCAGTCGCCGTGGACCTCCTGCAGATGATTGACGCGCACCAGGAAGTTGGAGGTCGCGATGAGGAGCCCAGTGCGGCCATCGATCATGCGGATGGTGATGGACTTGTCGCTCTGGGCGTCGACGGAGCCGCAAAGTGCCGCCAGGCAGAGCACGGGTAGAAACAGGAGACATGCGAATTGACGCATAGATGCCGCTGGGAATGCCACTGGGATTGCCTCCGCGCTTCCAGTGCGGCTGAAACCCCGCCCGGCGCTTACCAGGTATTGTACGGTTGACCGTCGGAGCCTGCCTCGTCGGAGCCGGAGTGGACGTCGTCGACGCCCGGCTCGGTCTCGTCGAGCGAGTGCATGGAGTCGCTGGTGTCGGTGACCCAACTGGTGGTGCTGTGGGTCATGGGATCCTCGGGGATCGACTTCAGGTAGCCTTCCTGCACCAGGTCGTCGAGCGACTGCGGGGCCTTCTGCTTGTCCATGGTGTAGGAGTCGATGGCGGCGCGCAGCGTGTGCAGGTCTTCCTTGAGAACGGCTTCGCGGGCATGTTTGATGGCGCTGATATAGCTGGGCACGGCGACCACGGCCAGAACGCCGATGATGGCCATGACGATCATCAGCTCGACCAGCGTGAAGCCCGCGTCGTGTTTTTGCTTCCTGAGCAATGTTGCCCCTCACTGCCTGTAGCGGCGGAGTTAGCGGCGTTAGCCGCGCTCCGCGCGTGTTAGCGGAGTTAAAACCCTCCGGAACGCCCCGACTTCTCTAACTCCGCTAACCCCGCTAACAACGCTAACCCCGCTAACTCCGCTAACTCCGCTAACTCCGCTAACAACGGTAACAACCTACCACGTGGAATACTTGGTGCCGTCCAGGGCTGTGCCCTGGGATTTGGAATAGACGTCGAAGACGCTCTGGCCGCCGTAGGAGTCCGAGGTCGGATCGTCCTGCATGGAGCGCATGCCCCACTCGGCCTTGCCGGTCATGGGGTCGATGGGAATCTTGCGCAGAAACCTGACCTTCTTGCCCTGCACGTCGACCCCGTTCACCAGCGTATCGAGGTCGGGCGGATAGTTCTGGCTGTCGACCTTGGTTTGGAAAGCGTGCATGTCGGCGGCGTCCTTGTAGTGGTCGATGGCGTCGCGCATCTCCCACAGATCGCGGCGGAGCTCGCGCTCTTTTTCCCTCTTGACGGTGAACATCGTCACTGGGACGGCGGCCGAGGCGAGGATGGAGAGAATGGTGACGGTCACAATCAGCTCGATGAGCGTGAGGCCGCGCTCCTCTTCGCGGCGAGTCCGGATTGGGGTGGTTGCTCTCATGCGTTTATCGGTTAGTGCACGGTGATGGTGACCCGCGAGCCCTGCGCCGGCAACTGTTGCTGGGCGCTGTTGATGGCGGTAGCCTTCGTTAGCGTCAGCCCCGTGTCTCCTGCTGTTTTGGCCTGGAAGCTGAGCACGCAGACAACCCCCGCGCCGTTCACGCCGGCTACTCCCGGCGGACGGGCGGCGTTGATGGTAATGTTGCCAGGCCCGTCGTCGCGGTGCACCAGCGCTACCGCCTGGTTGTCGCGGCCCAGCAGATCACCTACGGTGACATTGACCAGGGAAAGCTTCGCCGGGTCATACTGAACTTGCAGCGGCACCGAGGCGATGTCTTTTCCGCCGGTGAGCACCACCGGGACCTGGAACGTTGAACCCGCAGCAACCGGGTTGCCGGGTGGGCTGAACATGAGGTTCACGCTGCCGGGTCCAGGCGAGGGCGGAACCGGCGGACGCGGCGCTCCAAGGGGACTGGGCTGGCCGGCGGTGTTGGGTTGCACGGCCGGGTTTGGCGGCGGGGTAGCGGAGTTGCTCACGGCTGTGGGGTTGGCGACGGCCGT
>DATNHL010000365.1:0-22283 GCA_035604995.1 Occallatibacter sp. | reverse complement strand
CCGGCCGAGGTTCCGTATATGACGATGTGGTCTGGCTTGTAGGTCTTGAGCAGCTCCTTGTAGACGGCGATGGAGTCGTCCACGGCGGCGGGGTAGGGATGCTCGGGGGCGAGACGGTAGAGCACGGCGACGACCTTGATTCCGGTGTAGGCGGCGATGGGGATGGACTCGGTGTAGGAGCCGGAGTCGGAGTTGAAGCCGCCGCCGTGCAGGTTCATGAGCACTTTGCTGGGATCGGAAAGTCCCGCGGGAGTGACAATGTGCACCGGGACGCCGGCGATGGTGTCGTCTACCAGCGCATTGGGGCAGATGCGGGTCCAGGCGACGCGGGCGCGCGCGGTATAGGCGTCGGTCATCTTGCGCCGGTCTTCGAGCGGCTGGGGCGGACCCTGGTCCGGTTCGGGATGGCCCAGCACCAGTTGCGCCTGGGGGCTTATTGTCTGCGGCACGGGAACAACGCGGGTCACATGCGCGGCGCCCTGGGCGTCGATGTAGCTGGTGTCGCGGTTGGGGGCTTCGTCGGCGGTGGTGGGGTGGGGCGCGGGCTGCTGTGCGGGCTGCTGCGCGGCCAGGGCGGCCGAGGCGAGGAAGAGAAGAAAGGCGACGGGGCAGGGCATGACGCGCATGGGGTCCTCCTGAAGAGGGATTGGCCGTTTGCCGCACGGTTCGCGGCGAACGGACGGAACCCGTCCACAATAGCAGAGGAGAGCGCGCCAACAGGAACGTTTCCCGCCGGCGGCGATGATTCCGGCTTTGCCGACTGCGAAGGAAAGCGCTTGGGGATGGAAGTCTTCAGTAGTGACAATACTGGCGAGGCAGGAGGGGGGACACGGATCGCATGTCCCCCTTCACCCGCTGGTTTGTTATTGAGTTCTTATTAGTGCGGTAGAACCAGCAGCCCGGCTTCCAAAAGCTTCTCTGTCAACCGGTCGATGGCCAGCGGGAATTTGTAGGAGACGGAACGGTTGCTCATCCCCAGCAAAGTGGCCGCTTCAGTCTGCGTGTACTCCTGGATCACGATCCGGGAAATTAAAAGACGGTCCAGCGATCCAAGCTTGTTCAGGCAGGTTTCTACATCGAGGACGAAGATGACCGCGTCCTCAAAGGTGCGGATGGGACGGCTGGAGGCCCACCCGCGGGCGATGGGTTCGCCGAGGATGGACGGGGCCCTGCCCACCTGCATGGATGCATAGAGATAGCGCCGGAGCATCTTCTCCGTGTGCTTTCTGTAGAACGCCAGGCTGACAGGCGGCTCAGCCGCTGGCGCAGTTTCCCGCGGTTTGACCTGCGGCTGTGCCGCCGGTTTGTGTTCCCAATTGCCGCGATCCTCCTGCCATACTCTCCGAGAGTTCCCAGCTTCCCAACTCATTGGCAACTGGAGTGCTGCGCTCATTGCGCACCTCCAGGTTCTGCAGCCACCGCCCAAACCCTGGTGAGCACCTTGCGGCTCGGCCGTCCGCGCCGCTTGCGGGTCTCGGGCGTTGGAAAGTCCTTCAGTTTTGTTTCACATTCTCTGCAATAAACACTCCCTTGGGTCTGGGCACGGTACCAAAGACAGCCGCACCCCTCGCAAATCTTCAATTGCACGCGCAATTCCATGACTGATTCTCCGTTTTCGAGCCAGTTCCCGACGGTTTTTGTTGTTGAATGCTCCGCGGGGTGAAGAGGACCAGGCACGGCAACTCAGGTTTCTCGTGTCCCGATGGGGGATTGCCGCCTGTGTTCTCTCGTTTTTTGTCATGCTCATAGCGCGCAGATCTTGGAATTTTCTCGACTTGCCTGCCCAGAACGCCTTAGCGGGCGTCCTGGGGAAAAATGGGAGACCGGAACAGACCGAAGTCCTCCGGCAATTGTTCATTGACCGCTGAAGAGGACAGACTTCCGCCCCGCTCAGCCTTAGAGCGAAACCAGAATTAATGTGCCCCGTTGCTGTCTGTGCGAGGTCGCCGCTCCCTGGTGGTCACGTCGACTTGAGCGCTGTGGCTTCGAGGTATACCAATTCTGGTTCCGCTGTAGGCAATGAAGCGTTTTGAAAAGATTCCCACAAGCCAGTGCAAGATTAAGTAAAGCCAATCTAGAAATATGGTTCTCTTGCGTCAATCTCCCCCGAAGGTATTCCGGACGTGCTATTTCCAATCTGCGTGACAGCGCTGAAAATGTAGGCCAAACAACCCTGACAGCTTTTCCAGGAGCAAACAGAGACCATTCGCTCCCATTGCTGGTGGCGAAGTTTCCACAAATGAATTCTACGCAGATGCACGAGAGACTCCGCCTGGAACTGCTGCGCAGGATACAGCGAGGTACGCTCAGTGTTTCTTTGCTGGCTCGGCAAACCGGATTCGGCCAGCCCCACCTGTCCAATTTCTTGCACAACCGGCGCCAGCTTTCGCTGGAGGCCATCGACCGGGTGCTGGCCGCGCAGCATCTGACGGCTGCCGACCTGCTGCCTGTGCTGCACCAGCCCGGGTCGATGCCCATGGAGGAGGCAGAGAGCTCAGTTCCGGTAGTCTCTCATCACGCGGCTCTTTTCGAGCCGTACATACGGCCTTCCGTGACCCAGTCGATGCTGCGCCTACCCCCCGGACTGCTCGAGACCATCCGCGCCCGGGTCTCGAACACGCGGCGCGCCTGGCAGCGGTTTGTGGCTGTGCGCGTTCCGGCATCCGACGCCTTGCCCATGGAGCCGCTGGTGCTGCCAGAAGCAATCGCGCTGCTGGATCGCCACTACACCGCGCTGATGCCTTACCGGCCGAACCGGCCCAACCTGTATGCGGTCCGGAACGCGTCGCACCTGACGCTGCGGTATGTGGATTTTGTGGCCAACCGGCTGGTGTTGCGGCCACACAACATCGCCTTCCCGGTGGACCTGGTCGAGATCGATCCGGGGGCACCGCTGGGCGACCTGATCGCGGGGCGGGTGGCGCTGGTGATCAACGAGCCGTGAGGGGACGGATGACGGTTCCCGGCGCTCAGACCGCGTGGGTCGAGTCCTGATTGTCGAAGCGGGTGTACTTGGCAATGAAGTTCAGGTAGACGGTGTCGGTGGGGCCGTTGCGCTGCTTGGCGATGATGATCTCCGACTTGGCCTTGTCCGCGTCCGACAGCTCCTCGGTCCGGTTGTAGTAGGCTTCGCGGTGGATGAAGGCCACCACGTCGGCATCCTGCTCGATCGATCCGGACTCGCGCAGGTCGCTGAGCATGGGCCGCTTATCCTCGCCACGGCGCTCGCTGGCGCGGGAGAGCTGGGAGAGCGCGACGACCGGCACGTGGAGTTCCTTGGCCAGGGCCTTGAGGCCGCGCGAGATGGCCGAGACCTCCTGGGTGCGGTTCTCGTAGTTTTTCTTGCCGGTTGAGGGCAGCGTGGCCGACATCAACTGCAGGTAGTCGACTACGATCAGGTCTAGGCCGCCGTGCGTCTGCCTGAGGCGGCGGGCCTTCGCTCGCATTTCGGTGAGCGAGATGCCGGCGGAGTCGTCGATGAACATGCGTGACTCGACCAGCTGGGCGAGGGCATTCTGCAGCTTGGCGTGGTCTTCGCGGCCGAGGAAGCCGGTCTGCAGCTTGCGCTGGTCGACCCAGGCCTGCGAGGCCAGCATGCGGCGCAGCAGCGACTCCTTGCTCATTTCCAGGCTGAAGACGGCCACGATTGCGTTGTGGTTCACTGCCGCGTTCTGGGCGATGTTGATGGCCAGGGCGGTTTTGCCCATGGAGGGCCGCGCGGCGATGATGATCAGCTCGTCCTTCTGCAGGCCGCTGGTTATGCGATCGAAGTCGGTGAAATCGGTGGCCAGGCCGGTAACCTCGCGGCTCTGCTTGTAGAGGTTGTCGATCGAGCCAAAGGAGTTCTGGACAATCTGGTCGAGCGATTGAAAGCCGTAGGTGAGGCTCTTCTCGGTGGCCTCCATGAGCTGGGCCTCGGCGGCGCCGAGAACCTCAAGGGCAGGCTCGGACTGGTCTGCGGCGCGGGCGATGGCCATCGAACAGATGCCCATGAGCTTGCGCAGCAGGCTCTTTTCCTTGACGATGCGGATGTACTCCTCGATCACCGGGCGGCGCGGCAGGCCTTCCGTGAGAGACGCCAGGTAAGCGACGCCGCCGACCGACTCGACCTCCTTGTAGCGCGATAGTTCGTGGGCCAGGGTGACGATGTCGACAGCCCGCTGAGAATCCATCAACTGGCTCATGCGCAGGAAGATGCGGCGATGGGAGTCGAGGGAGAAGTCTTCGGATTCAAGCTTTTCGGCAGCTTCGGAGTGGGCCGCATTGTCCAGCAGAATGGCGCCGAGGATGGTCTTCTCGGCCTCGACATTGGCGGGCATGCCGGTGTCCAGAGTGAGATCGGGGATGGTGGCCATAGAAGAAGAGTTTAGGACGAGGGCGGGCTGTGCAGAAGGCGGACGTTTTTGGAAATCTGGAAAAGGGCGCCAAGAAGGTCAAGGCCGGAGCCAGATGGTTTGAGCTTGTTATGGCCATAATTTATGGCTATAATTTCCGACATGGAAGTCAGTACCGCAGAAGCGAAGAATCGCCTGACAGAGTTGATCCGGGCAGTGGAGGGCGGAGAGCAGGTGGTTATCACCCGCCATGGGCGGCCTGTGGCCCAACTCGGGCCCGCGCCAAAGCCAGCGCGCAAAGCGCGCTTCGACGGCATGAAGGGGCGCATCCACCTTCTGCCCGGCTGGGACGAGCCCATCACCGAAGAAGAACTCCTGGGTGAGGACAATTGAGCGAAGAGATTCCAGCGCGCGGTTGTCTGCTCGACACGCACACCGCGCTCTTCTCCATGTTTCAGTCAAAGTCTCTCTCTGCAGTTGCAAAAGCAGCCGTTGCCGAAGGGCCGAACTTCCTCAGCGTGGTCTCGTACTGGGAGGTCATGGTCAAGAGCATGAAGGGAACGCTCGATGTGGGCGACCCGCGCATCTGGTGGAAAGAGGCGTTGGAGCAGCTAGCTGCAACGCCCCTGCAGCTCAGGCCCGAACACATCGCCGCGGTGTATGGTCTGCCGCCGATCCACAAGGATCCGTTCGACCGCGTTCTGATTGCGCAGGCGACGGTGGGAGGTTTGGCGCTGGTGACGGTGGACGCAGAGATTGCGCGGTATGCATCGAAGGGGCTGCGGGTGGTGGGGTGATAGGCGAGATTTCTGTTGTCCTGCTCAAGAGGTGTAAGAAACGCTATGGTCGACCGCGGAGATACTGGCGCTTGGCTTTATCATTTGATCGCGTGCTGGGAGACTGACGGAAGGTAAGGCGGGCGGGTCAGTCGGTTCCCAAGCCAAGAGATGCTCGGAGGTTTTCCCTATGGCCGAACTCGCTGGAGGCCGCAATTTTGACCTAAACATTGAGAAGGTTCTCGAAGGATGGGAGACATGCCACGCTATCCGAGAGCTCATCGCGAATGCCCTCGATGAGCAATCGTTAACGCAGACGGCGGATGTTCAGATTTATCTTGGCCCGGAAGGCGCTTGGCATATTCGAGATTTTAGCCGCGGCTTACGGTACGAACATCTTACGCAGAATGAGAATCAAGAGAAGCTCACTAGCCCAAGCAAAGTTATTGGCAAGTTCGGAGTTGGGTTGAAGGATGCTCTTGCGACTCTCAACCGGCGCAGAGTGCGCGTTTATATCCGTTCGCACTTCGGTGACATCACGCTTGATCAGATTCCCAAGTCCGGTTTTGCTGATGTTGTTACTCTTCACGCTGTTGTTCATCCCGCGCAAGACCCGTCCTTAACTGGCACTGATGTGGTCTTGTGGAGCGCGTCGGACAGCGATGTCGCAGACGCGAAGAACTTTTTCCTTAAGTTCTCGAATGAGCCCGTCCTTGACGAAACGCCCTATGGGCAAATTCTGAAGAGGGGCTCTGGTCGGAATGCGCGCATCTACGTTACTGGAATGCTTGTTGCAGAGGAGGAAAACTTCGCATTCTCTTTCAATATCACCTCTTTAACCTCAACAATGCGGAGGGCGCTTAACCGTGAACGCACGAACGTTGGTCGCAGTGCATACAGTGAGAGAGTCAAGCAAATGCTGCTGGCATCCCGATCGGCAGCGGTTGCGAATACGCTGGTCGAGGACCTTATGAAGGTCGAGACGGGAGCAAATCGAGACGAGGTAAAGTGGACCGACGTAGCCGTGCATGCTTCTCAAGTGCTCAGCGCTACCAAGAATGTAGTGTTTGTAACAGCATCCGAATTGATTTCCCAAAAGGACGCCGTCGGCCAGGCTCAAGCAGACGGGCTGAGGATCGTCACTGTCTCCGACAACGTCAAGAATTCGCTTCACGGAACCAGCGATATTCAGGGCAATGTCGTCCGTGATCTCTCCGTTTTCCAATCTGAATGGAAACAGAGCTTCCAATTCAAGTTTATTACCCCCGATGGGCTTAGCCGGTCCGAACGGAAGGTGTTCGATCAATGGAGGACAATTGCGGACCTTGTTGGGGGTATCCCGAATCGAGTTCGGGAGGTGAAGATCTCTGAAACAATGCGCCCGGACTTCATCACGGCCAACGAGGCAACCGGCCTCTGGGATCCAGGTTCATCGAGCATAGTTATTAAGCGCACTCAGCTTCAGACCTTGTCGGCCTTCGCCGGTACGCTTCTCCATGAGATCGCCCACGCAAGAAGCGGCTATGCCGATGTTACCCGCAGCTTCGAATCTGAGCTCACTTTAATGCTGGGGCACTTGGCGGCCTCCCAATTAACGGCAAGAGGGGGAATGCTCTCAAAATGGCTCTGACGCTGGGGCAAGACTCCCAAATTCGAGCCGGGATTGCGGTCTATTCCGTCGGTCTCCAGCGGAGGATGGGCTTTCTGGCGGCTTGCACTTCGTCGAGGCGTGAAACTCTGGTCGAGTGCGGGGCGGATTTGACCAGCTCCGGCGTCTCTTCCACTTCCTTGGCGATCGAGCGCATGGCTGCGATGAAGAGGTCGAGCTCTTCAAGCGACTCGCTCTCGGTGGGCTCGATCATCAGTGCGCCGTGGACGATGAGCGGGAAGCTGACTGTGTAGGGGTGGAAGCCGTAGTCGATGAGGCGCTTGGCGATGTCGCCGGTCTTGACGCCGCGGGCGGCCTGGCGCTTGTCGCTGAAGACCACCTCGTGCATGGAGGCGGTCTTATAGGGCAGCTCGTAGAGGTCTTCGAGCTTCGAGCGGATGTAGTTGGCGTTGAGGACGGCGTCTTCGGTGGTCTGGCGCAGGCCGTCGGGGCCGTTGGCGAGGATGTAGGCCAGTGCGCGGATGAACATGCCGGTGTTGCCGTAGAAGGCGCGGACGCGGCCGACGGAGTGGGGGCGGTTGTAGTCCCAGGCGAGCTGACCGGCCGGTTGGGGTGGCGAAGCCGGGGGGTCTCCCACCCTTTCCGCTGAAGTGCGCGGAAAGGATGGGGCACCCAGCGTTTGTGCAGGGTTTTGCGCGGGCTTCCGGACGAGAACTGGAATGGGGAGGAACGGCTCGAGGAAGGCCTTGCAGGCCACCGGGCCGGAGCCAGGACCGCCGCCGCCGTGGGGGGTGGAGAAGGTCTTGTGCAGGTTGAGGTGCATGACGTCTACGCCGAAGTCGCCGGGGCGGGCCTTGCCGACCAGGGCGTTCATGTTGGCGCCGTCCATGTAGAGCAGCGCGCCCTTGGCGTGGAGGATGTCGGCGATCTTGTGGATCTGGCTTTCAAAGACCCCGATAGTAGAGGGGTTGGTGAGCATCAGGGCGGCGGTCTCTTCGTCCACCTGGCGCGTGAGGGCTTCGAGGTCGATGCCGCCTTCGGGGTTGGACTTGAGGTTTTCGACCTGGTAGCCGCAGATGGCCGCGGTGGCGGGATTGGTGCCGTGGGCGGAGTCGGGGATGAGGATCTTGCGGCGGGCGTTGCCCTGCGACTCGTGCCAGGCGCGGACGAGCAGGATGCCAGTAAATTCGCCGTGCGCTCCGGCGGCCGGCTGCAGGGTGATGGAGTCCATGCCGGTGATTTCGATGAGGCAGCGCTGGAGGAGAGCGATGACTTCAAGGATGCCCTGGGCGCGGGCGTCGGGGCGGTAGGGGTGGGCCTCGGCCAGGCCCTCGATGCGGGCGACGAACTCATTGACGCGCGGGTTGTACTTCATGGTGCAGGAGCCGAGCGGGTACATGCCGAGATCGATGGCGTAGTTCCAGGTGGAGAGGCGCGTGAAGTGGCGGATGATCTCGATTTCGCTCAGCTCCGGCAGCTCCGCTCTTTTATCGCGAATTGCGGCGCCCAGCAGGGCAGCCGCGTCCACAGGGGGCACGTCGAGCGGGGGGAGTTTGTAGGCGCGCTTGCCGGGCGAGGATTTCTCGAAGACCAGAGACTCGTTCTGGGTCTGGTGGGGGCGGACTTTGCCGAGGGTTTTGCGCTCGATGGTTTCAATGATTGCCATTCAATGTGCCTCGTTGTACTTTGTCGTCGCTATTTTTTAGGTCCTGCTTTTTCAATCCAACTTGCCACGGGGGAGATGGAGGAACGGGTTTTTGCATCAACCACGAGATCGTTCCCACGAACAATCCTCCGAGGAGATATTCAACGATTGTTTTCCCGGCGAAAGTTGAGGCCCAGGATTGATGCATCCGGAAAACATTGAAATAAATGTGAACCGCCAACATGAGGCCGCTCCAATAGCACACACCCCAGAAAAGAACATAGAACAAAGCTCCGCGCTTGATGGTCGCTTCGTGGAGTCGCCCGCACTTTCTCGATGCCGCGGATAGGAATTCGCCAAACATCTGTAGCCTCGATTCACTTCGACTTTGCATTCCCTCGGGGGCTAAAGCCAGCGTTCCTGGCTGGTGCTTCTGTACGGGCTGAAGCCCGTACCCTTCAACTTTAAAATGCGCGGTTGTGGCACGGATAAATCCGTGCCCTTTCAAAACAAGGGCAAATACGTTCAAAAACAAAAGCAACAGCAGGTCCTTCGACTCCCTGCGCTGCGCTTCGGTCGCTCAGGATGACAGCTTTGGGGGTGATAGCGCTTGGTTTGTTGTGAAAACACTTATGCCTCCACGGGGGCGGTGGCGACGATGTTGGCTGCCGTGTCGATCTGGGGTTTGGTGATGACTTCTGTGGTGCACCAGAGGGTGGCGTTGGGGAGTTCGGGATACCAACGGCTCAAGGGCACGCCGCCGACGATTTTGCCGTCGAGGAGACGCTGGCTCAGGGATTCGACTGGCTCCTGGGTTTCGAGAACGAACTCGTGGAAGCGGGGCGCGGCGTTGAAGAGAACTTTTGCGCCGGGCTGGGTGGCGAAGGTTTTGGCCGCGTAATCCGCTTTGGCGAGGTTGTGCTCGGCTAGCTCGCGGATGCCTTCCTTGCCGTAAATGGTGAGGAAGATGGTGGCCATGAGGGCAACTAATGCCTGATTTGTGCAGATGTTGGAGGTAGCTTTCTCGCGGCGGATGTGTTGCTCGCGTGTCGAGAGCGTCAGCACGAAGCCGCGGTAGCCGTTGGAGTCGACGGTTTGGCCGACGAGGCGGCCGGGCATCTGGCGCAGATACTGCTCTTTTGCCGCGATGACGCCGCAGTAAGGGCCACCGTAGCTGAGGGCGACGCCGAAGGACTGGGCTTCCATGCTGACGATGTCGGCCTCGAGGGGCGGGCGGACGACGCCGAGGGAGATGGCCTCGGCAATGGACACGATGAGCAGTGCGCCCTTGGCGTGGGCGATGGCGGCGATGGCGGGGATGTCTTCGACGACGCCGAAGAAGTTGGGGCTCTGCACGAGCACAGCGGCCGTCTCGTTGGTGACCTGGGCTTCGAGGGCGGCGAGATTGACGCGGCCGGTTTCCTGGTCGTAGGGGACGAGGGTCGAGGGCAGGCCCTGGTGTTTGGCGTAAGTGGCCAGGACTTCGCGGTACTCGGGATGGACGGTCGAGGCGACGACGGCCTTGTGGCGGCCAGTGACGCGGACAGCCATCATCACCGCCTCCGCTGCTCCCGTTGAGCCGTCGTACATGCTGGCGTTGGCCACGTCCATGCCGGTGAGCTCGGCGATCATGGTCTGGAACTCGAAGATGGCCTGGAGCGTGCCTTGGGTGATCTCGGCCTGGTAGGGCGTGTAGCTGGTGAGGAACTCGCCGCGCTGGACGAGGGAATCAATGATGACGGGACGGTAATGGCGATAGGCGCCAGCGCCGAGGAAGCTGGTGTATCTGGTGGTGTTTTGCGCGGCGGCGGCGCGGAAGTAGTCGACGATCTCGCTCTCGCCGTGCTGGCGGGGGATGTCGAGGTCGCGGTCGAGGCGGTACTCGGCCGGGATGACGGAGAAGAGGTCGTCGATTGACTGGGCGCCGATGTCAGACAACATTTGGCGGCGTTCGGCGGGCGATTTGGGCAGGTAGCGCATTGCGAATCCTCTAGGGATCAAGGCTTATGGTTAGGGGGCTGATTGGCTTTGTGGTCTCCCACCCTTCGCAAAAAGCGCGAAGGATGGGGCACGGAGCGCTTTTGCTGGAATCGGGCCAGGGCTCTCTGTTCCCTTTTCCCTGGTCCCTTAACTTCCGGTTTCTTCGGAGATGAAGGCTTCGTAGGCGGCGGCGTCTAGTAGCTTTTCGAACTCGGCGGGATCGGCGAGTTCGACTTTGATGATCCAGGTCTCGTGCGGAGCTTCGTTGATCTTGTCGGGCGAGGCTTTGAGGGCGTCGTTGGTGGCCGTGACGGTGCCGGTGACGGGCGAGTAGAGGTCGCTGACGGCCTTCACGCTTTCGACAGACCCGAAGACGGCGTTGGCGGTCACCGGGTCGCCGACCTTCGGCACGTCTACATAGACGATGTCGCCCAGGGAGTTCTGGGCGTAGTCGGTGATGCCGACGCTGCCGATGTTGCCGTCGAGGACGATCCACTCGTGTTCGCGAGTATAGCGGTAGTTGGTAGGGTAGGGCATGGGGTCTTCTCCTTGAAGAAGTAGTTTACGTCAGCAAACAGGGGTCGAGGGGCAGAGGGACTAGGGGGCTGTTACTGGGCGATCTCAGGGGAGTAGCCGGCGGAGAGCTTGCGGAAGTCGATGAGCAGCTTGGCGCGCCAGCGGACGATCATACCGAAGGCGAGAATGAAGAAGAGGGCGGCAGATTGCTGAACGGTAAGGAGGGTGTCGAAGTAGCCGCGGGCGAGGAAGCGGATGGCGGCGAGCACAAAGAGCACAGCGAGGAAGGCGCTGGAGCGCTTCATCATGATGGCGTCGCCCTGGCGGATGAGGCGCGTGGTGAGCAGCAGCGGGTAAGCCAGGGCGATTGCCCCGATGAGGAAGGCCGCGCCGGCCCAGGCCCACGGGATGCGGAAGGCGGGGACGAAAAACATGCAGAAGCCGGTAGCCATGCCAAGGGGCGGAATGATGATCTTACGGAGCGAGACGGCGCTGCGGACCTCGCGCAGACGCCAAGTAGTGACGGCGACGAGTCCGGCAAGCGAGACGAGAATGGGGGTTCCGGGGGGAAGCTGCATGCTGAAGTTATTTTAAGACATTCGGCGTGCTGGTGAAGTGAAAGACTGCGTGGCAGGGGGCGTCTGCGGGAAAGGGATTGCGGGCGAGTTGGTTTTTGGGCATTCCAAGGTCTCATCCGCCGCTCCGGACGAGGGCTCCGGTACCCACGGATTTTGGCTGGCCGGCAACGGCGGATACGGTGGGAGAGTTCGCGAACGAGCCTGCACACGATACAGCGCGCTCCGCTTTCCGCGCATCTAACCTTTCCGCTGTCGCGATCGCCTGCTGCATCCCCTGGGGGCGCCAGGTTCCTTGCAGGCCGCGATTGACGAAAGATGGGCCGGAGGACGAGCAGCGCGCCGCTTCGGGCCAAGTATGAGAGGATGCCGGGGTGCGACGATTCCTTACAATTGCGATGTTCATGATGGCGCTGCTGCTGCCGTGGGGCGGTGAGGCGCGTGCGTATTCCCTGCTGACGCACGAGCAGTTGATCGACCTGACGTGGAAGGACTCGATTGTCCCGCTGCTGCTGAGCCGCTATCCGAACCTGACGGCGGCGGAACTGGAGCATGCGCGGGCGTACGCTTACGGCGGGTGCGTGATCCAGGACATCGGCTATTACCCGTTTGGCGACCCCACATATTCCAACCTGACGCATTATGTGCGCTCGGGCGACTTTGTTGTGAATCTCTTCCGCAATGCGACCAACGCCGATGAGCTGGCTTTCGCGGTGGGCGCCCTTTCGCACTACATCGGCGACTCAGTGGGACACCTGACGGCGGTAAACCTCGCGGTTCCGGTGGAGTTTCCCAAGCTGGGCGCGAAGTATGGTCCGGAGGTGAACTACGCCCAGGGCCAGCGGCAGCATGTGCAAACGGAGTTTGCGTTCGACATCAACGAAATTGCGCATCACCGCATGGCGCCGGTGCACTACCTGCGGCATATTGGGCTGCAAGTGCCGGTGGAGCAGCTTGCGCTGGCGTTCTACCAGACATACGGGCTACGGGAGGACTTCACGGGGAAGCGCGGACGCCGCATCAACGTGAGCGCGTATCGGTTTGCGGTGCGCGAGTTCATTCCGCGCATTGCGTATGCGGTGACCCTGTTGCGCCGCAGCCACGAACCCGCGGACCCAAACACGCCGGAAGCTCTTGAGTTAGAGAAAGAGGCGCTGCGGGTGGCGACTGAGAACGACTGGCAAACCTACCGGCGCAAGGCGGGCATTGGCACCTACATGCTGGCCGGGCTGCTGTTTGTGCTGCCCAAAGTCGGACCGCTCAAGATGATTGCTGTGAAGGGTCCCACGGCGGCCACGGAAGCGCAGTATGTGCACAGCGTGTTGCTCTCCACGGCGGCGCTGCGCAAGGTACTTGCCGGCTTTACGCCGCCGGGAGCGAGGCGTCCGACTGCCGTGGATAACGAGGCAACGGAGGCGCAGACTTTGCCTGCACATCCGGAGTCAGCGCCCTTGCGGCCCACGTCGGAGGGACCCCGGCAGTCGTCAGACCCGCGTCATCCGCTGCCGAATCGCGACCTGGACACTGGGCGCGTGGTGCAGCCCGGGGGATATTCGCTGACCGACTCCACCTATGCGCAACTGCTGCACATGCTCACGCGGCAACCCACGGTGCCGATTCCGCCGGGGATCAAGGAGGACATCCAGGCGTACTACGCCAATCTGGAGATGCCCTTTACGACCAAGAAAGACCCGCAGCAGTGGGCGCAGGTGCAGGCGGATCTGACAACGCTTGTGGGCATGCCGACAAGCACGGAGCCAACGCCTTATCCGACGTATGGGGACGATGCAGAGAGCACACAGTAAGCCAGCTGCAAGGGTGGCGCACGGAAGCACGCTTCGCGGTTCTCCGCTGAAGGGTCTCCGATCTTCTGGCCTCTACCTGTCAAAGAACTCCCCATGCCCGCCGTTGGCCCAGGGGTTGTAGTTGGCGGCGAAGTTGGCGCGGGTTTTTACGCTGGGGTGGTTGTACTCCCAGAACTCGATGAGCGGGCTGGGATTGGGGTCTTCGAGCCAGGCCTCGCCGAGAGCCTGAAAGCCTCCGACGGCCGTTTTCTGCGGGTCGGGGACCAGGCCGTGGATGGCTTCCTGGCCGTAGACGTCGGCCTGGTGTTCGAAGTGGCGGCTGAAGGTGTTTGCAGCCGGCTCAAGCACGAAGCCGGCGACGGTGATAGTCAAGATGAGCACCACGAAGCCGGCGCGGGTGGAGAGCGGGGCGGCGGCGGCGTCCAGGCTTTGCAGGAGCCAGGCTGCGCCATAGCGGTGGGCCAGCCAGGAGGCAAAAGCGGCGCAGGCCCAGTAGACGAAAAAGAGGCCAAGGGCTATGCCGGCAAGCTGCTTGGGGATGTGGTTGAGGACGTAGTGGCCGCTCTCGTGGCCGAAGATGAACATGACTTCGTCGTCGGGAATGCGGCCGGCGGTGGTGTCCCACACGACGATGCGCTTGGTGGCGCCGATGCCGTTGACATAGGCGTTGAGTCCGTTGGTTTTCACGCTTGCCTTCATCAGGAACATGCGGTCGGGAGGGATGTTGGTGCCAGTGCGGGCAACCACGGTTTCAAGCTTGGCGACCAGGGCGGCGTGATTTTGCGTGAGGGGCTCGTACTTGTTGAAGATTGGCTCCAGGAGCGGAGAGACAAAGAGCAAGAGCACCATCAGCGGTAGCGTCACCAGCCAGATTCCGAACCAGTAGCGGCGCGGCCAGCGGCGGACGATCCAGTTGAAGAGGAGCAGGACGGGAGCGCCGATGAGGATGGCGAGGCCGAGGGCTTTCCCCTGATCGCCGAGCCAGCTCAGCCAACCCTGGACGCCTATACCGTAAGCGCGGCTGACATGGTGGCCATAGACATCGAGGGGCAGGTTGGCCAGGGTGGTGAGGACAAAGAATACAGCGAAAAAGAGCAGGCCCTGCAACCAGCGGCGCGCGAAGACGCGCTGCGCCCAGGCCTCGAGGGCCGCGGCGGCGCGGGTGGCCAGCAGGAGCCAGAGGAATACAATGCCCCACAGCCCGTAAACGATGTCCATGATGTTGCGGATGCGGTTGATGGCGATGGCCTTGGCCAGCTTGTCGGGCGGCAGGGTGTAGGCCTGCGTGGTGGGCTGGGCCGGGGCCGGAGCGGACTGGGCAGTGGCCGGCTGCGCGGGCGCTTGTTGAGCCGAGCAAAGGCGGGGAGCCAGGCAGACGAGAAGAAGCGTGAAACAAAGAGCGGGCAGCCAAAGGCGCGCAAAGGGCATGGGCTTTTCCTCTGAGGCGGGTGACTCTGCGACAATTCTCGCTACAGATGCTTTTACGCGCGTATTCCCGACTTATGCCAGAAAAATCTTCAGCCGCCCGGGGGCGGTTCGCCTTGAGGGCCGGTTTTTGCGCAACTGCTGCTATGAGTGCCCTCGTCCTTGCCCTGCCCGCCGCTGGACATGCACAGCAATCAGGGACCCCGGTGCTCCTCGACGCCATGACGACGGAGCTGCACAGGGCGTTTACGTCGCTGGGCAAAGCCGCCGCGGCGGCCGACGACAAGCAGTTGCCGCCGTACTTCCTCAGTTACGCGGTCAGCGACGCGAGCTTTGCGTCGATTCGGGCGCAGTATGGGGCGCTGGTCGATAGCTCGTCAAATCGTGTGCGCGTGGCCGACGTGCAGGTCCGGCTGGGCGATCCCAAGCTCGATAACACGCATGGAACGCATCGCGGTTCAGCCGTCAATAGCATGCAACTGCCGCTGACCGACGACCGCGTGGCGCTGGAACGCACACTGTGGATGGCCACCAATACCGGCTACGGGACGGCGCTGGACAATTATCTTCGCGTGAAGACCGAGGCCGAGGTGCGGGCCAAGGAGGAGGACTCGTCGCCCGACTTCAGCCAGGAGCCGCCGCAGAACTACATCGGCAAGCCTGCGCCGCTGGTGGCGGTGGACAAGGCGGCGTGGGAGCGGCGGGTGACGGAGCTCTCGAAGATCTTTCGCGAGTACCCCGACGTGTATCAGAACGCCGTCATGCTGAACGTGCAGAACGAGACGGACTACTTTGCTTCGTCGGAGGGTTCGCAGGTGGTGACGCCGCACCTGTCGGCGCGCCTGGTTGTGTTTGCGGTGACGCGGGCGGACGATGGGATGGACCTCTTCCGGGCGCAGACGTTCGAGGCCGAGACGGCGGACGGTTTGCCGGCGCAGGCGGTGATGGAAGCGGCGATCCGCGAGCTGGGCAAGAGCCTGGAGGCGCTGCGCAAGGCGCCGGTGACGGAGCCCTTCGACGGGCCGGCGATTCTGAGCGGGCGGGCGGCGGCGGTGTTCTTCCACGAGGTGCTCGGCCATCGGCTCGAGGGCCAGCGGCAGCGCGGCGACGAAGAGGGGCAGACGTTCACCAAGGACATCGGCAAGGAGGTGCTGCCGACGTTTCTTTCGGTTGCCGACGACCCGACGCGGACGAAGTTCGGCGAAACGTGGCTGAGCGGCAGCTACCTCTACGACGACGAGGGCGAGAAGGCGCGCCGTGTTGACCTGATCGACGATGGAGTGCTGAAGACGTTTCTCATGTCGCGGCTGCCGATTGCGAGCTTTGCCAACTCGAACGGGCACGGCCGCGCTCAGACCGGACGCATGCCTACGGGACGCCAGGGCAACCTGATTGTGACGTCGACCAAGACGGAGCCGGAGAGCGAACTGAAGAAGCAGTTGATTGAAGAAGCGAAGAAGCAGGGCAAGCCGTATGGGCTCTACTTCGAAGACATTTCTTCAGGGTTCGCGGTCACGACGCGGAGCTCTCCGCAGGCGTTCCAGGTCATTCCATTGGTCGTTTACCGCGTCTATGTGGACGGCCGTCCAGATGAACTGGTCCGCGGCGTAAGCATTGTGGGCACGCCGCAGGCGGCGCTGAAACGGATTCTGGTTACGGGCGACAAGAGCGAAGTGTTCAACGGCGAGTGCGGCGCGGAGTCGGGGACGGTTCCGGTGAGCGCGGTGGCTCCGGCGATGCTGGTGAGCGAGATGGAGACGCAGAAGCAGGCGCAGGGGACGGCCAGGCCGCCGATACTGCCGATTCCGGGAGCGGAGAAGTAGGGGTCGAGTCTTGCCGAATGCGATCACGGCTCAAGAAGGGGGCATGAGATGCAAACCGATCCTGGCAAGGTAGGAGCTGCAAATCGCGTCTTTCGAACGATTCTTAGCCTGGTTACACACCTATTCGTTGGTACTGCGGGCGTGGCTCTTCTTGCTGATCTGGTTGTTTTCTCTCCGTTTGAGCTTGCTCGGATGTGGAATCCATCGATTCCCCTAAGGAGAGCCTATTGGATGCTGACAGAAATACCCGGCTATCCGGTGCAGGCGGTTCTTGGCCTGCTTCTCGGCTTCGTCCTGGCAAGATACATGCGGCGCGGGACCATGGTATGGACATGGGTGGTGCCCCTAACAGTTCTTGGCGTAACAATCATTACCCTGCCAGTCAAAGACCCCTCAATATTGAATCAGGTCTTGAGATATGGATGCGCTGAAGGAGGTCCTTGCTTTGATCGGCAAGGGGTCGCGCTGCTGGGGTTTGGCGTGGTAAGCGTAGCATCTATTGCCTATTCGTTAGGTGCAACGCTGGCAAAGCAAAAGCCGGAGCGGCGGTAACGCCCCAATCCGGTCCGCGTCGGAACAGCCCGCGTTGGGCGATGCTGGCTTGCGGTTGGCAGAAATTCGAAGTTTGGAGGCGCGGTGAATTTAATTCGTTCTGTTGCGATGTTGGCTGGGGTTGGGATTCTTGGTTGCTTGTTGATTGCGCCGGGGTTGTGTGCGGCGCAGCAGACCCGCGCCGATGCGGAGAAGGACCCGCTGCTGAAGGCGATGCTCACCGAGCTCGACCGCAGCATGAGCCAGCTTGAGCTGCCGGGCTTCGCCAAGCCGTTCTTCATCCA
The DNA here is from genome assembly GCA_035604995.1 of Occallatibacter sp. Lineage (GTDB taxonomy): Bacteria > Acidobacteriota > Terriglobia > Terriglobales > Acidobacteriaceae > Telmatobacter. The sequence goes on along the minus strand of DATNHL010000365.1, from coordinate 4,959 downwards.
ATACCGGGTTGAGGACGTGGACGACTACGAGACCAAGGCCGAGTTCGGCGCCAGCGAAGGCGCGTCGCACACACACCAGCGCGTAGCGCGCATTACCGTGCGCGTGGGCGATTACAAGACCGACAGCTCAGGCGGGCGCGGCGATGGCGCGCTGCAGATGGTCGACCTGGATGACGACCCGATTGCGGTGCGGAGTGCGCTGTGGACGGCGACGGACCAGGCTTACAAGAACGCGCTGGCAGCCTATGCGCAGAAGCAGGCGGAACTGAAGCAGGTGGAGACGCCGCCGCAGGCAGACGATTTCAGCAAGGAGCAGGCGGTGATCTCGCTCGGGGCTCCGGAGACGCTGAAGCTGGAGGATGCGGCGTGGGCCGAGCGCATGGCGCGGGCCAGCGGGCTCTACCGGGCTGATCCTGACGTCAAGGCGAGCGAGCACGATGTGGAATATTCCGCCGCGGATTTTCATGCGCGCGTGACGACCACCTGGCTGGTGAGCAGCGAAGGGACCATTGTGCGCAAGTCGGCGGCCGAGTACCAGGAAGGCATAGCCGTGGGCACGCAGGCCGCGGATGGCATGCGGCTGGACCGCTCGTATGCATCGACGGGCAGCTCGCTGAAGGACCTGGATGCGGCGGAGGTTTTCGACAAACACGCGGTGGGACTGCTCGCGTCGCTGACGGATTTGCGCAAGGCGCCACTGGTGGAGGAGGAGTATCACGGGCCGGTGCTGCTGAGCTCCGACGCGAGCGCCGACACGATGCGGTCGCTGCTGGCTAGCGCCGTGACGTCGACGCGGCCCAAGCTGGGCACCGAGGCGCGCACCAACGGGCCCTTTGCATCCAGCTATCACGCGCGTGTCCTGCCGGATTTTCTTGACGTGGTGGACGACCCCGCGCTGAAGAGCTCTGACGGCAAGGGGCTGGTAGGCGCGTATGACGTGGACGACGAGGGCGTACCGGCGCAGGCAGTGAAGCTGGTGACGGCGGGCAACCTGGAGAACTACCTGATCGGGCGCGAGCCGGTGAAGGATTTTCCGCAGTCGAACGGGCACGGGCGCGGGGGGATTACCGGCGCGCCGAGGCCGGCGGTCGGCGTGCTTAAGGTGACCGCGCAAAACGGGCTCACCGACGATGCGTTGAACAAGAAGCTGCTGGACCTCGCGAAAGATCGCGCCTTGAAGAGCGTGTACTACGTGAAGACGCTGGGCGGGGATGCGCCGCGGCTGCTTTACAGGGTGAGCCCGGACGGCAAGCGCGAACTGGTGCGCGGTGCGGAGCTGGACGATCTGGACCAGCGCGCGTTGCGGTCGAGCGTGGAGGCGGCGGGCAAGGATCTGTTTGTGGCCAACTACTTTGGCGACGTGCCGGAGACGGTGCTTGCGCCGGCGCTGCTGCTCGACGATGTGACGGTGAAGCGAGCGAACGAGAAAAACGAGAAGCTGCCGTTTTATCCGCCGCCGCAGTAAGGCTCCGAAAAAGCCGAGGGGCGCGCCAAGCGCGGATTCAAACGATCGAGTACTGTCCCTCCACCAGATCGCGTGCGGCTTGAGCTACACTCTCCGGCCGGCCGAGATCGCGCCAATAGCAGTCATCCGCGCGATAGGCGACGATCTTCTCTCCCCGGGCCGCGAGACGCAGATAGGCGTCGATGATGGAGAATGCGCCCTGCTCCTCCATCGCCGCGAATATCCGGGGCGAGAGGACGTGGATGCCGGAAAAGGCCAGCGCCTGCACCTGTTGGACAGGGCGGACGAATTGCGGTTCGCTACTGCCTCCCACGTGACGCCCGCAGAGGTGGCCGCGCTCGTTGAAGAGCAGATAACGCGAAGTCGCGCGGTCCTGAACAGCCAGGGTGGCGAGTGCGGCGTGTTCTGTGTGGAACTCGATCATGCGCGCGAGATCGAGGTTGCTGATGACATCGACGTTGTGTAAGAGGAACGGCTCTTGCGCGCTTGTGCTGGAATCGAGAAAGAAATGCGCGGCATTTTTCAGGCCGCCGCCAGTGTCCAGCAACGCCTCTTCGCGCGAGACTTCGATCCTGATGCCGAAGTTGTTGTTGGCCGCAAGGTACTCGACGATTCTGTCGGCAAAATGATGGGCGTTGACAATCGCTTCGCGCACGCCGACGGCGCGCAGGCGGCGGATGGCGATCTCCAGCAGCGCATGGCCGGCAACGGTGACCAGCGCCTTGGGGCGGTCGTCCGTGAGGGGGCGCAAGCGCGTCCCCAGGCCGGCGGCCAGAATCATCGCCTTCACTGGCCCAGCTTCTCCGCAGCCATTTTTTCGAGCTCAATGTGCCGCACCGCTACCTCGACTCCGCTCACGCCGCGCAGATGCTTCGCCAACTGCTCGGCCAGATACACGGAACGATGCTGTCCGCCTGTGCAGCCGAACGAAACCATCAGGTTATGGAAGCCGCGGCTGCGATAGGCATTCACACTTTGATCCACAAGCGACAAAACACCGGCTAGAAACTGGTGTACGCTCTCCTGGCGATTGAGATAGTCGATGACCTCCGGGTCTCTGCCGGTCAGCGACCGGAACTGCTCTTCGCGGCCGGGATTGGGAAGGCTGCGCCCGTCGAAGACAAACCCGCCGCCGTTCCCTGTTTCATCGGCGGGCATCTGGCGGTGGAAGCTGAAGCTGAAGATCCGCACCCTCAGATTCTCCGCGGAAGAAGCCAGGCCCTGCAGCTTGTCCGACGCCAGCATACTATTGAATGCGTCCATCAGCGCGGGCAGCGCGATGGGCAGCTTGACGTTGTGCGCCAGCCAGCGCAGATTCTTCAGCGCATAAGGCACGCTCTGCAGAAAGTGTGCCTTGCGCTCATAGAACCCCCGGAAGCCGTACGCGCCCAGCGCCTGCAGAATGCGCACGTAGACGTAAGCGTAGTAGTGCTCCATGAAGGCTGCGCGGCCGACGGGCGTGAAGCCGGCAAGGCAGTCGAGATAGTAGTCGAGCAGTTCCTGGCGCAGCTCCGGCGGCAGGTCGGCCTTGCCGTCGTAGAGCAGGGACGCAATGTCGTATTGCAGCGCGCCCTTGCGCCCGCCCTGGTAGTCAAGGAAGAACGGCTGCCCATCGCGCAGCATCACGTTGCGAGACTGGAAGTCCCGATAGAGAAAATAATCGTGGCTTGCCGCCAGCAGAAACTTCGTCAGGCGGGCAAAGTCGTGCTCAAGCGCCTGCTCGTTGAAGGGTACGCCGGACAGCCGCAGAAAATAGTACTTGAAGTAGTTCAGGTCCCAGGCGATGGACTGGCGATCGAAGCTGGCGCGCGGATAGCAGACCTTGTAATTCAGATCGCGGCCGGCCTCGACCTGAAAGCGCGGAAGCTCGGCCACCACTTTGCGATACGCGTCGACAGCCGGCGGAGCGATGGCCGCGCCGGCGCGATTCGCCCCGAGAAAATCGAAGAGCGTCGTGTCGCCGAGGTCCTCTTCCAGATAAGCGCCCTGGCTCAGATCCTCGGCATAAATCTCCGGTACCGGCAAGCCGTGGCGGCGAAAATGGCGGGAGAACTCGAGGAAAGCGACGTTCTCCTCGGGCACGGGATAGACGATGCCGATGGCGCTGAATGGTCCGCCGGCCAGCCGGACAATAGCGCGGCCCGAGCCGCCGAGCTGGCCCTGGAGCGGGTGCACGAGTTCGGCCGGCAGGTGGTAGTGCTGCTCGAAGAGCCGCTTTAAAACGTCCATGAATCTCTTTCCGGGAACTGCCCAGGCTGCTTCACCAAGATACCCAGCGCGGGGAGGGGGGCGCAAGGCGGCGGGGCTTTGCCTCGGTTCGGATGATCATTCGGTGAGGGCTTGCCCAGGTGAAGGCTGCCCAAACGATGAGAGCCACCCGAAGGCGGCTCATTGTGCAGCACTTAAAACCGTTTGGTGCCGATGAAGGGACTAGGCCCTCGTGCGAGGCAAAAGTCCCTGCGTTACAGCGTAAATTACGCTATTAGATTCGCTTGCGAGTCGATTAAGAAAACCCTACTCAGCCCTTTCTAGCCCCATTTTGCCCGCCATTACCGCGCTGTGAATTTAGCCTGGGCCTACATGGGCAGTGGATGGGTTTCGTAGAACGGCAGGTCGCCGCTCCAACCGCAGCTTTCGCAGTCTACGGAAAAGAGGGATTCTTCCGGCGTCGTTTCTACACGCCCCTCCCCTACAAGGATGAGGATCTTGTTGCCACACTTCGGGCAGGCGAAGAAGTAGTCGGGATACTTGAACAGAGGCATAGAGTTCGCATTCTACCGGCTAGTGATTTAATACGACTTATCCACATTTCCATCAATTGCACAACTCTTGCAGCAATCCGATGTGTGCCTACAATGAAGACAGAGACAGGGGGTCCTTCCCTATCTCTCCCTAGCGCCAGAGAATCAGGCTTTCGCGGTGTCCAAGACCACGATGTCACCTGACTCTCTGGTGCCCCGTATGCACCAAATCCTAACTCATAAAGCCCCCTTGCACTGTTCCTGCAAAAGTGGAAATTTTCCGATGCCTGCGGACATTCTTCGCCTCTTATTCGCCTATAATGGCGTGCATGGAAAGCCCGAACAACCAGCCGTACCACCGAATTGTGTTCGAGGTCCTCCTAAAGACCGGTCTACGGATGCAAGAGGCCATGTACCTTGAGTGGCACAATTTCAATTTCCAGAGTGGAACCCTGACTGTCAGAACCAAGGACGATCTTGGCTTCGACGTCAAGGACCGAGCGGAGCGGACACTACCTATTCCGGCAGACCTCATTGGGGAATTGAAGGTCTGGAAGGAGACGCACGCAGGCCGGCTGGTCCTCGGAACGAGCAACGACACGCCAAATTGGAAGTGGCTGCCGGTTCTGAAACGCCTGGCACGCGACGCCGGTTTGAATTGTGGACACTGCCGGGCATGCCGAGAACGTAAAGAGTGCGAGCGATGGTATCTCCACAAATTCAGGGCCACGTACACGACCAACCTTCTAAGGG
>DATNHL010000364.1:0-3256 GCA_035604995.1 Occallatibacter sp. | reverse complement strand
GTTTCATGTTCGCGGGAATGGTGGCCCTGCTCAGTCCTCCTGCCTGGGCCAATTCGATCATGGCAGCGGGATTCGGCGGGCTGCACATTGTCTTCGGGACGATAATTGCAAGGAGGTACGGTGGCTAGACAGAATTCCAACGCCGCGAGCCGGGCTGCGGGGGCGGGCCAGCTTGTGCAGCAGGCCCGGCAATTGCGGAGCAAAGCAGCGCCAGGCCGGCTCGCCGAAGTGGATCGCCTGATCCACGAGCGCATACGTCTGGGCATGGTCAGCGCTCTGGCGGTGAACGAATCACTCAGCTTCAACGATCTGAAGAAACTGCTCAAGACGACCGATGGGAACCTGAGCGTGCACGCCCGCCGGCTCGAAGAGGCGGAATACGTGATTTGCGAGAAGTCTTTCGTGGGCCGTGTGCCGAAGACCGTCTACCGGCTGACAGCGACTGGCCGGCAAGCCCTGGAGCGATATCTGGATGACATGGAAGCGTTGATCCATTCCATGCGCCCGCGGTAATTCCTGGGGCGAAAATTTTTTTGAGCGAGCGCTTTGTATGATAAAGTCCTTTGAAGAAGCCTCTGGCGAATCGTTGCCTCGGGTTCGGCGAGGGCGGCCACAAGGGCCGCCCCTACATCCCCTCATTCATACCGCCATCATCATGGACGGCAGCGGCCGCTGGGCGGAAAGACGAGGCCTGAAGCGCAGCGCCGGACATCGCGCCGGAGTAGCCGCGGTTCACAGCTCCGTCCATGCCGCGCCCGGCTTGGGGATTGGGACGTTGACGTTGCACGCTTTTTCTGCGGAAAACTGGCAGCGTCCCGCGCATGAAGTTCGCGAGCTGATGAGCATTTTTACGGAGTTCCTACGCAGCTCCGCGGCGGACTGGGCGGACGCCGGAATAAGAGCCAGCGTTATCGGACGCCGGGATCGCATTGAGCCGTCGCTGGTCGCGGCCATCGAAGCTGCCGAGGCCGCGACGCGGCAGGGGCCGGGATTGCACCTCCGCCTGGCGATTGACTACTCGGCCCGCGACGCGATAGTGCGTGCGGCGCGATCCCTCGCGGAACCTGAAGAGGCCAACCCTCTCGACTTCGGGCGCTTGCTTGGCACGGACGGCCGCCACTCGGAGCCGGTCCCCGAGCTCGATCTGCTGATTCGCACCGGCGGCGAGCAGCGATTGAGCGACTTCATGCTGTGGGAGTGCGCTTACGCGGAACTTGTTTTCACCGAGCGCCTGTGGCCGGACTTCGATGCCGAAGACCTCGAGGCGGCGGTGCGGGAGTTTCATTCGCGCGACCGGCGTTTTGGGCGCATTCTGGAAGGCGTGCCGGCCGAGACGTGATCTTGGCCCGCCTAAATCCTTCCAACAATAGTTCTGCTCTGAAAATCGTAGCGCGGTCGTCCCGCCCGCGGTCGCGGGAGCGTCCCGCTCCCGCGCACGGGCAGGATGCCCGTGCCACAGCGGGCGGGACGCCCGCGCCACATCCGTCCACTGTCGGCCCATTTTCATGGTTTCTGGGTGCCCGCGAAACGTCGGGATCCCAGGGTCGCAAAGCAAAGAAAGGATGCCCTGAAACCCTTTAGGGTTTAATCTGTAAGCAGGGGAGGGTTTGAGATGACCAATGAGCTTAAAGACAAGGTTGCAGTCGTCACGGGTGCGTCGCGCGGAATCGGTTACTGCATCGCCGAAAGGCTGCTTCGAGAAGGTGCGAAGGTGTACATCTGCGGGCGCGATGCGCAGGTTTTGCAGCAATCGCTTGGAAAGCTGCGCGCGCAGGGCGGCACTCGGATCGAAGGGCAGGTTGCGGATGTGGGCCGCTATGAGGACTGCCGGAAACTGATCCAAACCGCCGCCGGGCATTTCGGAGGCATCGATCTACTTGTGAATAATGCCGGAATAGGAATTATGAAACCGGTGGATCAACTCACGCCCGAGGAGTGGGATGCCACCCTACACACCAACTTGTCGGGGGTGTTCTACTGCTGCCGGGAGGCCATCCCCATAATGCGCCGGCGAGGGGGAGGCTATATCTTCAACATTTCCAGCCTGGCCGGGGTGAATCCTTTCCCCGGCGGAAGCGCCTACAACGCCTCGAAGTTCGGGCTCAACGGTTTCAGCGAGGCCATGATGCAGGACATTCGCTACGACGGCATTCGAGTGAGCTACATCATGCCGGGCAGCGTGGATACGGATTTTGGGGGAGCGCCGGGAAGCCGGGCCCATCATCGTTGGAAGCTTAGCGGAGAAGACATCGCCAAGGCGGTAGTCGACCTTTACACGTATCCCTCGACGACTCTCGCCAGCCGCATCGAGATGCGGCCTTCCCAGCCACCGCGCAAGAAATAGCAACGGCGCGCTGGCCCACCACCCCTTTACCAGCATCGATGCCGTATAGCTATACGGCAAACGACCATGAGAATGCGCGAAGCGCCTTGGAGTGTCCGTCGGTTGACGGACTGGACGCCGCCTTCGCACCGCGCCGACCGAAGATTGTGGCGAAAAGAACCTTAAGGGGAAGGACCGGCGCGTTGCGTGACACCGCGTCCTGCGGTAACTCCAAGGCGGCGTCAAGCCGCCGCACTCCAAGGTGCCTTCGGCACAAGGGCTCTCAGACGAGGTGCGCACAAAAAGCTATGTTCCTTCCGGGACCTATGGCAGAATCCTTGAGCGGCAGACCCCAAGTCAGTTCGGCCCCCAAAATGCCTATATGTCAGTGTGGGGAGGGCGAGTCCGGACATTTTGTCGCTATGATCCGGGGAAGGAAGTGAGAAAATGCGCACTCTGTTAGGCTGTTCGGGACAAGTGGCGTTGGGCAATCTTAGCCGCGATACGCAGCAGAAGCTCGCGCAGGTTGAAGCGACCTGGCTGGAATTTGTTCCCGAGTCCGTGTCGCTGGAGATTCGCCATGTCCAACCTGACGACCGGCCAGTGCTCCCGGAGATCGTGCGGGAACTCGTTGAGTTTCTCAATCAACTGACCGATAGCGAACGCGCCGAACTGGCGGGGGGACCCGTCTACTGTCAGGATGCCGTCAAAGGGCAGTACGTTAGGATCAAGGTTTGGAAAGGCGGTTTCGTAACCATTTCCTGGGCGCGGCCGGATTATGAGCACGCGGAGTGGGAGCGATATCGCAGCCAGCCTGTCTCGGTTGTTCCGGAGGAATACCAACGACTGAACGGCAAGTTCAGTTTTGAGGGGGTTCCCACCGCTGCGGATGACATTCGCGAACTTCTGGAGCGAACCGCGGGCCTCTACTCC
>DATNHL010000363.1:0-19867 GCA_035604995.1 Occallatibacter sp. | reverse complement strand
GCAGCCGCCCGCCGCCGTCGCCACCCAAACGTCCTCGCCCTCCACGCTGACGCCGTAGACCACGTCGTTGCTCAGCCCCGAGTTCAATTGCGTGAAGCTATCAATGCGCCCGCCGGAGATGCGGCTCAGCCCCGCCATCGTCCCCGCCCACACGTCTCCGCTTCTCTTGTCCAGCGCAAGCGAGAGCACTGCGCGGTGCGCCAGCCCATCTTTCGTCGTATAGGTCTTCCACGCGTGATTCTCGTAGACCGCCAGCCCGTCCTCGGTCCCTGCCCACACGCGATCACCGTCCATCAGCACGCTGAAGACGTGATTGTTTGGTAGCCCATTGGCGGTGGTGAAATTCTCAAACCAGTAGCGCGGCATCTTTGGCGCCTGCGGTGGGGCAGACGCCGCTGGCGCGGCAATCGCTACTGCGCACAGCGTCATCATTCCCGCCGCCACCAGCATTGTCATCTTCAACGACGTCTTCATCGCGTCCTCAAATACTCAATCAGATCGTTGAGTTCGTCCTTGGTCAGGTCGTTCGTCCGCCCGTGCTTGTCTTCCGGGTTGAAGACCGTCCATATCTCTTCCAGCGTCCGCGCCGAACCATCGTGCAGGTACGGCGCCGTCAGCGCAATCTCAGTCAGCGGCGCCGACTTCAGAAGTCCGGAATTGTCGGTGAGCTTCTTCGTCCCCACGTCGAATAGCTTCTGATTGGTTCCCTTGGACCCGCTGTGGCAATAGGAGCAGCGGTTCGCCTCCGCAATCGGTTTGCCGAACTTGTCCACCTCCCGCTCGAAGATCGCCTTGCCGCGCTCCTGCGCCGGCGTCAATTCGTACCCGGGAAGCTTCCACCGGTTGGGCCGCGTTGGCATGTTGCGGATGTAGATCGTCAGATCGGCAAGGGTAAGGTTGTCATACTGCTCCGAGCGCCAGAAGTACTTCTCCGTCCGCGGCCCGCACTCGGTGGGGAGGTTGGGATTGCCGCCGTTCCATTTGTAGGGTTCGGTGTCTTTCACTCCCTCCAGCATTTTGTTGTCCACAATGTCGCGTCCGAATCCATCCGGCTCCAGGTCCCATGTCAGCCCATCGAATGTCGAATCGATGTGGCAGTTCGCGCAGCCAATCTGCCCCTGGAACGATTGCCGCGCCGAATAGAACGTCTGCTCCCCGTGCCGCGCCGCGTTCACTTTCTTCGGCCCGGCCAGCTTGACCGTCGCAGTCACCTTATTGGTCCGCGTATCGATGACGCTCAACGTATCGTCTAGCCGGTTGGCCACAAACAGCCTGCGCCCATCGTTCGTCAGCGTCAGCCCGCGCGGATTCAATCCCACCCCGATGCGCGCCACCACATAATGCGAACTCGCCGAAAGATCCTGCACAAACGGCGCGGGATGTGCATGAATGTAGGCGATCAGTCGCGGCACATCGATCACCGTCACCATCTCCGACCCGCCGCACGTCACGTAGATCCGCGACTTGTCCGGCGCAATCGCGACGCCAAAAGGCTGCGAGGCGTAGCGTTCCAGCTCATCCAGCGGCACCTCAACCGTCCTGCCCACATCCGCGCCAAACACCGTGAGCGTATCCTCAAAGGCTCCGCCGTGTTCGAGATGCGCCAGCGGCACAAGGTTCTTGGGGTGGTACTGCGCGACCGCGCCCACCCGCCCGTCCGCGGAGAACGCCGTGTGAAACACGCCCGCAGTCGCATGCAGCGGAATCCGCTCCGTCACCACCGCGCGCCCCACATCGATCACCGTAATCTCGCTCTCCGGCGCAGTGCGGTGCGGCGACAAATTCGGATACACATGCGTCCCGTAGATCTTCGCTCCATCCGGCGACATCGCCAGGTAACTCGCCCCGCGGCCGCCCAGCAGCCGCTTTTCCTCTGCGCCGGTCTGCGCATCCAGCACGGCCACGTCGCTCGAAATCCGATTGGCCACAAACAGCCGCTTGCCCTGCCAGTCCTCCACCACGCTGGAAGGCTCCGCGCCCACCGGCCACGTGGCCACCACCGCCAGCTTGCCGGTGTCGATCACAGAGAGCGTGTCGTCCCACGTATTTGTGACAAACAGCCGCGCCCCATCCGGAGAAAGCGAGAAACCCCGCGGCACGCGCCCCACGGCAATGTTCTTGATCACCGCGTAGCTCGCCGCATCCAGCACCCGTATCTCTTCGCTCTCCTGGCACAGCACATAGAGCCGCGTCCCGTCCGGCGAAAGCAGCACCTCCAGCGGCGAAGCATAACTCACGCTCTCGACAGAAGGCCGTTCCTCACCCGCGTGAACCGTTCTACCGCTCCACAGCACAGCGGCAAGCAGCGCGCCAGCCAGCAGCGACAGACTCGTCGCTGCGCCAGTCCAGACGCCGCGTTGATTTCGACCGCTCACTTCGGTTCCTCCACCGTCAGCACCCGATCCACCGTCAGCTTCTCCAGGGTCTGTTCGCGCCCGCTCGGCCAATGCACCAGCAGCTTGTCGATCGTCGTCGCCCCGCCCAGCCCAAAGTGCATGCGGCCGTCGTCCTGCGACAGATAGCCCGATCCCGCTACGCGCTCCGCCATCCAACGCTTGCCTGCAGCAATGACTTCAACCTTCGCGCCGATTCCGTCGCGATTGCTCTTCGTGCCCATCAGCTTCACAGCAATCCAGTGGCCCGTATTCGTAGAAGTGTTGTGCAGCAGCGTTCCCCTGGCGCCCAGGTTCACTTCAAACGCATCCACTTTACCGTCGTTGTCGTAGTCCGCAAAGCACGCCCCGCGCGCCGTGGTGCGCTCGCTCAGCACCGGCCCCGCCTGCCGCGAAACATCGGCAAACTTCCCCCCACCCAGCCCCTTGAACAGCGTGTGCTCCTGCGGAATCAGGTGGATCAGCCCGCCGTGAAAGATAAGAATGTCGAGGAATCCGTCGTTGTCGAAGTCGTAGACGCCCGTCCCCCAGCTCACGTATTGTGCGTTCGTCTGCGACACGCCATTCGACGCGCCCATGTCCTCGAATCCCTGCTTGCCCACGTTCCGCAGATAGCGGTTATAGTGCCCGTCCGTTACCCACAGATCCAGAACGCCGCGCCCATCGAAATCGGCAAACACCGGCCCCATCGACGAAGTCGACTCGCCGTTCTGCCCAAACGCCGTGCCCGTGTCGTTGGCCACTTCTTCAAAGGTCCCATCGTGCTTGTTGTGAAAGAGAAAATTTTCCGTGCGGTCGTTGGCCACGTAAATATCGTCCCAGCCGTCGCCGTCGAAGTCCGCAGCCGTCACGCCCATCGTGCGCCCCACATACGCGCTGATGCCTGACTTGTCGCTCACGTCCGTAAACGTCCCGTCGCAGTTGTTGTGGAACAGCTTGTTGGTCTCGCCCTCGTAGTCCAGCGGCCCCGGATAGTTGTCCGCCGCATAGTAGGCGCGGTACTTCGGATCGAACTTCACGTAGCGGCCCACAAACAGGTCCACGCAGCCATCCCTGTCGTAGTCCAGCCACGTCGAGCTGATCGCCCACCCGTCCACCTTGATGCCCGCCTTCTCCGTCACATCGGTAAAGTGCCCGTTGCCGTCGTTGTGATAGAGAATCACCTTGCCGTAGCCCGTCACCAGCAAATCTTCATTGCCGTCGTTGTCGTAGTCCGCCGCCGCCACCGCCACCGAATACATATCCGGGTTCAGCCCGGCCTTGTCCGTCACATCCGTAAAGTGTCCGTTGCCGTCGTTGCGATAGAGATGATTGTGCGGCGGCGTCGCCGGCTTCTCCTTCAGCGGATAAGGATGCATCGAGTCATCCAGCGGCCGTCCATTCACCACGTAGAGCGAAGGCAGCCCGGAGTTGTTGTAGTCGAACCACACGCACCCCGCGCCCGTGCCTTCTAGCAATGAACCAAGCTGCCGCGACCCGAAGCTGTGCGTAAAGTTGATGCCCGCCTTGTCGCTCGCATCTTCAAATTGAATGACAGACGCCTGCGGTGTGGCGGACGTCACTTGCGGCACCTGCGGCGCGGCGGAGGGCGCTTGCGCGCCAGGAACAGCTTGGGAAGTACTCTGCGCCGTCGCAACGCACTGCGCCGCAGCCAGAGAGACCGCGCCGAATAAAGCAAGAAACCTGACCACCATCAATTGCCCCCCGCGTTGCCAGTCTTCGATGCAGCCGCCGGCTTGGGGCCGGTCAAATCCACCGGCGTGGTCGTGCGCAGCAGCACCGCCGGCACATGATTCTCAGGCGACCGCTCCGGCCCCGCGTGGCAGCCCACGCAGTAGCGCTGCTCACCCGCGCGGATCCAGAACCATCCGTGCTCCTCGCGCACCACCGCGCCTTTTTCGTCGAGCAGTGCAAAGCGAATCGGCTTGTCTCCCGGCGTCTGCACAAAGAACGACCCGTCCGCTTCCACCGGCGCCGTGCCTGTCACCATCGCGTGGCCCTCCGCGTCCATCGTCTCCAGGCGCACCTGGGCCGGCACAGCCTTCAAATCGCCTTCGCGCGACAGCCGCGCATCGAGCGCCAGCATGTTCGCATAGCTCCACGGATGCAGTCCCGACGGATGCCGCTTGGGCCGCGTCCTCGCTGCCACCACCACCGGCTCAACCACATCCTCGCCGCCCACCGCCAGCACCGTCCGCATCGCGGCCGCTCCCGGCTTCCACTCACCCAGCGCAAAATGCGCGCCAGCCCCGGCACGGCGGGCGCTCACCAGCCAATCGCCCTGGGCAGTCTCCGCAATCGATCCCGCATACTCAGCATGTGGCGCAGCTACGGCCGCCTCATGCGCCAGAGGCGACGTAAACCTGGCCAGTGCGCCTCCATGCGTGAACACCACATCGCCCGACGCCAATTGCTTTCCGCCCCACCGCGCCCGCCCGTGATCGCACCGGTACGACTCAACCCCGGAGCCGTCGGAATAAATCAGGTACAGCTCCGGCGTGGATCCCGTGCCGAGTGGAAATCCAGATTCGAAAAGAATGCGCCCATCCTGCAGCACGTCCGTTGGAATCGCGCTGCCCGGCAGATAGCTCAGCGGAAGTACCGTCGCCACGGCCTCTGCATCAATCGGCGCCAATGCGTACGAGGCGTCCTTCCCCGCCGTCTCCAGTTGGAACCCGCGCGCCGTGTGGCGCGCATACACGAGCCGCCCCGCGGGCAGATTGAACGGCCGAATCGCATCGCCCTCGCCCGCAATCAGCCTGCGCACGGAACGATCCGTCAGCGTCATCTCCCAAATCTGCCACGCGTCGCCCGCTGCCTGCTTGCCCGCGAACAGCACGCGCGCGCCATCGAAAGAAACATTCGCATCCGCCGCGGCCCAGAAGCCCGTCACCAGCGGCTCCGCCTTGCCCGCGTGAATCAGCAGCAACTGCGCGCCCTTGGGGAATCGCTCTCCGCCCTTCAGCGCAGCCAGCGGCGCGTACACCGGCGCCGCAGTCACAATAATGTCTCCTCCGGAAGAGCTCTCGGCCGCATTCCGCCCAAACCCGCAAACCGGAATCAAAAGCAACATCGCCGCGGCAAACGCCGGCAACCGCAGGAGAAACCTCATCCCACGGCCTCCATGGGCAATGTGCCCCTTCCCTCGCGCCGTTCCAGTTCCCGCCCACGGACTTCCAGCCAGGGCTCCAGCTCGTACATCATTGCGTCGAATCCGGCGAAATCCAGCGACTGCTCGCCATCGCTCCACGCCTTGTCCGGGTTGGGATGAACCTCCACCAGCAGCCCGTCCGCGCCCGATGCAACCGCAATGCGCGCCAGCGCCGGCACCAGTTCGCGATGCCCCGCCGCATGGCTCGGATCGGCAATCACTGGCAGATGCGAAATCTGCTTCAACAACGCTATCGCCGCTATATCGAAGGTGTTGCGCGTAGCCGTCTCAAACGTACGGATGCCGCGCTCGCACAGAATTACGTTGGGATTGCCATTCTCGATAATTAGCTGTGCCGAGCGGAGCCAATCGGCAATGGTGGCCACCATGCCGCGCTTCAGCAAGATTGGCCGCCCGCTCCGCGCCGCCGCTTCCAGCAGAGAGTAGTTCTCCATGTTCCGCGTGCCGATCTGCAGAATGTCCGCATACTCGGCCACCATCGGCACATCGTCCTCGCTCATCACTTCGGTCACGATGGCCAGGCCGCTCTCTTCGCGCGCCCGCGCCAGCATCTTGAGGCCCTCGAGGCCGTGACCTTGAAATGCATAAGGAGAACTGCGGGGCTTGAAGGCGCCGCCGCGAAGAATCCGCGCTCCGGCCCGCCTCACATGGTTGGCCGTGGCCATCAGTTGGAACTCGGTCTCCACCGAGCAGGGCCCCGCCATGGTGATGAATTCATCACCGCCGATCTGAAGATCAAGTACACGCACGATAGTCTCCTCGTGCAGCGCGTTCTTCAGAACATCAGGGGATTCGGCAAATCGTTCGTGCCAGGTTTCGCGCACCCTCCGCGCTCCGTTTCTGGGGAAGCGGAAGCCTTAGACTAACGCCGATGCCCCCCGGCCCGCCTCCATCCAAAGATGGAGGCACGCCGTTCAAATCGCATCTTTTCTGTCATTTCGAACGGCGCGATGAACATGAGTCTGTGACGGATGAACTTGACGAAGGCCGTTTTTAAAGGGAATGATCCCTTTGACTCCCGTATAGGGAAGTCGCGAACCGGCGGCGGGGGAAAGGGCCGAACTGGAAAGATAGGACAAATGAGAAGCGGATTTTTTGCAGCGATAGCCGCAGTCCTACTTTGTGGGCTGACGGGTTGCTCCGTGGCCGCTCCAAACGCCGGTCACGAAGCGGTGTGGGTGGAGAAGCCCCTCATCTTCGGGCATGGCGGAGTCGATCAAACCCCGGTCACAGCGGGACGCGAGTATGGGGCCATCACCAGCGATGCCATCGATGTTGACATGCTGCCACAACGGGTGGATATGGAGTTTGACGACATGATGACCAAATCGGGCGTGCCGGTCAGCTTCCATGTGGTCGCACAATTCAAAGTCACCGATCCTGTCAGGCTTGTGAGCGGGTTCGGGGCTGACCGTGACGACAAGGGCAACTGGGGCTTCTGGGACCGCAACCTGGATCAACCACTGCGCACCGCCGTCCGAGATTCCGTCAAGCAGAGGGATATGCAGGATATGGCGATCTCGCAGACGGCGGCAGATGCCGTAGGGCAAGAAGTGACTGCCGCAGCAGTGAAGATCGTGCAGCAGCAAGGTGTCCCCATTGTCTTCACGGCCATCAATGTGGGCCGGGTGAATCCTCCTGACGCCATCAAAAACCAACGGATTGAGACAGCCGCACAGGAGCAGCGGGCCATCACCGAACAGCAGACCAAGCTCGCGGAGGATCAACGTAAGGCAGCGGAGCAAAGCCGTGCGGCGGCGGACAATGCCTACCGCGAAGCGATGCAGCTATCTCCAGACCAGTTCCTTCAGCTTGAGCGCATCAAGATGCAGCGGGACGTATGCGCCCACGGAGCTGCCTGCACGTTCTTCATCGGCAGCGGCCCATCGCCTGTCATTGACGTTGGCAGGAAGTGATGTAAAGACAAGAAAACGGGAGCCAAGGGGTAATTCCCTTTTTAAAGGCTCAACGCCATCGGCGGCGCACGAAATCCAAACGCCCGATCCACCACCGCCGCAATCCCCAGCGCCGTCTCGTCCGCGAACGGCCGCGCCGCAATCTGCACCCCGATCGGCAATCCTTCCGGCGACCTGCCCACCGGCACAACCGCTGCCGGGGCAGCCAAAGCGTTAAACCACTGCGTAAACCGCCAGGCGTCCAGATACTCGACCGACCGCCCCTCCACATCCCACGCCCGCTCCCCATGCCGGAGCGCCGGAACGCTGGCCACCGGACACAGCAGCACCGGATAGTGGCGCATTTCCTCCAGCGTCCTGGCGCGCAGCAGGTCCAGCTCCGCCCACGCACTCAGCAGCTCCGCCGCCGTCAGCGGGGGCGCGCCCGCCGCGATGCTGAGAAACTCGTTGAAAATCGGGCTCAACTTCGATTCCCTGCCGCGAATCTCGGGCGCATAAAACATGGCCCCGCACTGCACAAAAAACTTCCACCACAACTGCCGCAGCAACTCCAGCGTCCGCGGCCGGAACGGCTCCACTTTGAACCCGGCCTCGCGCAGCGCCAGCGCCGCTGCGTTCACGGCAGCTCTCGTCTCGGGCGTCACAGGAACCAGCCCGTCGTCCTCAAAAAAGCCAATCCGGTTCGACCGCAGCTCATCCAGGCTCGGCTCGCGTAGCGCCACGGGCGCGCTCGCCGGATCAGCCGCATCGTGCCCGCTGAGCGTCCTGAACAGCAGCCCGACATCGGCCATGGTGCGCGCCATCGGCCCAATCGCGCCCAGAATCTGAAACGGCCCCACGCACGGCGGCAAATGCCCGCGTCCCGGAATCCGTCCTGGCGTGGGCTTGAGCGAGCAGATCCCCGTAAAATGCGCCGGCACGCGCACGCTGCCGCCGCTATCGCTGCCCAGCCCCGCCGCCGACATCCCCGCCGCAATCGCCGCCGACTCGCCCCCGCTCGACCCCCCCGGCGACCGTTCCAAATCCCAGGGGTTTTTCGTCCGGCCATGCAGCAGATTGTCGGTCTCATAGGCCATCAGAAACTCCGGGCAATTGGTCGTGCCCAGAATCAGCGCCCCCGCCGCCCGCAGCCGCGCCACCACCACCGCGTCTTGAGCAGGAACTTCGCCCTTATGCAGCAGGCTGCCAATCTCGCACTTCAATCCCCGCGTCGCAATCGAGGACTTCACCGTCACTGGTAATCCGAACAGCGGTCTTCGCGCACGCTGCCCGCGCCATGCGTCATGCTTCCGCGCCCGCTCCCGCACCCGTTCCGCATCAAAATCCACAAACGCATTCAGGGCCGGATTCAGCCGCTCGATCTGCCGGATGTGCGCCTCCGCCAGTTCAACAACCGAGACCGCTCCCGAGCGCAGAAGCTCCAGTTGCCGCGTCGCCGGTTCAAGCACCAAATCGTTCATGTTTGAATCACCACAATCCTGTCATCCTGATCAATCAAAAACCCTGTCATCCTGAGCGGAGCGCAGCGGAGTCGAAGGACCTGCGGTTGTTTTTGGTTCGCGCGTTCTCAATGCGCCGCAACCCCACCGGTAGCCTGCGTCAATGCAGGGAAGAAGTCCTCCCAAGGCGTCGCGTGCATCACCCGGTAATCGAACCGGTACGACCGCACCGGCTCGCCCGAATCCCAGCGGTCGTTCCAGTTCAACTGGTACTCCAGGGACTGCGCGTCCCGCGGGAACTCCTCCGAGTCGGGATACGGATACGCGCTCATCTTGTGGAACGGCAGTTGCGCCACCGTGAACGGCGAAGCATCCCACCAGTCCATGTCCTTCACATAGCCATTAGCGTAGAAGAAGTAGTCGCGCGTCCAGTGCGCTGGCAGCGCGGGCAGATTCGCCGTGTCGAACTCCGCCGCAATCTCCTCGCCACTGCCGAAGATCGCGTAGCGGTCGTCGATGCCCTTGACCAGCGCCGTCACATCGCCCATGCGCGTGTAGTTGCCTCGCTGATGCTGGTAGGGGCCCGTCAAGCTCACGCGGTCGTAGTCGTAATCGAGGTCTCCATTGCTGGCTAGGTCAATCTGCTTCGGATACCCGCGGAAATGCAGCGTCGCAGCGGCCAGCGGCACTTCCGTTGTCTTCGTCTTCGCCTCCGCGTTGTTATCTACCAGCACCTGGTCCCAGTAAATCTCCAGGTTCGTCGTCAGCCGAATCTTGCGCGCTCGCTGCGGCAGCTTGCCCGTCAGATCCACAACAATCGTCCGCTCTAGACCCGCTGGGAATCCCACGTCGTCCGCAATCCGCTGCCAGCTTCCATCCGCCAACTGCGCCTCGGCATACGGCGAGGTCGGCTTCACCCCCGCCTGCCACGCCGCATAGAGCGAAGTCGCGCTGAAATAGTTCACGTAGCCCGTCATCAGCAGCTTCAGCGGCCGCTTCGCATCCACATCACCCAGATCCAGCGTCAGCGTATGCAGATTCGCAAACCCGTCATACGGCTCCGGCGTGAACCCGCTCGCAAACGTGTGATCGCGCCGGCTCACCGCATCCAGCACATCGCGTCCCTCGCCATCCCACGCGCCCACCGGCAGCCGCGCGCCCTCTGAAGCCACCACGCGCCCGGAAGCAAACGGCGGATCGTCGAGGAACCGCTCATCTGGATTCACTTCCACATTTTCCGGATGATCCACCGCGACCAGCCGCAACTGGTCAATGTAATTCACTTCCTCCATCGGCTCCATAAAGCGCATGCTCAGCTTCCCGTTCACCGGCTCAACCTGCGCTCCATCCACCTTGATCCACTCACCGGGATTCGGAATGTTGCGCCGCTCTGGTGTGAACCAGTGCCCCACCACGCCCGCGCCAATCACATCGGTGACCAGCCTGTATTTATGCCCATCCCACGCAAAAAGAACCGGGCACGAACTCCCGCGCCGGTCGGCCTCTTTCATGGCAATCACCGCGCGGCCATTCGCCAGCTTCGGCAAATCGATCTCATCCTGCAGCACGCCCGTTGGCCAAAGAATTCGCAGCAGATCAACGCCCTCCGCATCGCCCAGTCCGACAAGAATCTCCGGCGGCGCCTGTGTCTGGTAGCCCGACGCTCCGGCCAACTCCCACTTCTGCCAGTGCCCGTTGGCAAAGGTCTCCACCTTCACGCCGATCGCCGTCTTGTTGTCGGCAAACCCCGTCAAATCGAGCCGCACAAAATGGTTCCTGTTCGCGCCCACGTTGCGCAGCAGCACCGGCGGCGCGTTCACCTGCGTCACAATCAAGTCCGCCGCGCCGTCCCCATCCACATCGGCTGCAATCAGCCCACGCGGCTCGTGCAGCTTTACGCCATCGAGGCCGAGCGCGTGGCTCACATCCTCAAACGTCCCATCGCCGCGATTGCGAAACACGCGCACCTGCGGCCCGGCCTTCGTCTCTACAATCGCCGCCAGGTCGATCCATCCGTCGTTGTCGATGTCGACAGCCGTCACGCCCCATCCGCGCAGAGCGTCCTTCAGCGGGAGTTCCACTCTCTCAAACCGCCGGCCGATGTTCTCTGGCCCTGGGACATTCCGCCACAGCGTCAACCCCGGCGCGCCCGCATGCGTGACGGCAATGTCCATCCAGCCGTCCTTGTTGTAATCCAGCACGGCAATGCCCGTGGTCGAGGGCAGTTTCTCGCCTTCGTACAAAGCCTGCGTCGGATACTTCCCCTCGCGCGGATTCACATAGATCAGCGGAGCAGCTCCATCCCCTGTCACCGCAATGTCCACCGCACGATCGTTGTTGAAATCGGTCAAAATCGCCGCGTTGGTCTTTCCGCTGCCGCCGAGGCCCGTCGGCTCGGTCCACTCCGTGAATGTCTTGTTCCCGTTGTTGCGCCACAGTACATTCGGCGCGTCGCCTTCCTTCAAAGGCGCACCCGTCAAAAACAAATCCAGATCCCCGTCGTGGTCATAATCCAAAAACGTAATCCCCAAAGGCCGGTTGCGCGGCGCCAGCCCAGCCTCCGCCGTCACATCCTGAAACCTTCCCTTGCCCAGATTCCTGAACAGCAGCACCTGGTCGTCCAGCGCCACCGCCAGATCGTTCAGCCCATCGCCGTCGTAGTCGCCCACCGCGCAGGCCACCGCGTGCCCCTGCGCCTTCAACCCCGCGGCCGCTGCATCCCACTCCACAAAACTCCCATCGCCCTTTGCATGTAGCACGCGAATCGCCTGCGAGCCGGTCTGCATGAGCACCAGGTCCATGCGCCCTTCGCCAGTCGCGTCCATCATGCAGGCCCCGCCGGTAGTAGCCCATTCGCCGGGTGCCCCATCCTTGCTGGGTGCCCCAGGTCTCGATTTTGAGACCTGGGGGACGAGCGCGCTCGCCACCAGCTTCACCGGAATCATCGCCTTGCCGGCCGCTTCCGGCTCCTCGATCGGCGTCACCGTCGAGTAGTGTCCCTGCTCCCCATACGCCAGCCCAATCGGCGCGCCGATCTTGGTGCTGGTCATGTGTTGAAAGCGCTTGAAGTGCTCCGCCGACTCCGTCTTGCGCCCCGAGCGCTGCAACGCCCTCGCCATGGCAAACTCCGCCGACGCCTCCAGCGGATTGATCTCCAGCGCCTGCTGCAACACCGCCAGCGCCTTGTCGAAATCCTTCAGCTCCCCATAGCAAACGCCCTCGAAATAATAGGAGTCCGCATCCCTTGGATCGAGCTTCACCGCCTGCTGAAAGCTCGCGAGCGCAGGCTCCAGTTCGTTGCCGGCATGCTGCGCCAACCCCAGGTTGTACCACGCCTGCGCATTGTTCGGGTCCAGCGCAATAGCCGCCTGCAAGGCTTTCTTTGCCTCGTCCAGCTTCTGCAGCGTCATCAGCGCAATGCCCTCGTTGATGGCCGCCTGCGCCAGCTTCGGATCTTTTTTGAAGGCCGCGGCAAACGAGTCGGCCGCGCGCTCCGTGAACTGCTGGCCCATCTCGGCCACGCCGCGATTGTTCAGCCGCACCGCCTCGGCGTCAAAGCGCACCGGCGCCGCGTGCGCGCTCGCAGCCCCCATCCACATCAGAAGGGCCGCTGCCCCAATCATTCGCATAGAATCTCTTCCCCAATGCAGCCGGAATCACCCAGCCGGAAATGCGCCAAACTGTACAGCCAACCTTTCAGTGTATGCGAGCACCCAACAGCCCCGCATCGCCCCTTTTGATCCCGTGCACAGAACGATCCCCGCCCACTCTATACTTCATTCTGTGATCTGTTCTTCCGCACGCCCCGTCCAATGAGCCTAGCGAACCCCAACAAGCGCCGCATCGGCGTCATCACTACCTCGCGCGCCGACTATAGCCATCTCTACTGGCCGCTGCGCGAGCTCGCCGCCCACCCCAACGTCGATCTCGCCGTCTTCGCACTCGGCGCGCATCTCTCGCCCGCGTTCGGCAGCACGCTGAAAGAGATCGAGCGCGACGGCTTCCCCATCCAGGCCCGCATCGAGTGCCTGCTCAGCTCGGACACCGACACCGGCATGGCCAAGACCATCGGCGTCGCCATCCTCGGCCTGGCTGACGCCCTCACCGCCTGGCGCCCCGACATTTTGCTCCTCATTGCCGACCGCTACGAGATGCTTGCCCCAGCCGCGGTCGCCCTCGCCCTGCGCGTTCCAATTGCTCATATTGAAGGCGGCGAAATCTCCCAGGGCGCCATCGACGACCAGGTCCGCAACGCCCTCACCAAGCTCGCACACATCCACTTCACCTCCACCCCCACCGCCCGCCGCCGCGTCATCGCCATGGGCGAGGAGCCAGCCCGCGTCCACCACGCCGGCGCCCCTTCGCTCGACCACCTCTGCCGCTCAGCCCTGCTCGACCGCCCCACCCTCGAAGCCAAACTCGGCATCAAGCTCACGCCGCCCACCCTCCTGGTCGCCTGGCACCCCGTCACCATCCTCCACGATACAAATGCCGAAGCCGACGCCCTCTTCGCCGCTCTCGCCCGGGCCCCCGGCCAAATCATCTTCGTCTATCCCAACTCCGACGCCGGCAGCTACGCGCTCATTCAACGCACCCGAGAACTCGCCTCCACGCGAGGCAACACAGCCGTCTACGTCAACCTCGACGCCGTCACCTACTGGAGCCTCCTGGCCAACGTGACCTGCATGGTCGGCAACTCCTCCAGCGGCATCATGGAAGCCGCCTCCTTCGCCCTGCCCGTGGTCAACGTGGGCATGCGCCAGCAAGGCCGCGAACGCGCAAGAAACATCAAAGACGTCCCCGCTGAAGCGGCCGCAATTCTCGCCGCCATCCACCAAGCCCTGAGCCCGGAGTTCCGAGAGTCTCTCAAAGGCATGACCAACCCCTACGGCAACGGCACCGCCGCCAAAACCATCGCCCATGTCCTGGCGACTGTCCCCCTGGAAGGGCTGCTCATCAAGCCGCCTGCACCGCTGACTCGCTGACTTGCTAACTCGCGAACTCCGCTAACAACGCTAACTCCGCTTTCGAGCCATCCATGACCATCCCACTGTCTTCCCCCGACATCACCCAGGCCGAAATCGACGCCGTCACCGCCGTCCTCCGCACCCCGCACCTGTCTCTCGGCCCGGAACTCCCCGCCTTTGAAGCCGCCCTCGCCGCCTACCACCAGGTCCCCCACGCCGTAGCCGTCAGCTCCGGCACCGCCGGTCTCCATCTCTCCCTGCTCACCCTGGGCATCGGCGAAGGCGACGAGGTCATCGTCCCCTCCTTTGCCTTCATCGCCGTCGCCAACGCCGTGCTCCACGTCCGCGCCACGCCGGTTTTCGCGGAGATTGACCCCGTCACATTGAACCTCGATCCAGCCGCCGTCGAGCAGGCAATCACCCCGCGCACCCGCGCCCTGCTCATCGTCCACACCTTCGGCGTGCCGGCAGACATGGACGCCCTCCAATCCATCGCTCGCCGCCACAACCTGGCTCTCCTCGAAGACGCCTGCGAAGCCATCGGCGCTGAACTCGGCCAGCCGCCCAACGCCCGCCGCGCCGGATCGTTCGGCGACCTCGCCGTCCTCGGCTTCTACCCCAACAAGCAGTTCACCACCGGCGAGGGCGGCGCCGCCCTGGCCCGCTATCCAGCCCACGCAGCCCGCCTGCGCAGCCTCCGCAACCAGGGCCGCTCGGCCACCGCCGACTGGCTCGACCACGCCGAACCCGGCTTCAACTACCGCCTCTCCGACCTCGCTTGCGCCCTCGGTCGCGTCCAGCTCTCCCGCATCGACGAGATCCTCGCCCTGCGCCGCGCCGCCGCCGAGCGCTACAACGCTCTGCTCGCAGCCATTCCCGGCCTCGAACTTCCGCCCCTCACGCTCCCCGCCTGCTCCATCAGCTGGTTCGTCTACGTCGTCCGCCTGCCTGAGCAAGCCGGCCGCGACCTCGTCCGCGCCGCCCTCGCGGCCCGCGGCATCGCCACCGGACGCTACTTCGCCCCCATCCACCTCCAGCCCGCCTGGCGCAACCATCCCAGCGCCGCCGCGGCCCGGCTCCCCATCACCGAGTCCATCGCCCGCCGCACCCTCGCGCTGCCCTTCTTCAACCGCATCACGCCCGATCAACAACAGCAAGTCGCCGCCGCCCTCCGGGACTCCCTCCGCGCCGCAATGTAACCTCACTGCAACCTGTCCCACCCCTGTGCCAATGTTTCTGTTTTGCAGCTTGATTCTCCCCTCCTTTGCAGGAGCAGCTCACTTCACCGTGTCGATTGTCCGCACCACGCAGAGAACAGGCTCCAACGGTGCCTTCCGCAGTAAATCGAATTCGCACTAAAGTTCCATGAACCTGCGCATGGTCTGACGAAACACCCGCCCGGGCTGCCTCCCGGCAACCTGCATTCTCATGAATGCATCTATTGGTTCGGAGGGTCTGGTCACAAACACAGAATTCATTCAATCCTGCCTTGACAGTGAATTGGCAACGAGCGCACTATCGTCCCAAAAAGGCATTTCTGCTGGATTGTTTCAAATGCGGAACGCGCACAGAGGTTTGCTGATGCCAGCAGAGATTCCCTGCACCTTGGCTCCCTAGACTGACTTCATCTGATGTTGAAGAGCAGGCGCGTATGGTGGTCAAAACACAATGCAAAGGGCGCGGCCTCACCGGACTCCACGTCGGTGCTACCAATGTTCGCCGTTATTTTCCCAGAGACATTTCAGTCATCGAGCTGCAACTGGATCATCTCCAGATTCAATGTGGTTTGGGCCCCGGCTTCTGGAAGGATGAGCCGGAAATCTTCGATCCCCGGCTTTGCGCGTGGCTGGAGTCCAAGAACTTCCACACCAAGCCGGATCGAACCCCCGTCCCGCTGGTTATGATCCCCTCGGGAAAGAACTCCTTCAAGCTTCAACCCGTCCGATTGAACGGCCAGGCGAAGCTCAGGCGGGTACACCCTCCCGAGGCCTGACCCCCTCAAGCCTCGCGCAAGCCGCTCTCTTCCGCAGTGGAACGTTTTTTCCCTGCCTAAGTCCCCCAGTCTCTGATCTCTGATCCCTGACCCCTGATCTCTGATCCCTGCCCCCTGATCTCTGATCTCTGATCCCTGTGTTGATAGACTCTGAACTGTCATGTCCCTCACATCCCTGCAAGCATCCATCGAACGCCATTTTGCCGCCGGCCCGGCCGCCATTGGCGACCCCGCCGCCATGATGGCCTTTCTTGCCCTCCGCTCCGCGATTGAAAACGGTCAACTCCGGTCCGCCTCGCCCGACCCCGCCTCCCCCACCGGCTGGAGCGTCAATGCCTGGGTCAAGCAGGGCATCCTGCTCGGCTTTCGCCTGGGCGTGCTGGAAAGCTTCCCCGCCGGCGAGCTTTCTTTCGTGGACAAGGACACCTACCCCGTCCGCCATTTCAGCGCCTCTGACGGCATCCGCCTCGTTCCCGGAGGCTCCTCCATCCGTGCCGGAGCCTACGTGGCCCGGAGCGTCGTCTGCATGCCGCCCATGTACATCAACACCGGCGCCTACGTCGACGAAGGAACCATGGTCGACTCCCACGCCCTGGTAGGCTCCTGCGCCCAGATCGGCAAGCGCGTCCACCTCAGCGCCGCCGCCCAGATCGGCGGCGTCCTCGAGCCCATCAACGCCGGCCCCGTGGTCATTGAAGACGATGTCCTGGTCGGCGGCAACTGCGGCGTCTATGAGGGAACCATCGTGCGCAAGGGCGCCGTCCTCGCCGCCGGAACCATCCTCACCCGCGGCACCCCGGTATTCGATCTTGTAAACGGCGCAATCCTTCGCGCCACCGCCGACTTGCCTCTCATAATCCCCGAAGACGCCGTAGTCGTCCCCGGCTCCCGCGCCGTCTCCAAAGGCAAGGGACAAGAGTGGGGCCTGAGCCTCTACGCCCCCGTCATCGTCAAATACCGCGACGAAAAAACCGACCTCAGCACCACCCTCGAAGACTTGTTACGCTGACCACGGAGTCTGGGTCTCGGAATCGGCGTGCCCCACCCCTTCGGCTAAGCTCAGGGCAGGCTTTCGCCGCGGCCTTTTCGCGGCTAAGGTGAGATAGCTCCATCTATCCATAGCCTTTTATCTCTTGCCGTTTATCTATAGCCTTTTGTCCACCGCCCTTTATCTATCGCCAGGTACAGCCCTTAACCATCGCCCCACCCCAGCCCTTCGCGCTACATTGAAGCAATGCCCTCCGCGGACGCTCCCAACGCCCATCAAGCAATCCGCTTCGGCCTCATCGGCCCCGGCCGCGCCGCCGCTCGCTTCGCTCAGGGTCTCACCGCCGTCCCCAACGCAACCCTCGCCGCCGTATGGGGCCGCAATCCGGGAAAGACCCAAGCCTTCGCACAAAAATTCAGCGTTCCGCAATCCCACCCATCCCTCGAAGACCTCCTCGCCGCCAACATCGACGCCGTCTACGTCGCCACCCACCCCGACACCCATGCCAATCTGTGCATCCGCGCCCTCGCCGCCGGCAAGCACGCCCTCTGCGAAAAACCCTCCGCCCTCAACGAGCGTCAACTCACCGAGATCCTCGCCGCCGCCCAACGCCACGACCGCCTCTTCATGGAAGCCATGAAGCCGCCCTTCTTCCCGCTCTACCAGCGCCTGCGCGAGCACCTTCAAAACGACCCCATCGGCCCGGTCGGCTTTGTCCGCGCCGGCCATTCGGACTCCTCGCTCGCGCCCGACTACCCGCTCCACTTCCCGGAGCTTGGCGGCGGCGGCATCATGGGGATCGGCCCCTACGAAGCCTTTCTCGCCCTCGACTGGCTCGGCCCCCTCAAGCGCCTCCACACCATCGGCCGCCTCAATGGCGCGGGTGTCGACTGCTTCGCCCTCATCCACACCGAGCACGAGCGCGGCTTCGCCCAGCTCCACACCGGCCTCGACCTACTCAGCCACGGCGATGCCCTGCTCTCCGCCCCGCGCGGCTACGTGCTCATCCACGCCAACTGGTGGAACCCCAGGCGCGCTTCCATCCACTACCTCGACCGCCGCATCGTCCAGCTCCACGAGCCCTTCACCGCGGGCGGATTCAACTATGAAACTGCCCACTTCTGCGATCTCGTCCGCAACGGCCTGCGCGAAAGTCCCGAAATCCCCCACGCCCTCTCGCTCGCCATGGCCCGCCTGCTCGAACAAGCCCGCACCGCCCTCGGCGTCCGTTTCCCCGGCGAGTGAGTGCGCTGACTCCGCCCTACCTGCGGGTCATGGCGCGCAAGCGCCGTCCGCCCGACCGCAGGTGGCTGTATAATTCGCCCGTGCTTCCATACGAAGCAGCGGAGTGTTCCCATGGACGTAGTCTTTCTCGTCATCCTTGCCATCGCAGCGCTCATCCTTCTCACCCTCATCCTCGGCAGCTTCTTCACCGTCAGCACGGCGCAGGTGGCCGTCGTCACCCGCTTCGGCAAGTTCCTGCGTATCGCCGAGCCCGGCCTCAACTGGAAGATGCCCTACTTCGACTCCGTCGCCGGCATCGTCAGCCTGCGCGTCAACCAGATCACCCTCACCATGGAGACCAAGACCAAGGACAACGTCTTCGTCACCATCCCCATCTCCGTGCAGAATCGCGTGCGGCCGGAGAAAGTCTACGACGCTTACTACAAGCTCTCCGACCCCGTTGCGCAGATCAAGTCCTACGTCGAGCAGGTCATCCTCGGCCACGTTCCCGGCATGACTCTCGATGAAGTCTTCGCTTCGCAGTCCTCCATCGCCGCCGCCGTCAAGCAGGAACTGGACGCTGACATGGCCACCTTCGGCTACGAGATAGTCAACGTGCTGGTCACCGACATCGTTCCCGACCAGAAGGTCAAGTCGGCCATGAACGACATCAACGCCGCGCAGCGCGAGCAGGTCGCCGCCAACGCTCGCGGCGAAGCGGAGAAGATTCTCGTCGTCAAGAAGGCCGAAGCCGAGGCCGAGAGCAAGGCACTGCAGGGCCAGGGCATCGCCAATCAGCGCAAGGCCATCATTGAAGGCCTGCAGAACTCCGTCGAGCAATTCCAGAAGGCCGTCGAAGGCGCAACCTCGAAGGAAGTGATGCAACTGGTGCTGGTCACGCAGTACTTTGACACGCTGAAGTCGATCGGCGAAAGCGACAAGACCAGCACGCTGTTTCTGTCGCACTCACCCGCCGCCGTAAAGGAAGTCTCCGACCAGATCCTCCAGTCCATGCTCATCGCCAACGCCGCCAAGGACTAACACTCCGATCCAACCGTTCAACGCCCACACCAGCGCGGGTTTCCCATCCTTGACGCAGTTTCATCGCGGCAAGGGTGGGAGCCCACGAACCCCACACCGTCTCGGCCATCGGCGCGCAAGCGCGTCTGCCCCACCGTAGGTGCCGCGCAAGCGGCGTCTACCCCACCGCAGGTGGTAACATCAAGACTGACAATGCAAACGAAAAAACTGAAAATCATCCCTCTCGGCGGCCTTGGCGAATTCGGCATGAACTGCCTCGCCCTGCGCTGGGAAGACGACATTATCGTCATTGACGCGGGCCTCATGTTCCCCGAGACAGAACTGCTCGGCGTCGACATCGTAGTCCCCGACATCACCTACCTCATTGAGAACAAAGCCTGCGTCCGCGCCATCATCCTGACCCACGGCCACGAAGACCACATCGGCGGCCTGCCCTGGATCCTCTCTGAACTCAAAGTCCCTGTCTACGCCACCGAGTTCACCCTGGCCTACGTCGAAGGCAAGCTCGACGAGAACAAGCTCCTCGACGAAATCGAACTCATCGAAATCGAGCCCCGGCAAAAATTCACCCTCGGCCCCTTTATCATCGAGCCCATCCGCGTCACCCACTCCCTCGTTGACTGCGTCGCTCTCGCCATTGAAACTCCAGTCGGCATCGTCATCCACACCGGCGACTTCAAAATCGATCTCTCCCCGCTCGACGACCATGCTTTCGATCTGCACACCTTCGCCGA
>DATNHL010000362.1:0-2239 GCA_035604995.1 Occallatibacter sp. | reverse complement strand
TCGCTCGGCTGTGGTTCTGGGCAGGCCGAACCTGGACGCCGCTGAGGCCATGCCGCTGGGCAACGGCAGCCTGGGCGTGGCTGTCTGGTCGGCCGATGGCTTGACCGCGCAACTCAACCGCAACGATACGCTCCCCGATCGGCTGTCGCCGGGGCAGGTGACTATTCCAGGGCTTGCCGCCCTGACCGGGGCGAGGGATTACTCCGGGCGGCTGGATCTCTGGAACGGCGAGTTTCAGGAGCGGGGCGGCGGGATGACCGCGACGGCCTGGGTGGGACCGGATTCAGATGTGCTGATCGTGGATGTGACCGGCGCGAATCCCGGCCAGGCGCAGACTGCGATTTTGAAGTTATGGCCGCCGCGCACCCCGCACGCTTCCGTCGTAGGGTGGATGGGAATGCTGGCCCAAACCTGGATGGACAACACACGGCCAGAATCGTCGGGCCGCGCCTTCGGGTCGTTGTCGGCCATTACCGCGGAGGGGCGCGACGTCTCTGCCGCGGTGACGGACCCACTGACCGTCACCATCACCTTCAGGCCGTTCGAGGATGGACATTTTCGCGTTGTTGCCGCGGCTCCGCATTTTGACGGCAGGGGAGATGCGCATGCGATTGCGGCGCGGGCACTGCTGGTTCCACCGGAGGCTCAGCACAAAGACTGGTGGCACGGCTTCTGGCGCCGCGCCGCGCCGATCAGGATCACGTCAAAAGATGGCGCGGGCGAGTACATGGAGAACCTGCGCAATTTGTATCTGTTTATTGCGGCCATCGAGAAGGGGGTTGAGTTTCCCGGGACGCAGGCAGGCGTTGGCGACATGATCTCCTCGGCGCGGGACACGCACAAATGGGACCCGTCCGCCTTCTGGCACTGGAACCTGCGCATGCAGGTGGCGGCCAATCTGGGGGCGGGGCTGCCGGAGCTGAACAGCACCTACTTCAACCTCTACCGCGGGAACCTGATCTCGATAGAGCAATGGACGCACACGCACATGAAAGGACTGCCGGGGAGTTGCGTGCCGGAGACCATGCGCTTCAACGGGCGCGGCATCGAGTACGAATCCACATGGACTCCGGTCGCGGTGGGCCTGAACTGCGACGCGTATTTCAAGCCCTACTACAACGCGCGCACACAGAGCACCGGCGCGGAGGTTTCGCTCATGGTTTGGCGGCAATACCTGGCCACCGGGGACCGCCCGTTTCTGGAGCGGAATTATCCGCTGATGGCGTCGTCGGCGCGTTTTCTGCTTGCCAGCCAGAAGAGAGGCCGGGATGGGCTGCTGCACACTGGCCCCTCGAATGCCCATGAGACGCAGTGGGACGTGACCGATCCGACCACGGATATTGCGGCTGCAATGGCTCTCTATCCCGCGACCATCGAGGCGGCAAATCTGCTGGGCAAGGACGCCGACCTGGTGCAGCAACTGCAGGCGGCGGTGAAGAAGATTCCGCCCTTCCCGCGAACGGCGCAGAGCGGCGCGCCTGCGCTCGTGCCGGAGTCGGCCGATGCCGACGGAGCGGACGTGATTGCCGAGTCGTGGAAACCCCAAGAGGAAGACCACAACATCGAGAACATCGGCCTGGAGCCGGTGTGGCCCTATGACCTGATCGGCGACGAGTCTCCGCTGTTTGCGCTGGCCCAGCGGACCTATGTGCATCGGCCGCACCCCAACGCGGTGGACTGGAGCTACGATCCGATTCAGGCAGCGCGGCTGTGGTTGGGCAGCGAGGTCGGCTCAACGCTCGTCGCGACTACGGAGAAGTTCCAGAACTTTGTGAACGGCATGGACAAGTGGGAGGCCGCGGACAAGGAGTTCTACGTGGAACAGGCCGCCGTGGTTGCGGATGCGTTGCAGGAGGCACTGGTGCAGGATTACGACGGCACAATTCGCATTGCTCCCGCGCTGCCGCCGGGGTGGGACTTCGACGGCTGCGTTGCGGTGCGGGGAATGAGCAGGGTGTGCGTGCAGACGCGGAATGGTGCGGCCACCACGGTTGCGATCGAAGCGGGGACCACGCAGGCGCTTCGGATTCGCAATCCCTGGCCGGGACAGCGGGTGGATGTGGTGGCTGGCGGCACGGGCAGGAAAGTGGTCAAGGGCGCCGCTGGGTCGATCATCGAATTTCCAGGCATTGCCGGAGGCCGCTACCTGGTCGAGGCACAGGGCCAGGCCGGTGAGCGTGGGCGCTTTGCGCCGGTGAGCGGGGCACCTGCGGTTTCAGCGAAGGAACTTGGACCGGTC
>DATNHL010000361.1:0-3427 GCA_035604995.1 Occallatibacter sp. | reverse complement strand
AGGTAAACCCCAAAACCGCCCATGCTGGTCATCCCCACTTCAAAAGTGACGCGGGTGCGCAGGGAGGGCTTCTCAAAGATGAGCGCCAGTTGCTTGCCCAGGAGCGCCTGGGCATAGGCTCGAGGCGAAGCCTTGACGCGTTCCGCCAGCTCGAAGATCAGGCGCAGGTCGCGCGGCGAAAGGTCAGTGTCCGCCAGCAAATCGCTCACGCTCAACTTCTCTGGTTTTTCGACCATGCTCAGGCCCGGCGTCATGCGTCCACCCCCTTGCTAGCCTCGACTGGCTTGAGGGCTGCCAGAATCGGCCTTAAGACATCCACAAATTCATCTACGTGGCGGCGCTCGACAATAAGCGGCGGAAGGAAGCGCAGCACCTTCTCTTGTGTGCAGTTCAAAATCGCTCCCGCCTCGAGCGCCTGCTGGACCACGCTCTTCCCGGGAACGAAGAGTTCGGTGGCCAGCATCAAGCCGTCGCCGCGGACTTCCTTAATCACCCCGAATTCGTCCCGGAGACCTTCGAGTCGCGTCCGAAAATAAGCGCCGACATCGCGAACGTGCTCGAGAAAACCCGGACGCTCGAGAATCTCGAGAACTTTCAGGGCCAGGCGGCACTGGAGCGGGCCGCCCCCGAACGTCGTGCCGTGCATGCCGGGCGAGAAAGCCTGCGCCACTTCTTCGCGAGCCAGGATGACGCCCACGGGCAGACCCGCCGCCAGGGGCTTGGCCACCACAACAATGTCCGGCTTAAGTCCGAACTTCGTGAACGCAAAGAAACGTCCTGTGCGCCCCAGGCCGCATTGGATTTCGTCACAAATCAGCAGGGCATGGTGGGTGCGGCAGAGTTCTTGCGCGGTCTCGAGGAATTCCGCGCTGAGCTCCACCACCCCGCCCTCGCCTTGGATCACTTCCAGCAGCACCGCCGCCACTCGTGGTGTGAAGCTCTCCCGCAAGTGGCCGGCGTCATTGAGCCGGACGAAGCGGACGCCCGGAACCAGGGGCTCGAACGGCTTGCGATACTTTTCCGGCCAGGTCGCGGCGAGCGCCCCAAAGGTTCTTCCATGGAAAGAGTTCTCGAGCGCCAGGATTTCGTCCCGCAGGAAGGGTTCCTGATGCTGGCGAGCGTAAGCGCGAACCAACTTTAGAGCTCCTTCGATGGCTTCCGCGCCGGAGTTGGCGAAGAAGGCCCGATCAAGCCCCGCCAGGGAGGTGAGCTTCTTGGCGAGTGGCGCTTGGTAAGGGTGGTAAAGCAAATTGGAAACATGCAAGAGCGTCTCGGCTTCGTCGCGGAGGACGGCGAGGATTTCCGGATGCGCGTAGCCGAGCGAATTCACGGCCAGCCCGCCCAGGAAGTCGAGATACTTCCTGCCTTGGTCGTCGTAGAGATAGCAGCCCTCGCCCCGCACCGCCAGAATCGGCAAACGGTCGTAGGTGGGGAATAGGAACTGTTTCTCGAGCTGTGCGATCTCGTCGAATTTCATGCGTTTTTCACAATCCTGGTCCCGCCATGCTGCCCATTATCCAGGGCTCGGAGCAGGGCGTTTGAACCATCCGCTGAGAGAATGTCAACTTCTCCAACCTTCTTGCGGAGCAGGCGTGAACACGACAGAAGTTTTGGAATCATCCCGTCGCGCACCACGCCCTTCCTGATCAGGCCGGGAATCTCACTCAGCTTCACCAGCGGCAGCAAGCGCCGCTCCGCGTCCCAGACCCCGCCCGATTCGGTGAGGTAGAAGAGCCGGTCGGCCTCGAGAGCCACGGCAAGTGCCGCGGCCAGGTCATCGGCGTTGATGTTCAGGAATTCTCCTCGCGACCCGAGCCCCAGGCTGGCGACCACTGGAACGAGACCTTCTCGCAAAGCCATCTCGAGGACGCTGGTGCGGATCTTGTGGGGCCGCCCGACGTAACCCAAGTCTTTCTTCTGGCCGTTCGAGCCCAACGATATCTTCCTTGCGTGGACCAGCCCCGCGTCGCCGCCGCAGATGCCCAGAGCCGGCTGGCCAAGCGCTGCAAACTCCGCCACCCACTGCTTATTCACAATGCCCGCCAGAACCATCAGGGCAACATCGCGTGTGGCAGCGTCCGTCACGCGCAGTCCCTGGTGGAATTCCGTGGCTATGCCGAGGCGATCGAGGGTGCGGGTGAGCGCTTTCCCCCCGCCGTGGACCACCACTACGAAGTGGCCGGCGCGCCGCAGCTCCACAATCTGCCGAGCCAGCTTCCTCCGCCCCTTGGCGTCCTCGGCCGCTTGTCCGCCGATTTTTACTACTAACTTCATACCAACCCCAATTCCTGAGGGAATCCGAACATGAGGTTCATATTCTGAACCGCCTGGCCCGCCGCGCCTTTGCCGAGGTTGTCCAAGGCGGAGACAACGATCAGGCGCCCGGTAGCCTCATCGAGCGCGAAACCAAGGTCCGCAAACTGCGTATTGGCCACCGCCTGAATTTCCGGCAGCGACCCGCCTTCATAAACCCGGACCAGCGGAGAGGGGCCATAAAACTGCTTGAAGAGGGAGACCACCTGGTCGAGGGTCCGCCGCCCGTTGAGGCGGACGTAGACCGTGCTGAGAATGCCGCGCGTGATGGGCAACAAGTGAGGAGTGAAAATGAAATCCTTCTCCCCGAGATCCAGCACTTGAAGCATCTCCGGGACGTGCCGATGAGTGAAAATGCCGTAAGCCCTGCAATTCTCGTTGACCTCCGGGAAGTGAAGTTTCCCGCTGGGCGTGCGGCCGGCGCCGCTGGCGCCGGATTTCGAGTCAGAAATGATGCCGGCAGAGACATCCACCCACCCGGAGCGGAGAAGGGGTGCGAGAGCCAGAATCACGGAGGTGGCGTAACAGCCCGGATTGGAGAGCAGCTTGGCCTGGGGAATGGCCGATTGGTCAAGCTCCGGCAGGCCGTAGACGGCCTGGGCCAGAGCCCGCGCGGCGCGGTGCTCGAAACCGTACCAGCGGGGGTAAGCGCCGATATCTTTGAGCCGGAAAGACCCGCTTAAGTCGATGACGCGCAAACCCGCGTCCAACAACATCGGTACCACGTCGTGCGAAGTCTCGTTGGGCGTGGCGAGAAACACCACGTCCACCTCCGAAGCCGCCACGGCCTCCAGCAGCTCTGCGCTAGCCAATCCCTCCAGGTTAAGGGGCAGGCAAGGAACCGAAAACCGTCCGCGCAGCGGCGGATGGACCTGCTCGATGGGGAAGGGCGCTTTCCCGTCGAGATGAGATGAGATCAGCCGCGCCACCCGGA
This sequence comes from Occallatibacter sp., assembly GCA_035604995.1. Classification (GTDB taxonomy): domain Bacteria; phylum Acidobacteriota; class Terriglobia; order Terriglobales; family Acidobacteriaceae; genus Telmatobacter. The sequence continues at coordinate 180 of DATNHL010000361.1, read as the reverse complement.
CGCCAGGATGCCGCGCGAGGAGGGTCAGAAGCTCGCGCCCTGCGTAACCGCTGGCGCCCAGGACGGCGGCGCGCACGGTAGGCAGGGGATTCGTCGGGGGCGATGCCCGGCGGATGATTTCAGGTTTTGTCGCGCTGTCCAATGTCTTCCAAACCCCACAGTTTCAGTATAGAATATTTA
>DATNHL010000360.1:0-3758 GCA_035604995.1 Occallatibacter sp. | reverse complement strand
GACCATGTCGCCGTAGAGCGTGCAATAGCCGACGGCCATCTCCGACTTGTTGCCGGTGGTGAGCACCAGGGCGGAAAACTTGTTGGAGAGGGCCATCAGCAAGGCGCCGCGGATGCGGGACTGGATGTTCTCCTCGGTTGTGTCGGGCTTCGTGCCGGCAAACAAGGGCTGCAGGGCAGCGATGTACTTTTCGAAGAGGCCGCTGATCGAGATCAGCTCAAAGCGGATGCCGAGGTTGGCGGCGAGGCGGCGGCTGTCGTCGATGGAGCCGGAGGAGGAGTAGGGGCTGGGCATGCCGATGGCGAGCACATTCTCTGCGCCGAGTGCGTCTTTGGCGATAGCGGCGACCAGGGCCGAGTCGATGCCGCCGCTGAGGGCGACCAGCGCTTTGCGGAAGCCGCACTTGCGCACGTAATCGCGCGTGCCCAGAACCAGGGCGTGGTAGGCGGCGGCGGTTTCGTCCTCCTCATCGGGAGTGATTGCCGGGGCGTCCGGGGCAAAGGGATCGAGGACGACCAGGTCCTCGGCGAAGGAGGCGGCCTGGGCGATCAACTCGCCACGAGCGTCTATGGCCAGCGAGGAGCCGTCGAAGATCAGGCTGTCGTCGCCGCCCACCTGGTTGCACATGAGCACCGGCACACCGTCTCTGCGGGCGATGGCTGCGAGCATCTCGCGGCGGATGGCGCGCTTGCCGTGCCAGAAGGGCGACGAGGACAGGTTGATGTGCAGGGCGGGCTGCTGGCGCATCAGCTCTTCCATGGGATCGACGGCGTAGAGGCGGCGGGACCAGAAGTTCTTGTCGTTCCAGGCATCTTCGCAGATGGTGATGGCCAGGCGGACGCCGTCCAGTTCGACGATCTGCTGCGGGCGCGAGGCGGCAAAGTAGCGCTGCTCGTCGAAGACGTCGTAGAAGGGCAGGAGGCGCTTCGACTGCTCGAGCAGCAGGCGTCCGCCATCCAGCAGAACCGCTGCGTTGACGGCAGGCTTGCCGCTGGAGGGCTCCGCAGCCAGGGCTACGCCGGTCAGCACCGCGGTGGACAGATCCGCAGTGGCCAAAGCCAGTTCGTCCACGGCTGTGCGGCAGCGGGCCAGGAAGCTGGGCTTTTCAAGAAAGTCGGCGGGAGGATAGCCGCAGACGCAAAGCTCGGAGAAGACCGTGAGCCGTGCGCCCTCGGCGGCAGCGCGGCGGCTGGCGGCGACGATCTTTTCAAGATTTCCGGTGAAATCCCCGACGGTGGGATTGATCTGGGCCAGTGCAATCTTCACAGTTCCAGTTTAATCCCAAGGGGGATGGGGCGGTCGTGCCCTCCAAGGATGGGCCGTCAGGAGCACGTACGGTGCAGGCTAGGTGCCTGTGCCGGCGAGGACTACGACAATGGTGCGGGCGAGGATTCTCAGGTCGAGATTGTCGTAACCGGGGGTGACTGAATCAGTAATGACCAATTACAGGGGTAATACGTAGGCGTCCAGGGCGAGAAATTGCTGGATGTTGGGCTCGCTGGATTCCAGGAATCCCTGGAGCGGGCCGAAGTAGCTGGCGCGTCCGCGGTCGAGAAAAAGGACCTGGTCGGCGAGCCGCTCGGCGAAGCGCATGTCGTGGGTGACCACGATGCTTGTGAATCCGAGCTGGCGCTTGAGGCGCTGGATGAGGTCGCCAAGGCGGCGGGCGATGATGGGGTCAACCATGGTGGTGGGCTCGTCGTAGAGGACCACCTCGGGCTGGGCGGCCAGCGCGCGGGCGATGGCAACGGCGCGTTTGCGGCCGGTGGAAAGACTGGCCGGGAAGGCGTCTGCCACGTCTTCAGCGCCCACCATTTTGATGAGCCGGTCCACGATGTCATTGATCTGGTCTTCGAAGAGCCCGCCGCGTTCGCGCAGGGGAAAAGCCACGTTCTCGCGCACGCTCATGGAATCAAAGAGGGCGCCATTCTGGAAGACCATGGTGACCTTTTTGCGAATGGCCCGCATGTGCTCTTCGTTGAAGGCGTTGATCTCTTCGCCGGCAACATGGATGGAGCCGACCTGGGGTTTGAGAAATCCCATGAGGATACGCAGGGCCACCGATTTCCCCACGCCGCTGCGGCCCAGGATACAGAGCGTTTGTCCGCGCTCGACGGTGAAGCTGACGTTGTCGAGAATCTTGCGTTCGTCAAACGACATGGAGACATGGCTGAAGGAGATGATAGGGCCGGAAGCCGCGCCGGCAGGTTGCGGGCTAGGCTCGGGTTCGCCGTTGGAGGCGCCGTCGGGGGTTTCGGAGAGCTCGGGAATGAGCGCCTGGGAGAACTCCGGATTGAGGGACGGGTCGGCCATTGCCTTGAGACCAGCTTACGCGATGAGCTGCTGGAGGTGAAGTTCAGCACGGCGCAGGTCCTCGTCGGTGTTCACGTTGAGGAACCAACGGGATGCGGCGAGGCCGCGCCGGTGATTGAGCTGGCCGGACTGGAGGAGGAGCTCGACGGGCAGGACGGCGACGGACTGGCCGAGGCTGGATGCGGCGGCCTGGAAGGCGGAAAAGCAACCGCGACGGCCTGCGGCCAGTTCCCTTTCGAGCAGCGGAGCGATTGAGGGGTCCAGAACGGCGGGGAAGGTCTCGGCGAAGCCGTTGACAGCGGGGACAGTGACCGGGCTGCCGGTGAGGGCGGCGTGGCGCAGCAGGTAAAGCACCAGCGACGCCGGAAGCAGAGGCAGATCGACTGGAAGAAAGACGGCCAGGCGCGCAGTAGTAGATGCGAGCGCAGCCGAGATGCCGCCCAATGGACCCTGGCCGGGCTGGGCTTCCTCGACCAGCGGCGCAAAGGATGCAAGCGACGGCTGACCGCCGGCGATGGATGCGGGCAGCCCAGCTTCGCGCAGAATGCCGAGCGCGTGTTCGAGCAGCGGCCGGCCTGCCAGAGGGACCAGAGCCTTGTCCCGGCCCATGCGGCTGGATTGGCCGCCGGCCAGGACGAAGCCTGCGGCCTCGGTCCGAGCCGCGGCGGTTGCAGTTTCCGTCTTTCCTTCTCTCAAGATCAAATGGCCTTCCGCCGGCGCCCCCCGTCCGTCTAAGCGGCTATGCCGAAGGGCGGAATATGGGGAATCTTCTTTCGCTTTGCCTGCGCAAATTCATACGACGATTGCATATCGAACCAGAAGCTGGGATGTGTTCCCAGCGCCTCCGAAAGGTGAAGGGACATCTCCGCCGAGATGCCCGCGCGGCAATTGATAATCCTGGAAAGCGTCGCGCGCGACACGTAAAGATGCTTGGCCACGTGCGTGATATTCATCCCTTCCAGGTATTCCTGAAGCACCCGGCCTGGATGCGCGGAATTGTACATTCCAGTGGGCATATCGCCTTCTTGGCAGTAATCCCGTCTATGGAACATTCGCAGAGGCCAGTTCATCGCCCGGATCGGGTGTACGGTCGGGGGCGCTGCGCAGAATCTCCAGAAAATCCACTTGCTCCGCGCCCTGCGATCTCCGCTTGAAAAATGCCTCGGCGGTCTCCACCGAACTGATCTTCTGCGCGACCGCGAGGGAGACCCACTGGTTCAGCGAAACGCCATCTTCTTCGGCGAGCTTTCGAGCTGCGTTTCCCAAGGAGGGAGGCAGCTTGACCGGAATCGTTGGCCTGTTCATTTCAGCACCTCCCCTACGAAGCTTGCGGGACCTACAACACGCAAGCCAGACCGCTCTCGTCGTGACCGACTGCCCCATCTTCTCATAAAAGCAACCGATTGAGGCTCGAGGTTTTCCATCCTTTGCTGGAAAGAGACGAA
>DATNHL010000359.1:0-9572 GCA_035604995.1 Occallatibacter sp. | reverse complement strand
CGTGTCAGGGCACGACTTCAGTCGTGCCGCAAGTGCTCCAAATTGAGGAGAGGGCTTTAGCCCCTGAGGGACCGCGCCCAACCGTCATCCTGCTTAGCGCCCAGGGCCGTCCGTTCACCCAAGCCCTGGCCCGCGAAATAGCCTCCCTCGACCGCGTAGTCCTGCTCTGTGGGCGCTACGAAGGCGTGGACGAGCGCATCAACCAGCTTTACTGCGACATGGAGCTATCGATAGGCGACTACGTCCTGAGTGGAGGCGAACTGGCCGCCGCCGTGGTCGTCGACGCGGCCATGCGCCTGCTGCCCGGTGTCCTGGGCAACGAGGCGTCCAGCGAGTTCGAGAGCTTCGGCGCTCCCGACGCCCAGATCACCACAGGCGCTGAGGGCGTTCCCCGCTCCCAGCACGGGGCTGGCGGTCTGTTGGATTACCCCCACTACACCCGCCCCGCTGAGTTCCAGGGCCTGCAGGTTCCGGAGACCCTGCTGAACGGCGACCACCAGCAAATACGGCGCTGGCGCCGCGAGCAGCAACTCCGCAAAACCCTGGCCAACCGGCCCGACCTGCTGGAAGGCGCGGTGCTCAGTAAGGAAGATCGCAAGCTGCTGGAATCGATCCGTCAGCAGGGTAGGTAGAAACTCCCCGGAAACTCCGGAGGACGAATGGGGTCAAGGTCTCTTTCAGGTTCACTCCTGACCACCGCGTTGCCGCAGCAGCCCCGCCATCTCCTGATGGCCTTCTTCTATCGCCAGGCGCAAAGGCGTCTCGCCGCCGTTATCTTTGGAATTCACCTCGGCCGCATTGGCCAGCAGCAATTCCGCCATCTCCAAATGTCCTTTGAACGCCGCATAATGCAACGGTGTCCCGCCATCCTTGGCCCTGGCATCGACCTGGGCGTGGTTGGCCAACAGGAGTTGGGCCACGTCTTTCTGGTTCTCTATCGCTGCGCGGTGCAGACGCGTGAGGCCGCTCTTGTCCTGTGCATTCAGGCCGCCCTTTCTGCCAAGCACCAGTTGCGCCGCTTCAAAGTAGTCCTTGCTCGTTTGCTGCAGCATTTGCTTCTCAAGCTTCTTCGCCTGGCTACCAGGCACAGCGGCGAAGATCAGCGCGACAACGAAGATGAGCAAAAAGGCGATCTGCATCGCCAACCCGGAGTCGTCGCTGACGCCCGCCGATACGGCCAAGGCCATCCAAAGAATGCTGAGCAGGAACACTCCCCAGGTCGCCCACAGGAAACGATCGATGCTTGTCAGCGTCAGGGCCTGCCACTCTCTGAATGTGTCGGGAGACAGCCCGGGGAACTGCTCGGCCTTGAGATTTTTGATCTTGGGCCGCCGAAGAGCTTCGAAGACTCCGATGATCAACAAAATGATTTGAAGCATAGCGCTCCGTCCTTTCTTGTGCGCCGACCGTCAAATCTCCCGTCATCAGGCGGTTGTAAGCCTCGTCATCTCTACTTGAACGGCTGCACCGGCGCCGGCTGATCCGCCCCCACCTGCCCCGCAGCTACCGCCGCCACGTAGAAATTCTCCCCGCGCGTGGGGCTGCCGCTCAGCCGTCGCAGCATCGCCAACTGGCCCACGTGCGTCAGCGCATCGGCCACCGGCCCCTGCATCAGCCGCTCAATCGGCGCCTTCAACTCGCCGCCAGAGGCAAGAAAGGCGTCGAGGGCCCCGAGCGCCTGGAAGAACCGCTGCTGCTCCTGCTTCCATTGCGACGGCCGCGTGGCATGCCACTGTTCCTTGCCAACCGCCGCGCTCAGCGCCCAGTCGAACAGATCGCCCATGTGGGCCAGAATCTGCACCGGCATTCGTCCCGCGCCGGCAAATCCTGCAAAGTGATCCGGCGCGCCGTCCAGCGCCCGCGCCGCCCTGTAAGCCAAGGCCGCCAGTGTATGCCGCAGCAACTCCCGTTTCTCATCCATACCCGGAACTATAGCGCAAGCAGACCGCAGCCCGGCAGCGGACCTGAACGATGCACCAAAACCAGTTCTCTGATAAACTGGGAGTTCTGAGTCCAACAGCAGGAAACCACTATGTCCATTCATCCCGTAATGCAGCGCCTGGCCGACAAGCTGAAGCGCACCGACCTCCCCGAGTTCGTCCCTGGCGACCAGATTCGCGTCCAGGTGAAGATCAAGGAAGGCGATAAGGAACGCCTCCAGGCCTTCGAAGGCCTGGTCATCGCCATCAACCGCGGCCCGCAGGGCACCTTCACCGTGCGCAAAATGAGCTTTGGGCAGGGCGTGGAGCGCATCTTCCCCTTCAACTCCAAGGTCATCGACAAGATCGAGAAGGTGCGCAGCTACCGCGTCCGCCGCGCCAAGCTGTTCTACCTCCGCGGACTGCGCGGCAAGGCAGCCCGTCTGAAGGAAGTGGATCGCGTCACCGGCAAGGTCCGCGCCTAGTCCATCGCCCGATTTCTCTCCGTAAAAAGCCCCTGGCCATGTGGCCGGGGGTTTTTCTTTGGTTCAGGCCTTTTGCTTCCTATACTGAAAACATGCACAAGGCACCGCAATGCGGTTTCGCGCTGGAAGAAGCCGCCCGCCAGCGCGGCGCCCGCCGCATTGCCGGACTCGACGAAGTGGGCCGCGGGCCGCTGTTCGGGCCGGTGGTGGCCGCTGCGGTGATTCTGGCCCCGACCTTCCACCTGGGCGGGCTGACCGACTCGAAGAAACTCACCGAAAAGAAGCGCGCCGAGTTCGACCGCGAGATCCGCCAGAACGCGGTTGCCTGGGCCATTGCCTCGGTGGACGTGGAGACCATCGACCGCATCAACATCCGCCAGGCCTCGCTGCTGGCCATGCGCCTGGCCGTCGAGCAGCTGGCTCTCGGTCCGGACTTTCTGCTGATCGACGGCCGCGACACTATCGACTGGCCCTGCCCGCAGCAGGCGGTCGTCCAGGGCGACGCGACCAGCCTGTCGATTGCAGCGGCGAGTGTTTTGGCGAAGGTCTACCGCGACCGGCTGCTCGTCGAGCTCGACCGCCAGTTCCCCGGCTACGGCCTCGCCCAGCACAAGGGCTATGGCTCAGCCGAGCACCTGGCGGCGCTGGCGCGGCTGGGACCGACACCGCTGCACCGGAAGAGCTTTCATCCGGTGGCGCAATCGGCGTTACAATTCCCTGAGCTCTGAAACTGCCTGGAGGCCTGCCTTGGCGCGGCTGCGTTGGCTCTCGACCCTGTCCATCGCCTGCCTGTTTCTGGCCGGCTGCAACAAGTACCAGCGCAAGAAGCCCGACCCCACCAAGGGCGTGGTCGCAGGCGTCGTCCTCTGCGCCGACACCGGCAGGCCGGCGCGGTTTGCCACGGTCACCCTCTCGGCAATTCCCAAAGCGGGCGAGAAAAGCGAGCAGGCCGATCCCCTGCCCGCCACGGAAACCACCGTGACCGACCTCGATGGGCGCTTCCGCATGGAGGCCGTCCAGCCCGGCCATTACTATGCCTTCGCCACCCTCGAGGGCTACCTTGACCCCGTGATGGGCCTCGACCTGGCCCGGCTCAACGCCCTCCCCAGCGATAGGGAGCGCACGCTGGACGCAGTCGATCAGTGGAAGGATCACCTCGTTGAGCTCACCGTCGGCGTGCGCCGCGTTTCCGAGATTTCCATGCAAATCGAACGGGCCGCGGAGATCGCCGGAACGGTCACCTTCGACGACGGCTCTTCAGCCATCGGCATGCACTTCCAGCTCTTCCGCAAGACGGAAAAGAACGGCTGGACAGGCGTCGGTACGGCGCTGATGGATTCCTGGTCCATCCGCGCCGTCAGCGACGGCCACGGCCGCTACAGCCTCACCAACCTGCCCGCGGGCGAGTACACCGTCTGCACCCTCATTCCCACCGATTTGGAGGAAGCAGCCAGCCGCATCTGCCTGGGCGATGTCTTCCGCAGAAAGGACGCCAAAACCGTGAAGGTGGCCGCCGGAGAGACCGCCGGCGACACGGACATTGAGATTCCTCTCTCTGGCCTGCACACCGTCTCCGGAACCGTGACCGCTCAGGCCGACGGCCATCCCATTCCCCACGGAGCCATGCGCCTGCTCTACGCCGATGACCGCGAAAGAGCGCGCGAGCTGCCGCTGCTCGACGATGGATCGTTTTCCTTTGAGTATGTCCCCGAAGGCAAGTACATTCTCCAGGCCACCGGCGCACAGGACGAGGAGCAGGTAATCACCGAACCCGGTTCCCTCCGTCCTGAAACCCACATCGTGCGCATCTACGCGGACAAGGAGATCCCTCTCAACATCCTCAACGACACGGAAGGCATCAACCTGGCCATGTCCGCCGCAGCGCCCGGCAACGCAGCCGCACCTGCCGGGCCTGCACAGCAATAAGGCCACCTGAGAATCTTCACGCCCCGTTTTCTGTTCGCTTTCTTGCGGAAATGATGGGAGACGACGATTCCCGATCACCCCACCGAAAAACGCCGTCACCAAATCAAGCCGCAACGGCCCGCACCCGTCGCCGCTGCCACCAGCTGAGCACGGGCCTGGCCGCAAGCAGCACCGCCAGCGAAATCGTCATGTTCATCGGCGTCAGCACGCCCGGCTTCACCTGCCACCAGTAATGAATCACGCCGCATACCGCCGCGGCATACACCAGCTTGTGCAGCCGGTTCCAGTTCTTGCCGCCGAGCTTGCGAATCGCCCAGATTGTGGAGGTTGCCGCAAGCGGCAGCAGCAGCAGCCATGTCACAGCGCCGATGGTGATGAACTTGCGCTTGGCGACATCGTCAAGCATCGCGTTCACGTTGAAGCCTGCGTAGAGGGCCACATACGCCAGCATGTGCACGGTGCCGTAGAAGAAGGCAAAGAGGCCAAGCAGACGGCGGAACTTGATGAGCCAGTTGAGCCGCGGCACGAGCTTCCGCAGCGGCGTAATGGTCAGCAAGAGAATCAGGAGCAGCAGCGTGTCATAGCCTGTAGTCAGTTCTATGTTCGCGGTGGGATCGGGGCCGAGCGTGTTCATAACTGCCTGGTAAGTCAGCAAGCCAGCGGGCCACAAGCAGGCCCCCCAGGTCACCGTCTTCAGTAGAACTAGAGTCGAGCGTTTCATAGTCTCCAAAAGAAGCGGAGTTGGCGGAGTTGGCGGAGTTGGCGGAGTTGGCGGTGTTGGCGGTGTTAGCAGTGTTAGCGGTGTTAGCAGTGTTAGCGGAGTTAGCGGTGTTAGCGGGGTTAGCCGGGTTGTTTTCTAAGCGCGCACCCAGGTCAAGAGCATTTCCGCAAAGCTGGGAGCTCGTCCCTTAGTCCCAAGTCCCTACTCCCTCAGAAGTTCCTCCGCAAGTCCATGCCCGTGTAGAGCGAAGCCGCCTGGTCCCCGTAGCCGTTGAACATCAGCGTGGTCCTTCGCTGCGCATAGAAGGGCAGGCCGATGCGGCGCTCCGTCTTCTGGCTCCAGCGCGGATGGTCCACGTTCGGATTGACATTGGAATAGAAACCGTATTCGTTGGGCGCCTGCTCATTCCAGGTGGTGGGCGGCATCTTGTCGAGGAACCGCACAGCCACGATCGATTTGGCCGACTTGAACCCATACTTCCACGGCACCACAACCCGCACCGGCGCGCCGTTCTGATTGGGCAGCACTTCGCCATAGAGGCCAAAGGTCAGCAGCGTGAGCGGATGCATCGCCTCGTCCATGCGCAGCCCCTCGGTGTACGGCCAGAAGATATTCTGGCCGTTCCCCCACTTCTCCACGTGCTTGTCCCAGTAGGAGAGGAACTGCACGAACTTCGCGGAGGGCAGCGGCTCGCACTGATTGATGAACTCCGAGAGCGAGTAGCCCACCCACGGAATCACCATGCTCCAGGCCTCCACGCAGCGATGCCGGTAGACGCGGTCTTCAAGCGGCCGCAGCTTGAGCAGGTCCTCAATGTCGAAGGTCTTCGGCGCCTTCACCTTGCCATCGACCTTGATGGCCCAGGGGCGGGTCGGCAACCCCCCGGCGTTCTTCGCCGGCTGATCCTTCTCCACGCCGAACTCGTAGAAGTTGTTGTAGTGGGTGAGGTCGTTCAGGCTGGTCAGGTCCTCGCCCGTGGTGGTGAGCGGACTCTTCACCGTGTCCAGCTTGGTGCCGGCGAGCGCGCCGATGCGCGGCTCGAAGAGTTCCGCCACCCGTTCCGCGCCCAGCGCCGCCGCGCCCGCAGAGACCACTCCGGAAACGGCTCCGCGCAAGAACTTTCTGCGGTTCAGATACCACTCGTAGCCGCTGCGCGGCGTAATCTCCGACGACGGAATGTCCTCTGGCTTTTTGATCAGCATGGTTTTGACCTCTCGAGGGGAAACTCTCGATCTGAACCATTAGATACGAACGAGCGCTCTCACGTTACAGGATACGTGCCAGAATTATCAATCGGATTCCGTGGGACCAAAACCGGATGTGCTCTCTCCGCTGACTGGCTGACCGGCTGACCCGCCGACTTGCTGACTCGCTGTCACTGCAACGAACGGCCACTCCCCCAGCTTCTTCGCCCGCCACAAGTAAATCAGCGTCCCGCTCAATGCAATGCCCGCCGCCACCGCCAGCCCCTTTACCGCATGGCTGCGATTCACCAGCATAAATACAAATCCACCCATCGCAATCAGCGGCGGCAGAGGGTAGAGCGGCATTTTGAACGGCCGCTCCATCCCCGGCCTTTGCACCCTGAGCAGCATCACCCCCGCGTGCTGCAAGAAGAACTGCAGCAAAATCCGCGTAATCACCAGCAGCGTGATCACCTGCGTCAGCGTGAGGAAGCAGAACGCGGAGGCCACCACCCCCAACGCGACCAGCGACCGGTGGGGAATCCCATGGCGCGGATGCACAGCGGCAAGAAACCTGAAGTAGTTCCCATCCCGTGCCGCCGCATAGGGCACGCGCGAGTAGCCCAGCAGCAGCGAGAAGACGCTGGCAAACGCCGTCCACACCACCAGCGCGGCAATCGTGTATCCGGCCCACCCGCCAAAGGCAGAGCGGGCAATGTCGGCTACCAGTTGCACGCGCACCACGGCGCTCTCGGCGGCGTGCGAAGCGGCGCCGCCCAGCGACGGCAGAACCGCCAGGTTCATGGCCACGTAGAAAGCTGAGACAAACAGGACTGAGAGGAGAATCGCGCGGGGAATCGTCCTCTCAGGACGCTTCACCTCGCCGCCCAGGAAGCAGATGTTGTAGTAACCCCAATAGCAATAGGTGGCCAGCAAAGTGCCCTGCGCAAGCCCGCGCAGGTGCGCTGCCAGCCCTGGCAAGACGGCCGGGGCCGGCGCGACAGGCATATGCCAGCCGCCCAGGGCCGACGCATGGGCAAAACCGGAGACGATCACCCCCGCAATCGCCGCCATCACGCCGAAGAACAAAACCCACGCGAGGCGCGTGACCTGGCTTATGTTCCGGTAGAGCAGCGCGGTGACCAGCAGACAGGCGCCGGCCGCGGCGAAGTTCGCGTAATGCAGCGCGGGGAGGGCGGCAATTGGCCCCTGCTCGAGGCCCGGCCAGAACCACGCCAGAAAGCTCGACAACCCAATGCACCCCGAAGCAATCGACAGCGGCGCGGAAAAGCTCAACTGCCAGACGTAAAGGAAGCTCAGCCAGTTGCCCGCGCGGTCGGCGCCGTAGATCTCGCGCAAGAAGGCATAGGAGCCTCCGGCACGCGGAAATGCCGCACCAAGCTCCGCCCATACGAGGCCGTCGGCCAGGGCGATGGCCGCGCCCAGCATCCACGCCCACACGCTGAGCCGGAACCCCGCCGCAGCAATCACCAGGGGGAGCGTGATGAATGGGCCGACGCCGATCATCTCCAGCATGTTGAAGAGCACGGCCGAGCGAAGGCCGATGCGCCGCTGGAGTGTGCCGCTGCCGGAGATGGATTGGGTGTGTGGCATGAGGCAGTTACGCTCCCCGGATTGTACACTGACGGAAAGTATGTTCTTCTCAGACAAACATCTCCGGGCGGCAGCGGGCGCGACCCTTGCCGGCCTTCTTTTCGCGGGCATTCTCCCCATCCGCCTGGCCGCCCAGCAGCCGGAGGCGCTTGAGCGCCAGTACGCTGCCTATCCGCTCCCCGAACCCAGCAGCATTGCGCTGCCTCTGGCCGAAGACCAGGGCGCGGCTGCCCTGGAACAGTCGCTTCGCCGGCTCTCCACCACCGCCAGCCTGATGATGATCGTCGCCCATCCGGACGACGAGGACGGCGCGCTGCTCACCTACCTCTCGCGCGGCCTGGGCGTCCGCTGCACCCTGCTCACGCTGACCCGCGGCGAGGGCGGCCAGAACGCCATGTCGGCCGACAGCTACGATGCGCTGGGGCTGATCCGCACCAATGAGTTGCTGAAGGCCGGCGAGTACTACGGCGCCAAGCAACTGTGGGGCACGGAGATCGACTTCGGCTTCTCAAAGACCCAAGAGGAAGCCTTCGCCCGTTGGGGCCACGAGCGCGTGCTCTACGACGCCGTTCTCGCGGTAAGGCGCGAGCGGCCGCAGGTCATTGTCTCCACCTTTGTTGGCGGCATCACCGACGGCCATGGGCACCACCAGGTCTCCGGCGAGATTGCGCAGGAGGTCTTCAAGGCCGCCGCCGACCCCAACGTCTTCCCTGAACAGCTCAAGCCGGTCAGCGAAGGCGGCCTCGGCCTCCAGACATGGCAGCCGCTGGCTGTCTACGGGATGGTCCCCTTCGCGCCCGTCACCGAAAAGGGGATGTTCGACTACGCCACCGGGAAGTGGGCTCCGGCAAGGTTCAAGAACTACGTCACAGGCGAGATCACGGCCGGCGTGCCTTCCACCGACGTTTCGATCCCGGTGGGTACGCGCGACCCCGTCCTCGGCCGCAGCTACGGGCAGATCGCGCGCGAGGGCTGGGGCATGCAGAAGTCGCAGAACGGCGGCGCCAACCCCACGCTGAGCGGACCGGCAGAAGCGCGCTATCACCTGTGGGCCGTGGCCCCGCAGGCTTCTCCGCCTGCGGGCAGGTATTCAGAGAGCGGCGGCTTGTTTTACAACCCGAGAGTCCACATCGGCACGAGTTTGTCCGGCCTCGCAAGTCTCGCCGGAAGCGGTCCACCCGCTTGGCTAACCACAAGCCTTCATCAGCTCGATGCCGGCCTCACTCAGTTCCGCAGCCAGCAAAAGAACCTGAGCGGAACCAACGCCGCGCATAAGCTGTTGCCGCTCTACCGCCAGACCCTCGACCTGCGCGCAAAGGTTGCTTCCAGCGACCTCGACCCCCAATCCAAAGCCGGCCTCCTCTTTGAACTCGAAGCCAAAATCGAGCAATTCGAGTCCGCCCTGAAGAACCTCCTCGGCCTCGACCTGGTCGCCTTCACCACGCACGCCACCAAGATCGAAGACGGCGGCTTCCGCGGCAACGGACCCGACGAGACCCCGCGCAGCGTCACGTCCGGCGGAGAGTTTAACGTCCGCATCCACACCGCCCACGCCGCGCCCGAAGTCCACCTCGAAAAGACCTGGCTCGAAAGCCAGACCGGCAGCGTCTGGCAGCAGGGAGAGCCCATCAGCACACACGAGACCGACTGCTCCGCCGACGCCATCTTCAAGCTCAAAGTCCCCGACGACGCCCAGCCCACCCAGCCCTACTTCACCCGCCCC
>DATNHL010000358.1:0-2723 GCA_035604995.1 Occallatibacter sp. | reverse complement strand
GTTTCCAGCGGCTGGTCCACCTGACGCCGGGAGCCGGATGGGCAGGGCGGGCCTTTTGCCGGGCTTCGAACACCAGCACCGGACCCTCCCAGAAGGTGCGCGTCCAGACCTCGGCCTCATCGTTGGAGTCGGTCATGCGCTCCTGGCCGTCGGTGGTGATCTCGATGCGTGTGGTCTTCGACTCCTGGGTGTAGTCGAAGGCGAGCTTGGCGCCGATGTGCCGAATCACGTACCCGGCCGAGTCGGGCGCCGGGGCGCCGCCGAAGTCGCTTTTCTCCGGGTTCAGCTTCCAGTAGCCGGAGAAGTTGGTAGCGGGCTTGGTCTGGGCCGCGGCGGCGAGGGCCAGCAGCAGAAACCCGCAAACTACCAAGCCCGTCCTGTGGCTAGCCCTCAGCATCGGCTCCTATGATACTTCGCCATCGGTTTACAATGCGACCCCAGGCACGCCAAACATTCCCATGACGGAAAAAAGCCGCCTTCTGCTCATCAGCAACTCGACCCTCCACGGCAGCGGATATCTCGACTATGCCGAGGGGGAAATTCGCGACTTCCTCGGGGGCGTGCGCCAGGTGCTGTTCGTCCCCTACGCGCTCCACAATCGCGACGGTTACGCCGCCAAAGTTGCCGAACGCCTGGGGAGCATGGCATTCCGAGTCAGCTCGGTGCACCAGGCCCCCGACCCGCGCGCCGCGGTGGAGAGCGCCGAGGCTATCTTCATCGGCGGCGGCAACACTTTCCGGCTTCTGAAGACGCTATACGACGACGGCCTGCTGGACCCGATCCGCCGCCGCGTGGAAGAGGGCAGCCTGCGCTACATGGGCGCCAGTGCGGGATCGAATGTCGCTTGCCCGACCATCCGCACCACCAACGACATGCCGATCGTCGAGCCGCCGTCGCTCCGGGCGCTTGGGCTGGTGCCATTCCAGATCAACCCGCACTACATCGATCCCGAGCCCAACTCGACGCTCATGGCCGAAACCAGGGAGGAACGGCTGCTACAATTTCTCGAGGAGAATGAGACGCCGGTGGTGGCCCTGCGCGAGGGCGCCATGTTGCGCGTCGAGGGTGGTAAGGTGATGCTGAAAGGCTTGGCTGCGGGTCGCATCTTCCGTCGAGGCCAGCCTCCCCGCGAACTCGTTCCGGGGGCACGTCTGGAGCTTTGATCCTACGCCGGGACACCCGCCGATCACACCGGCGAGATTGGGGAAGAGATCGGGCGGACACTGGTGGCCAAGCTTCGCGAAACGCGCGGCGTGGCTTCGCTGGCGAAGTCGGCCAGCGCTGCGCTGGCGATCACCGCCAGCAACTCCAAGACGTGCTCATCCGCGTCGTCGAAAGCGTGCGGCCGGGTGGAAAACACCTCCAGGATGCCGATGGCGGCATTCCGCCGCACCAGCGGCACCAACAACATGGATCCCACGCCGCCCAGACGGGCGCAGGCTTCGCGGTTGACGCGCGGATCGTTCTCGGTGTCGTCACAGCGTAGGGCGCGCCGGCTGCGTACACACTCTCCCGAGAGCCCGGAATCGATAGGCACGGGGGCGCCCAGCGGAGGCGCTGTGGGTCCGCTCATCGCCCAGCAGGTCATCTCTCCCTGGGCACCGATGGCGATGGCGGCTCCAGTGGAGCCGGTGGCATCCAGCGCGCGCATGACCACCAGGTTCAGAGCCGCCCTGAGGTCGCTGGACTCAGCCACGGCGTGGCGCGTTGCGACGATGGCCGCCAGCCGTTCGCCTTCCCGCTGGCTGGCGCGCAACCGGTTCTGTTGACGCAGAAAAGAATTGAAGAGGAGGGCGCGGAAAGTATCCTGGTCCAGCGGACCGGCAAAGACGCCATCGCTTCTAGGGCCGTCGTTGAAATTTCGTTCGGACATGGTCACCCCGGGAGCCAGATAGCTGGGTCTGCCCAGCTTGCACAACCTGACGCAGTGGGAAACAGTCACCTCCTCCGGACTGGTGGACGGCGGGCGGAGGAGCGGGGGACCTGTGACAGTTCGCGGCGGCTAAGGCCAAACCCGCGCGGCCTTGCCCGTGTCGGCGGCAATCACCGGTTCGTTGCTCTGCTGGGTCGAAGAATAAGTCTCGGCCGGCGAAGCGGCGGCCGCGATTTCGCGCGCCGGTTCCTTATCCTCCAGCATGGGCGCCACCACACGGAGCGCTTCGATCTCCTTTTTCAGGCGCTCGATCTCCAGTTCCTTCTGCCGCATCACGTCGTAGATATTTTTCATTTCTGAAAGGCCTCGTTCTGGCGACTATAACATTGCTTCTCCGAGTGTCAAAGCAGTTCCATGACTAGCCGGCAGCGGCGGTGCGGCTTTGGACCCTGATGCTGGACGGCCCAGCCGTAGCCCTCGCCAGGAGCGCCTGTACCAAGAGGGTAAACAACACGGTTGTCCCAGACGGAGCTGGCTATGTTCTTGAAAAAGACCGCGCAGAGCGTAGGGTGCGTCCTTCAGTGACCGAACGCGGCCTGGCGAGCCTCGCCCGCGCGCGCGACGAAGGAGTCCCTGACCGTCCACTGCGGTTGCCCGCCATCCAAGGTCAACTTCAGCATCTGGAAGCGCAGCTCGCCGTGATCGACGGTCAGGTTGCAGATGTGGTAGGTCGGGCCGGGGTCGTGGTAGAAATCGCCGTCGAACCGCTGGATCGTGTAGGGCGTTGCCCCTCCGCCTCCGCTCACGACATAGGTCACCCCGCCGTGCTCGTAGCGCTCATAGTTGTGCA
>DATNHL010000357.1:0-10685 GCA_035604995.1 Occallatibacter sp. | reverse complement strand
TGGAAACGCCCGCGCCATGGGAGAAGTAAGCTCGCTCCAGCCGCCTCAGCCACTCGCCGATCACCATGACTGCGCGGACTTCCACTCCGGCGAAGCCCCACTCGACGATTGGCTCACCCGCCGCGCCCGCGCCAACCAGGCAAGCGGCGCAACGCTCACCTTCGTCCTCTGCCAGGACAACCAAGTCGTGGCCTACTATGCCCTGGCCTCCGGCTCAATTACCGTGGAATCCGCTCCCGGGCGCTTCCGGCGCAACATGCCCAGCCCGATTCCGGTAGTTGTCCTCGCGCGGCTGGCCGTCGATCGCGTCTGGCAGGGTCGCGGCATTGGGCGTGCCCTGTTCCGCGATGCCGCCCACCGCGTTGCTCAAGCAGCCGACGCCATCGGCATTCGCGGCATCGTGGTCCACGCCATCTCCGAGCAGGCCAGGAACTTCTACCTGGCCCTCGGTTTCGACCCCAGCCCGCCGGAACCCATGACGCTGATGGTGACGCTCGCCGACGTCCGGGCTGTTCTTTCGTAAGACCAGTCCGCCGGAAGCCCCATCCTCGCCGCGCCCAACTCCCCGCAAAACAAATTGACCGCCAAGACGCTGACCTTGTAGGGTGATCGAACTTCACCTCGAAAGGTTTCCCCATGTCCCAATCCAATCTTGGATGCATTCAGAGTCTCTATGCCGCGTTTGCCCGCGGCGATGGCCCGGCTGTGCTGGCCGGCATGGACCCCGCCATCGTCTGGAACGAAGCAGAGGGTTTCCCCTATGCGGATCGCAACCCCTACATAGGCCCCGCCGCCGTGGCTGAGGGCGTCTTCTTCCGCATCGCCACCGAATGGGACAACTTCCAAGCCGTCCCGGTCGAATTTCTTGATGCCGGCGACACCATTATCGCTACCGGCCGCTACCGTGCGACCAACAAGGCGACCCACATTCCCCTGGACGCCCAGTTCGCCCACTTCTGGCGGCTGCGCGACGGCAAGGTCATCGCTTTCCAGCAATACACTGACACGGCCCAGGCCGCCCGTGCCGTCCAGGGCTAAGCCGGGGATTCCCTACCCCTCGATCTGCTAAAGTGAGGGGTAGTCCCCTCGCAAAAGACCCTCTTTGAGAAGGGGGTTCCGCGCACACCTTCGGGGGCTCGCCGGATACCCCCGATGCCTCACGACCTGCCCAAAGCCTACGACCCCACCGCCATCGAAGATCACTGGGCCGAATACTGGGTCCGCGAGAACCTCTTCGCTCAACCGATGCCTGCCCCGGTAGCCGATTCAGCCTCCAGCGAAGCCGGCCAACGGCTGAGTGGCAAACCCGACCGCCAGTCCGCCCCCTTCACGATCCTGCTCCCGCCGCCCAACGTCACCGGCAACCTGCACATGGGGCACATGTTCGAGCACACGGAGAGCGACATCCTTATCCGCTGGCGCCGTATGTGTGGCGGCCGGGTTCTGTGGATACCAGGCACCGACCACGCCGGCATCGCGACGCAAATGCTGGTGGAGCGCCAGGTCGTAAGCGAGGGCAGCAGCCGCCAGCAGCTTGGCCGCGAGGCCTTCGTCGAGCGCGTATGGGAATGGCGTCGCCACTATGGCGGCGCCATCCAGAGCCAGATGAAGCGGTTGGGCGCATCGGTCGACTGGCAGCGCGAGTACTTCACCATGGACTCGAAGCTCTCCGTCGCCGTCCGCGAAGCCTTCGTGCGCTTGCACGAGCAGGGCCTCATCTATCGCGGCGCATATATCGTCAACTGGTGTCCCCGCTGCCAGACCGCCATCAGCGACCTCGAAGTGGTCTTCGACGAGCACAAGGGCCACCTCTGGGAGATTCGGTACTCCGTACTCGATGATCTTGGACAGGATTCGGGGGAGTTCATCACGGTGGCAACGACGCGCCCCGAGACCATGCTCGGCGATACCGCCGTCGCCATCCATCCTGAAGATGAGCGCTACCTCCATCTCCACGGCAAGAAACTCCGCCTGCCCCTGATGGGTCGCGAAATCCCCATCATCCTCGACGAATGGGTCAGCCGCGACTTCGGCACCGGCGCGGTCAAGGTGACCCCCGCCCACGATCCCAACGACTTCGCGCTGGGTGAGCGCCACCACCTCCCGTCGATCAACGTGATGGACGATACCGGCCACATCAACGCCGAAGGCGGCGCTTACAAGGGCCTCGATCGCTATGTCGCGCGCAAGCACATCGTCCATGACCTGGAACACCAGGGGCTCCTCGCGGGCGTCAAGGACCACACCAACAACGTGGGCCACTGCGACCGCTGCAAGACGGTGGTCGAGCCGCGCCTTTCCACGCAGTGGTTCGTCAAAATTCAGCCCCTCGCGGACAAGGCCATCGCCGCGGTCAAGCCCGGCCCCAACGGCGAAAAGGCCATCCGCTTCATCCCCGAGCAGTACGAGAAGACTTATCTCAACTGGATGGAAAACATCCACGACTGGTGTATCTCTCGCCAATTATGGTGGGGCCATCGCATCCCCGCCTGGCACTGCGCCACCTGCCACAAGATCACGGTCGCCCGCGTCGATCCCATCTCCTGCTCCCACTGTGGCTCCGCCCAGATCACGCAGGAAACCGATGTGCTGGACACCTGGTTCTCTTCCGGCCTGCTGCCCGTCTCCGTCTTCGGCTGGCCCAACATCACGGCGGAGAATCGTGCCGATTTCGACACCTTCTACCCCACCAGCCTCCTGGTCACCGGCTTCGACATCCTCTTCTTCTGGGTGGCCCGCATGATCATGCTGGGCTGCTGGTTCTCGGCCGACGTGCCGATGCCCGATGGCAGCCCGCGCCCGCTCGCCGAATCGGTCCCCTTCCGCGAGGTGTACATCCACGCCCTCGTCCGCGACGCCAACCGCGAAAAGATGTCCAAGACCAAGGGCAACGTCGTCGACCCCATCGAGATCGTCAAGACCTACGGCACTGACGCGGTCCGCTTCACCTTGGCCAGCATGGCCTCGCCCGGCACCGACATCGCCTTCAACGTAGCCCGCACCGAAGGCTACCGCGCCTTCGCCAACAAGATCTGGAACGCCGCCCGCTTTATCTTCATGAACGTCGACAAAGCGGCAGAGGTCGGAATCGCGCCATTTGGCGAGATGATCGGGAAACTGCATGGCCTCGAAGCCGCCTCTCAACTTTCTTCCATGCTGAAGGATATTCCTGAGGATAAGCGCCCCAGGTTCGAAGAGCTTCAGCGTAAATTGGGTCGCTCCACTGGCTTATTCAATCTTCCTTTTGTCCAATCCGAAGCACCTATCGAGGAACGTTGGATTGTCGCGCTCCTCTACAAGACTGCCGGCGAAGTGAATGACGCGTTGGAGAATTACCGTTTTGATGACGCCGCCAACTCCATTTACCAGTTTTTCTGGGGCGGCTTCTGCGATTGGTACCTCGAAATCGCCAAGCTACGGCTGGACTTTTCACCGGGCGTCCCCGTCGAGGATCAACTGACGAGAGAACTTACGGCCGAGGAAGTGCAGTCCCTCGAGCGCTGGCCCGCAGTAGCATCGCTTTACAACTTGCTCTTTGTTTTCGAGGCTTCCCTTCGCATGCTCTCACCGTTCATGCCCTTCATTACTGAAGAGCTCTGGCACGCTGTGTACGATGGTAATCCGCCCGCAAAGTCGATCGCTCTTGCGCGCTTCCCAAGGCTCATGCAGGTCTCTGACTCAATCCCCGTCGTCATCGAGGAAATGGGCCTCCTGCAGAGCATCATCACCGAGATTCGCGCTTTGCGTAAGGAGATCGGCGCTGAAGAAAAGGCCATAGTTCCGATTGAGCTTCGCGTCGATGCGGCATCGAGGCCCGTCGCCGATCGGAACCGAGATATCATCGAGCGCATCGCCCGCATCAGCGAAGTCCGTTTCGTAGATCAGATATCCGACGGGTTGCCGAAGCACTCAACCCCCAGATTCGACGTCGCCGTCGTCTACGAGCGCACCATCGATATCGCCGCCGAGCGCGACCGCCTGACCAAAGACATCGCCAAGTACGAAAAGATAATTGCCTCCGCCGAACGTCAGTTGAACAACCCCGGGTTCACCGCCAAGGCACCGGCAAACATCGTGGAAGGCTTGAAGAAACAGCTCGAAGAGACAAGGCGGCTCCTCGATAAGACGCGCCGCGACCTCGACAACCTGCCCAACGGGGAATAGAGATGCCCTGCGTCTGCAGCCAATGCCTTCAGCACGCAAGAACGCTTGGTCTGCCCGGCACACCCCAGACAAAGGACGACCTGCAGATGGCCTATCGCGCAGCCGCCAAGCGCTGGCATCCCGATCGATTTGAAAGCGACCCCGCCCGCCGCACCGAAGCCGAAGAGCGCTTCAAGCGGGTGCAGGTTGCCTTCCGCGAGCTCGCCGAGCACCACGAGCATCCGGTCGATCTGCCTCCCGCGACCCTCTTCGCCAGGCCCGTCGAACCGCCGCCCTTCAGCTTCGGCAACGCGCCCCGTTGCTTCACAGCGCCGCATTTCCCGGCCGATGTTGACCAGATCATCCGCGACCACCTTGGGCCTGGGCACTCGGCGTTGGGCATTGTCGATCTCTCCCGGGCCGGCTCCGCAGCCGGCAGTTTCTCGCAATTCATCCTGCTGGCCGGCCATGCGATGATGGTGCGGAATCAACTGGGCATCGTCTCGCTCCTGTGGTACTCCGAACTGGGCGAGATCAACCTGGTTGACCGGCGCAGGAACGGCAAACTGAGTTTTTGGCAACAACTGGCCGAGAGGTTTCTGGGACCCAAGCCAAACTACTCGCTGCAGATTTTCCGGCGCAACGGAACGCTCTTTTACACATTGGCCGGCGAGGCAGATGACAGCGTGAAGAAGGTCATTTATAACTTTCTTTTGCGCAAGAAGCACCAAACGCATCCCTGACCGCGCGAAAGTAGAAACATGGACTGGAAAAGCAGCCGCATCGACGCATTGCTGGAGCACGCCCTGGTGGAAGACCAGGCCGTGAAGGACGCCACCACCAACCTCACCATCGACCCTGAGCTGCGCGCCAATGCCTCGATCGTTGCGCGCCAGGAACTGGTGGTGGCTGGCCTCGGCGCCGTGCCGCGCATGCTGGAGATCTTTGCCCGTCTCGACCCGCGGCCGGAGGCGCATACGCGCTTCGAGGTCATCAGCCATCCTGAGATGTTCGACGGCGTGCGCGCGCACGAGGGCCAGGTGCTGGCCGTCATTCGCGGCAATGCGCGCATGCTGCTCAGTTGCGAGCGCGTCATCCTCAACCTGCTGCAGCACCTCAGCGGCATTGCCACCCTCACGCGCCGCTACGTCGACGCGGTCCAAAACTCGCCAGGGGGCACGCACGCCCGGGTTCTCGATACGCGCAAGACCGTGCCGGGGCTGCGCATCCTGGAAAAATACGCCGTGCTCTGCGGCGGAGGGACCAATCACCGCATCGATCTGGCCTCGGGCATCCTCATCAAGAACAACCACATCGCGCTGGGCGGCGGGCTGCGCGCGGCGCTCACTCGGGCGCTCGAACGCCGCAAGCATGCGCAGCGCATCCAGGTGGAAGTCCGCACGCGGCAGGAGCTGGAAGAGGCGCTGGAATATGGCGCCGAGGCCATCCTGCTGGACAACATGAGCCCGGACGAGGTGCGGCACTCGGTGGAGCGCATCAAGAAAGCAACTGGGGGCCACGGCGCCGAGGACAAGGCACACTGGATTCCCACCGAAGCCTCGGGCGGCATTGTGCTCGAAAACATCCGCGCCTACGCGGAGACGGGCGTGGACTTCATCAGCGTGGGCGCGCTGACCCACTCCGCCAAGGCCGCCGACATCTCAATGAGCATCGCGGCCGAGTGAGCCGGGCCTCGATGCATTCCATGCCTCAGCCTTTCTTCGATCTGCCTGCACTCGAAGCCGCCCTCGCTGAAACCATCTACGCCGGCAAGCTCCACTTCTCCGCCGTCACTAGTTCCACCAATACCGACGCTCTTGAAGCCGCCCGCGCCGGCGCCCCGCACGGCTCCGTCTACTTTGCCGATGAGCAACTGGCAGGCCGCGGCCGCGGCGACCACGCCTGGCACTCCGTTGCCGGTGTAGGCCTCTACGTCAGCGTGCTCCTGCGCCCGGCCATACCGGCCGTGCGTCTGCCGCTGCTGCCGCTGGCCGCTGGCCTCGCCGCCGCCGAAGCCATCCACGCAACCACCGGCCTCACCATCGACCTGCGCTGGCCCAACGACCTGCTCATCGGCCCGCGCAAAACCGGGGGAATCCTGGTGGAGGGAAAGACAGAAGCCAGCGGCGTGGCCTTCGCCGTGGCCGGCATCGGCATCAACGTCCACCAGCGCAGCTTCGCCGCCGATCTGGCCACGCCCGCAACCTCGCTGGACCTGGAGACGGACAAACAGGCGCCGCGCCAGCCGCTCCTCGTCGCCCTGCTAAAATCCTTGCAGCGCGAGGCGCTCGGCTTGCTCGATGCCGCGGCCATTGAGACCGTTCCGCGCCGCGTGCTTGAGGCTTCCACCTGGGTCCACGGCCGCAGCGTTCATGTGCACGGTCCGCAAGCCTGCACCGGCGTAACGGCCGGACTCGACGCGAACGGATTCCTGCTGGTGCAAACAGAAAACGGCCTGGTCACCGTGCACACCGGCGGCCTGCGCGCCGCGGATACGAACTGAGTGATATAGGTTAAGAAGTCCATGCTGCTAGCCCTCGACGTCGGCAACACCAATACAAAGCTCGGCCTCTACTCGCTCGCCGCCGAGCCGCCCGCCCTCGCCGCCAACTGGCGCCTCACCACCCACCGCACCCAAACCGTCGACGAGTACGGCGCGCTGTTCATCAATCTCTTCCGCATGAAGGGCATCGACCCGGCCGACGTGAAGCACATCATCATCTCGTCCGTCGTGCCGCCGGTCGAAACCACGCTCCGCCAGATGTGCGAGGCCTACTTCAACATCGACCCGTTGTTTGTCGAGCCGGGCATCAAGACCGGCATGCCGGTGCTGGTCGATAATCCGACCGAACTGGGCGCGGATCGCCTCTGCGACTCCATCGCCGCCTTCGAGAAGTACGGCGGCCCGTGCATCGTGGTCGACTTCGGCACGGCCACCAAGTTCGAGGTAATCTCCGAGCGCGGCGAGTACCTCGGCGGCGTCATCGCGCCCGGCCTGGGCCTCAGCGCGGAAGCGCTCTTCTCCCGCGCCGCGCGCTTGAGCCGCGTCGACATCAAGCGCCCCGCCAAGGTCATCGGCACCAACACGTTGGGCCACCTGCAAACCGGCCTCTACTACGGCTACATCGGCCTGGTCGACGGCATCCTCGACCGCATCGTCGCCGAGCTGGGCGGAAATCCGCGCGTCATCGCCAGCGGCATCATGGCCCACATGATCGCTCCCGACTCGCGCCACATCGCCGAGATCGACGACATGCTCACCCTCGACGGCCTGCGCATCCTCTTCGAGCGCAACCGCACCGCACGGCCCCGCAGCCGCCCGCATTAAGGCGCTTTACCACGCTTAGAGCGCCCGGAGGAAGCAGATTATGCTAGGTCTAGAAGCCGGCAGAATTCGATTGGAATCTCTGTCAAGACTCTTGCTCGCAGTGCCGTTGCTTGCATGTTGCGCTCTTCCCGTAGCGGATGCACAGGGTTCGCCTCCGCCTCTGCCGCAACCTGCAGGGGCGGCCACAGAAGTCGCAAACGTTAGGGCTGCCTGGGATGCGAGATTTGGCCGCACCGTTACTGTAAGAACCGTTATCCATTCAAATGAAAAGCAGATCGTTATCGCTTACATTCCGTGGGAACGTCCGGAAGGCGACCGAGGGCTTTTGTTCGGCGGTCTGCTCCAGCGTTTTGAAAGAGGGAAATGGAAGTTTACTCGGGTGAAAATTCATGGAATCAGCCTGGGTTTCGAGGACGGAAACTTGGTTCAGTATCTAAAAATCGACCCAGGGATGGATGCTCCGCTCTTGTTCGATTTCAGCACGGGACTCTTTGGAATTCGCAAAGGCGACCGGCTCCGGATTGCATTCAATGTGTGGCCGGATACTGACTCAGCGGAGTCGTTCAAGCCCGGGACCAGAGTCTTCAGCGCGGAATTCGCCTCTCCCACGGATTGAAAGTCAAAAAAGGTTTTTCAACCTTGCTCAATTACTTCAACTACTTTACGGAAATCGAAGAGCGCTTCCAGCAGCGGCGCGGGGCGCTCTTGCTGCTCTCCACGCTCGACTGGGCCCTGATCGAGACCTGGCGCGAGGCCGGCATCCCTCTGGAAGCAGCACTGCGCGGCATCGACGCTGCCTTCGACAAATATGAAGCGCGGCAGAAGAAGGGCCGCATGCGCCGCATCAACGGCCTGGCCTGGTGCGCGCAGGCGGTGATGGAAGCCGCCGAAGAACTGCGCGAAGCAGCCGCCGGAACAGCCGCTCCGAAATCGGAAGCGGCAGAGCCGCGCGAGTCCGGCTTCGAGCACGGCCGCGTCGCTGCGCATCTTGAAGCCGCCGCAACAGCGCTTGACGCCGCAACGGTCGCACCCGAGGCCTGCAAATCGACTGCGACGCGCCTGCGCGAGCTGGCCGCATCCGTACGGGGTGACGCAAGCGAGAATGCCGCAACCCAAGACGAAAACGCAACAAGGGACGGCGAAGCTGCGCGCGATCTGGAAGCCCTCGAACGCACGCTCACCGTGCTCGAAGAGAAGCTATTTGCCGCGCTCACCGCCGCCGCGCCTGAGGATTTGCTGGTGCGCCTCAAGGAGCACGCCGCGCGCGAGCTCGCTCCCTATCGCAGCCGCATGGGCGTCGTTCAGTTGCGCCAAGTGGAGCGCCAGTTTGTGCAGAAGCAGTTGCTGGTCCACTACAACCTGCCGCGCCTCAGCCTGTTCTACATGAGCCAGCAATGAAGAGCCGCAAACCCCAATCCGCGCAGGCGAATCCGAGAGCGCCGCACGGGTCCAAGCCCAAAGCCCCGGAGCTCCATCTCGTAGAGATAGCCAAGCCCGTCTACGGCGGCGCATTCCTGGCGCGCGTGGAAGGCAAGGCCATCTTCGTCCCGCTCACCTTGCCCGGTGAACAGGCCCGCATCCGCATCACCCAAAACAAATCCGGCTACTCCACCGCTGAAGTCGCCGAAATCCTCACCGCATCCACTGGGCGTATTCCGCCCCGCTGTCCTCACTTCGTCGCATGCGGCGGCTGCCACTATCAGCACACCAGCTACGAAACCCAGCTCGTCTTCAAGCAGGCGATTCTGCGCGAAACCCTGGAGCGCGGCGGCGTTCCACCGCCGGAAGAGATCCGTGTCCTCGCCGCAAGCCCGTGGGCCTACCGCAACCGCATCCGCCTCGCATTTGACGCGGCCGGAAACCCCGGCTATCGCAGCCGCCGCTCCCACGCCGTCATCCCCATCGCCCAATGTCCCATCGCCGCGCCCCTGCTGCTGGCCGCCGCCGATGCTGCGGCAGAAATCCTCCGCCGCGTTCCACCCAATCTTCGCCCCGCGGAGCTGTCTCTGTTCTGCGATCCTGCCGAATCCGCCCTGCTCGTCACCTTCTTCGTCGCCGACTCCGCAGGAATTCGCCTCGACCCACTTGCGCAGTCTCTTCACGAGCGCATCCCCGCTCTCCAAAGCGCGGAACTCGCCGCCGACGGCCGCCCCGGCCATCCGCCTCGCACCCTCGCAAAATGGGGCAGCACCTCCCTCTCCTATCCAGCCGCGGGCTTCGACTACCGCGTCGACCACGGCGCGTTCTTCCAGGTCAACCGCTGGCTGGTCGACGGGCTTGTCGAGCAAGTGACCGCAGGACAACACGGCGCACTGGCATGGGATCTCTTCGCCGGTGTCGGCCTCTTTGCGCGCAAACTCACGGCCAACTTTGAGCGTGTAGTCGCCGTCGAATCCGCGCCCACTGCCGTCAACGCTCTCGAAGAAAACCTCAAGGGCACAAGCGGAACCGCCGTGCGCGGCGCGACGCTGGACTTTCTTCGCCGGACCGGGAAGGGTGATTGCCCCAGCCTGATCGTTGTGGACCCGCCGCGCACCGGCCTCGGCGCGGAGATCACGGCGCTGCTCGGCGAGATCGCAGCGCCCGCGCTGGTCTACGTCTCCTGTGACCCGGCAACCCTGGCTCGCGATCTGCGCGCGCTCGTCGGCTCCGGCTACGCCATTCACTCCATCACGCTCGCCGATCTTTTTCCGCAAACCTTCCACCTGGAGACGGTGGTCCATCTGCGCCGCGTCTGACCCCGCATCTGTCGCATGTACCTTCACGCGCACGAAAAAAGCTTCTTCTATGCACAGAGTGCTGAGCAGAGCGAGCATCTTTCCTGGATTCTCAAGCGTAAATGTCCAATTCGATTG
The DNA here is from genome assembly GCA_035604995.1 of Occallatibacter sp. Taxonomy (GTDB): domain Bacteria; phylum Acidobacteriota; class Terriglobia; order Terriglobales; family Acidobacteriaceae; genus Telmatobacter. The sequence continues at coordinate 359 of DATNHL010000357.1, read as the reverse complement.
CATCGATCAGCGGCACAAGCCACACGAGCAGCGCCTGATGCGCGGGATGAAGCACGTATGCGTCAAGCGATGCCTTGTCCTTGAAACGCATGACGCCGCCGAAGGTATAGCCCTTGCCCCGGGGCGAAATGTTGGGGCCTACGTGCGTCTCAATGAGCCCGGGAATCTGCCCCTGGAAGGCAAGGATCGCCTTCTCCGCTCTGGCTTTCTGCTCGTCCGTTGCATCCGGCTTCCACCGAAATGCAAATACGTGAAAAACGCTTCCCGCCTGCTTCTCTCCTCCAGCCCCTTGTGGGAGAGCGGCAGGGATGAGTGTGGCGGCAGAGGCTGCGAGGCCGCCATTCCGCATCAGAGTGCGG
>DATNHL010000356.1:0-2436 GCA_035604995.1 Occallatibacter sp. | reverse complement strand
CCGATTGAGGACTTTCGGGTGCATGGCGAAAGGCATTGTAGAAGAAATAGTTCAGGAGCACAGCCGATCTGGATGAGAGGGCAGTGCGCAGTTTCGCCCCTTCCAAAACTCCGCAGCTTTTCCTATAAATTAGTGCCCCCCTCATCAGCCGCCGTCAGCCTGCCCCACACAACGAGATGAAAATCGCCATGGTTGTCAGCAGCGCGCCAGCGCCGGCCGGCCGGGGAAACCTCGCGCTGAGCGGCTCCAGATGCCTTCATTGCTTGATGACCGTGCCATCCTCCCGCCGGATTACTCCCCACCCGCCATTGAGATGTTCGGGTCCGTCGCGGAAGGGATACTTGGCGGCCAGTTCCTCGTTTACTTCAATTCCCCACCCCGGTGAATCGCTGGCCCACAAGTAACCATCTTTGTAAGTTGCGCAACCTGTGAATATCTCGGCTTCAACACCTTGGATGATGCCGCCTTCCTGGATGCCAAAGTTGTAGCTGGCAAGATCCAGGTGCAATTGCGCCGTGTGACCCACGGGCGAGACGTCTCCCGGGCCGTGCCAGGCTGTCTTGACCCCGAACTGTTCCGCCAGGATGGCGATCTTGCGCGCCGGCGTCAGACCTCCCGCTTGCGACAGGTGGACGCGGATGTAATCGATGAGGCGTTCGACAATCAGCGGCTGCCACTCGTGCGGGCTATTGAATAGCTCGCCCATGGCCAACGAGGTTGAACACTGTTGGCGGATCTGGCGGAAGTAGTCAATGTCCTCCGGAGAGAGCACGTCTTCCAGATAGAAGAGCTTGACGGGTTCGAGTTCCTTTGCGAATTGGACGGCTTCGTGCACGCTTACGCGCTCATGCACGTCATGAATCAGCCCGATTTCTTCGCCCAACTGTTTCCGGCACTCTTCGAGCATTTGCCGCGTTCGACGCATGTAGGGACCCGGCTCGAACACCGGGCCAGCGTGCAGTCCCTTTGCCGGCGCCTGGCGGCCACCCGCGGCGTACGCGGCCATGCCGGGTACCCCAACCTGAACTTTGATGCATCGAAACCCCTTGTCCATGAATTGGCGGGTGCGATCGATGACCTCCGGGATTTCCGCGCCGCCCACCGTGGCGTAGGTTAGGGCTGCCTCGCGCGCCTTGCCGCCCAGCAACTGGTAGACGGGCAAGTTGGCCTGCCTGCCCTTGATGTCCCACAGCGCCTGGTCAACCCCACTGATGGCATTGTTGAGCACCGGGCCATTGCGCCAGTACGAGCTGTTGTAGCAGACCTGCCAGGTATCCTCGATGCGGTCAGCCGGCTTCCCGATCAGGAGGGGCTTGAGATATTTTTCCACTGCGGGCCCCACCAGATCAGCACGTTGGGTAAAGGTCGCGCAGCCGTACCCGTAAAGGCCGTCCTGATCGGTGAGGATCTTTACCACCACCAGCCGCACGCCGGACGGTTGCGTCGTGATTACCTTGATTTCCTTGATTATTGGGGACGGCAACCCGCGCACCGCGCGCGCCGCTCGCTCTTCTGCCGCCAGCCGCCGAGCCGGCATAACCGCAGCGGCGGCTCCCGCCATTGCAAGTTGAAAGCATTCTCTTCTGTCCATCAATGTCTCCCTTCGGGGCAGATCCTGGCCACTGGAGTCAGCCTCTCGTTCTGCGCTTCGGCGCCACTGCCGAACCTGCCGCCGTATCGGGGCTCATGGCGCCGATTGCGATGCCTGTGCGGCGCAGCCGCCCGTGCCGCCCGACGCGGTACAGGTCTGGTCGAGGAGCGTCGAGAACTGGATATTCGACGTTCCCGCCGCCCCGATATCTACCACAATTCCGCTCGTGCCGCCAGACTCTGGCAGAGTCCCGTCAGGCGAGACGGTGCTCGAGGCCGTGCCGGTCGTGGCCGTGTAAGCACTGGCGCCGTGATTGCAGAACTCGGTCACCTGCGCGCCCCCGGGGTCTGAGTGAAATCTTCGACACCGGCGCGCCGCCTCGCTTTGTTTGGCAACTGAGCCTCCCGGTAGGCTTTCAAGATTCCCTCAAGAGACACGATCCCTTCCAGCTTGGTCAAGTCAGCGCGATGCACCACAGGGATGAAGGGCACTTCACCGAGCCGGCCCAGCGCTACATCCAGGGCGTGGTCGGGATGGACGTGGGAAAGGGGCGGCCCGCGCAGAACGCTTCCAACCGCGACGTCGGAATCCCACCCGAGGACGGCCTCTCGCAGCATATCCTTGGTGATCCCGTACCATTCTCCTCGGCCATCCTCGACTAAGAAAAACTCGCCCGAGGCGCCTTCCAGGCGAGAGAGCGCGTCGGTTACGGAGTCTTGGCTACTCAGGATGGGGCCTTGACACGGCTGCATGGCATCCTCGACGAGCAGGGCTTGCTCCTCGCGCCGCTCTTCCATCGAGGGGAGGTCCACGCCATCCTGCCTCGAGAGAAGGTCGAAGAGAGG
>DATNHL010000355.1:0-5440 GCA_035604995.1 Occallatibacter sp. | reverse complement strand
GCGATAGGGCAACGGGTTCATCAGTACTCCATTGACCAGGGAGAACATCACGGTGGTGGCGCCCAGGCCGAGCCCCAGCATGACAACGGCGATGAGAGCCACGCCGGGCTCCCGGAGCAAATTCCTGCCTGCGAGCCGCAGATCGGTTGCCGCACCTTTCCAGTTCATACTTGTCACTACGCTGATTGGACGACTCGGGTTCGCGGAAGTTTGGCGGGCCGGGGGAGCAATCCAGCGCGCGGAAAAACAGCCGCCCTCTGCCGCGCGCTGGGCGAGTCATCCGAAAAATGAAGTTTTACCAAGAATTGTCGATGGCGCTAACCTGTGGTCGTGCCCCGCGCGATTGTGGGTTGGTCAGCCGGCTGCCTCCGACAGGTCTTCAAGGTTGTCGCCGGACGCATCGTTAAGAATCGACAAGATTGGGCTGATGGTGCGGGATATCAGCACGCTGGGCTTCAGCCCCTGACGGGTGTGTCGCACGAGCTCTCTACGGGCCGGCGCTGCGCGATTCCGGAAGGAGCTACCGATACGCTTCCCCATTCCAGCGAAACACAGTGTCCTGGTCGCAGACCAGATCGTTTACGCCGTTGGTCTTCGTGGGGAGAACACCGATTCGCTTGCAACTCGAGTTGGCGCCTCCGTCAAAGTCTTTGCCGTTGGCAAACTCGACGATCCAGGCAATCCGTCCCCAGCGTTCCCAGAGCTGCCCGTTGATTTTGTCTTTTTGGCCATCGCCGTCGAGATCGTATTCAATGCTGTGCGTTTCCTCGTCCCCGTGGAAAATCTCGGAGCGCATTTCGAGGATGCTCTCGATTTCCTTGCGCTGGGACTCCTCTACCTTGAGCCCCTTTCCGCCCTGGAGGACGAATCGCCGGGTGATTTCCACGGGCCGGTTCGTGTTGATTCCCTCGTTGTTGGAAACAATGACAGCGCTCCAGGAGTCCTTCCACTTCTCGATGACAGGGTCGCCCCACGAGTCGGCGAGATCGTCGCTGACCTCAAAGCGGCCGCCGGCGAGGGCGGAAACGAAAAAGAAGGAATTCGGAAGAAGGTTCCCACCGCAAGCCTGGATGTTCGTAACCAGGGCATCGGTCAAGCCGTTGCCGTCCCAATCTCTCTGGTCCGCAATCGCCAGACAGATTTCGGCTGACTTATCGATCACCGTGTATGTCTTGCCGTTGTAGGCCGCACGCAGGGTGCCGTAGGCAGAATCTTCGGTTTTCTCAACCCAGTACTGGATCTGTTGCTGGGGGTGGGCATTTGGGGGTTCGCGTTGGGCCTCTGCCTTCGGTCGCCCCGGGCGCGATCCGCAGGCCAGCGAAGCCGCAAGGATCAACGATCCGGCGATAGCCAACCACTTCGAGGTGTTCCGGGCTTTCATGATCGTGATTGTGCTTCAGTCAACTTGACAATCGTCAGTCCCATCCAGTTACCGTAAGCCCGCGGGCGGCACTTCGACGGGTGTCCCGGTTCCCCCGATAACGTCCAGCGCGCCTCTCACCGGAGCGCACGTGACGTGATCGCCGGCCTCACTGAACCGCAGCCCGGTGCCCTGCTCGCCGAGGGTCGATTTCTCGCCGCGCCTGACCCGGCTGGTCGAGATCAGCCGCTTCTGCGCACGCCCTTCGAGGCTCTGGCTGTAGATGATCGTGATGCCGCGCCAGAATTCCGCTCCCCACGGCGGCAACTCGATCAGGAGGACCGTCGCCGCGCTGCCCTCCGGGCCTGCCTTCCAACGGCGGACCACAGGGAGCTTGGCCGGCTTGGTAGCCGAGCGGTTTGAAAACCCTACCTCCACCGGGCCTTCGTCCACGGGGATCCCGAACTGCAGCATGTAAGAAGCATCGTCGTTGCGGTCACCCATCCAGATTTCGAAGTGATCGGCGTTCACCCAGGAGCGGGCGGGGTTGGTGTACCGGTGCGGATCGGCCACCTGGGCGAGGAGCGTGCGCTCCCCGATCCACAGCAGTTTCACCTCCACCGGATCCTGCGGGTCGGGCTTGCCCCAGGTGACGAAGCCGTTCTGGCCGGAAGCGTCGAGCTTCATGGCGCACGAGCCCAAGCCAGTGTGCGACGCCTGCAGTCGCCTGGCGTCGTATTCTACAAGGGGCACGAGAAGGAACGAGAACAGCTTCGGATCCCGCCGGCACAGCGCTTCGCCGTCCTTGGTTTTGGCGACCCAGGCTTGCCCTTTCATGGCGCGAAAGTCCCACTCCTCGTAGGTGGAACTCCGGTCCGAGAGAAACGAGCAGACCTCCATCGTCACGGCTCTCCACGGTGAAAGCTGAAACATCCGGTGCTGGAAGAAACCGTTACCTTCGCCTTCCTCACGGTGCACCGTGATCCGGTTGGGGCCGACTTCGGCTGTCGTTTTGATGTGAGGATCGTCCTGGCACAACGTGACCACCGGCTTGGAGGCGGCGGCCTGACCAGCCTGCGATCGCTCGAGAACGTACTGCTCCCTCGGCACGCAGCGCGGGCTTTCGGGCGGCCGGTCCGGGAAGTCCGTTTCGATTACGGTGAGCTGGTTCCCCTGGGCATCGGTCCCCGCCGGATGACGCCGGGGGCTGTTCTGCGCGGCGAGCCACAGGCAGCACAGCGGTAGCGCAATGAGCTGTTTCATTGGTCGCCTCCAGGCTCGGGCGGCGGCGCCAGCAGCGGTTTCTTCGGCCCGCCGGTGATGTCCAGCGCGCCGTTCACTGTGCCGCAGGTGACGTACTCGGCGGCGGAGTTCTTGTCCACCTCCGAGTCGCGCACGCCGAGCGTCGTGTTGTCGGAACGCTTCACGTGGCTGGTGGCGATGAGCCGCTTCTGCGCGCGGCCTTCCAGGCTTTGGCTGTAGACCAGCGTCACGCCGTTGCCGTATGGGCTGGGCCACGGCGGCAATTCGATGAGCAGCACCGTCGCCTGCCCGGCGGCCCAGCGGTGGACCACCGGCAGTTTGGCCGGCTCGCCGTAACCCACCCGTACCGCGCCCGCGTCTACCGGGATGCCGAACTGCCACAACAGCCCGCCGTTACGCTCTCCCATCCAGATTTCGAAGTGATCGGCGTTTACCCATGACGACGCAGGCCTGGTACTCCTCTGGGAATCGGCCACCTGTGCGACCAGCGTGCGCGGCCCGATCCACAGCAGTTTGACTTCCACGGGGTCCTGAGGGTCCGGCTTGCCCCAGGTGATGAAGCCGTTCTTGCCCGATGCATCCAGCTTCATCGCGCACGAACCGAGGCTGGCGTGCGACGCCTCCAGCCTCCTGGCATCGTAAGCGATCATGGGCACCAGCAGGTATGAGTTCACCTCGGGGCCGGAGTCGCAGATGGCGTGGCGGGTCTCCACCGAGGCCGTCCAGGCTTGGCCCTTCATGAGACGAAAGTCCCACTCCTCGTATGTGGAGTTCTCGGAGCCCAGGAATTGGCAGGCATCCATTTTCGTGGCTCGCCACGGCGAGAGCTGATACGTCCGGTGCAGGTAGAAGCCGTTTTGCGCGCTGCCGCCGAGGTTGACCTGAATCCAGTTCTGCCCAATTTTCACGCTGGTCTCGATGGGGATATCGGTCTGGCACAGCGTAACCACCGGCTCCGGCGCGGCGGCCCGGCCGCCTCGCGATTGATCGAGGCCATACTGCACCTTCGGCACGCAGCGCTTCTCATCGGCGTCACGTTCCGGAAAATGCCGCTCGATCACGGTGAGCGGGTTGCCTTCGGCATCGGTCCCCGCCGCATGACGCCTGGTTTGCGCGCCGAGCGGCAGGCAGCAAACCAGCAGCACGATGATTTTGTTCACGGAGTAACTCGGAAATCCTGCGGCGGAAATCCGGCGGCTCGACGCTGCCCCGCAGAAGAGCGGCAGGGTGCCTGGGAGGCTCATTCGGCTCCTCCGGGGTCTTTCGGCAGAGGCACCAATTGCATCGACATCAGGCCTTGCAGCGGGCCCCCGGCATTCACCACCCTGAAGCGTCCCCTGACCCGCCAGTAGTCGCCATCCTGGACGATCTGGGGCTCACCATTGGCAGCCTTCCCAATGGTGTACTCGTATCCTGTGCACAAGGAGCCGCCGGGCTTCTGCCCTTCCGGCAGTTCGTCGCAATCGTCCCAGATGGCGAACCACTCCAGCCCGCCGTCCTTGCCGCCGTCAAAACCCGCGGAGGGCAAGAAGAGGTCGAGCGTCACCGCCTGGTTCTCGTGCTGGTTGATGAACTCAACGAAGTCGCCGCTATCGTCCAACTGCCCGACCGTGCCCGAGTATCGAGTCCCTTCTGCCTTGCCCGCCGGCCGCGCGAGTTTATGGGGGGCGGCTTTGGCGGCAAGCGCCGGGCCGGCAACCTTGGATGCGACCGGAGGAGGAGCGGGTTTCGACCCGCATGCGGCGAGGCAGCCCATCGCCAGGAGCACAACGGATAAACGGCGCATGTTATCTGAATCAGCTTATCACCGGACACAATGGGCCGGTTGCCGGCAACTGAAAACCAGTCCCAGTACCGACAATTCGCGCTTCGAGACCAGCGGTTCGATCACAAGACGACGTTGCTCTCATCCATCGGCCCCAAGTTTCTGACCGGCTACATGGTCGCCGAGTGTGATTTTTGTCCAGTACGCGGTACCGGATCCAGAGATTGCCAGCGCCAGCCTTGCGCACCTCCCTATTCGACGGCGCCGCCCGCCTCAAAATCTCAATGTGTAAGTCATCTACAATGGAAGCGGTGAGTTTAATGGCCGAACGTTGCTACACGGTGCTTTTTGAACCCGCTGAAGAGGGCGGATACGTGGTCACCTGCCCGGCCTTGCCCGGCTTGGTGACAGAGGGTGATACCTACGAAGAGGCACATCAGCGGGCGGTGGAAGCTGTCGAGGTGTACCTGGAGAGCCTGCAAAAGGACGGCCTGCCTCTCCCCCCAGACAAGAGGCTCTTGCTCGATCCGGTGAAAGAGGAAATTAGAATCGCTCTCCCCGAAAGCGCATGAGCAAGCACCTGCCATCTCTGCGGCCTACCAAGGTGCTTAAGGCTCTCCAACGAGCGGGTTTCTACATTCACCACACGAAGGGCGCGCATCACATACTCAAGCACCCCGACAAGCCCCTACTCCGTGTCACGCTCGCGATGCACAATGCTGACCTAAAGCGCAAGACGCTGGCCATCATCGTTGAGCAGGCTGGCCTCAGCCTGGAGGAATTCCTAGAACTACTTTGACAGTGCGCGCCCCGCTTGCGGTGCGAATGCCCGGTGGCGAATCGAATCGGGCTATTCGTTCCGCAGGGCGGCCATGGGGTCGATCTGCATGGCCCGGCGCGCCGGAATATAGGCGGCTTTCAGCACGCGGGTGAGCGCGGCCGCGCCACACAATCCAATCGCCGCGCCGGCCAGGACGTCGAACATGGCCCTTCTCATGAGCACCGGCCAAATGTCAGCGGACCGGGCAGCGCAGCTTCGCCGCAAGCTCTCA
>DATNHL010000354.1:0-30716 GCA_035604995.1 Occallatibacter sp. | reverse complement strand
GGCGCACGTTCGGAACCTTGGGGTCAGGCGCGGTGGTCACAAACGGCAACGGCCCCAGCCCCGGATGGTAGTGATCCTGATAGACCACCAGCGGAAACTTCCCATCGGGATGCTCGTCGAATCCATCCGGCAGCAGAATCCACACTCCCAGCCACATATCCCGGCCCCAGAACCGGCTCAGCTTCTCGCTGCGGAAGCGCATGTACTTCAGCCACTTCGCGCCGGGGTCTTTGGCCGCCATCACCAGCGGATCCTGATCTGTCCCTTCGACGGGCGGAATCACCTGGTCGAGGGTCAGCCGGATCGGCGCCTGCGCCTTCGGGTCAAAATGAACCTTCACCGGCTTGTTGTACCGGTTGCCCGGCTTCAGGTTCCAGTGCTGCCCTTCGCCCTTGTCCGGCGGCAGCCACACCGTCTTCCCCGAGGCCAGGTGAAACTGCTCATAAACGTTGAAGACCGCCTGTACAAAATAGTCGCCCGCATCCAGATCCGTGAGCGACCGCCGCGGATAGCCGATTGTCTTCGCATCCACAACAATCGGTTGCCCCGGTGCCAGCCCCTCCAAATCCACCCCAAAGCCCTGCGCCGACAGGTAGTCCTCGCTCACTTGCATGCGCGGCTCTTCCTTGTCGTTCTTCGCAATCACCAGCACCAAGTGGCCATTCAAAGGCTTCGCGGAAGGCACCGTCACCTCGATCCGCTGCCCCAGACAAATCCCCGCCGCGCCCGCCAGCAAAACAGCCGTCAAACCTCGAGAAATTCGCATCAAATCCCACATCCTCCCCGCGACAGCGCCAGTCTAGCATCCGCAAGCCATGCCCCCGCGATCACTCTGGGTGCCCCATCGGGGTACCCCCTGGGTCCCGCGTCTTTGTTCTTGCTGCAAGGGTGGGTAACCACGAACCCAATGGCGCGCAAGCGCCGTCCGCCGCACCGCAGGTGCCCGCAGGTGGTTGCAGATAATTACGCCCTCCCGGCGCACAATGGGGTTGTGGGGTTGAGCCATGGAGACCTCGGGTGCCGCTGGAATGCGTCTTGTTTCGCCGTCTATTCTCCCCACGCGGTACCCCCCACTTTCGTCGCAGCCCCGTGAAAACAAGCATGTTACGCAAAAAATGACCCCCGAATCGCACCTATATTCTAGAAAACAAATGGCTTATTTGCCAGGAATCCTGGGCCTATTGAAAAAACAAAGGACTTACGAGCCGCATCATCGGAGAAATCGCCGGCCTCGGGCAAATTTGCCTGCCCAGGCTTAACAGGCTGCGGAAAAACTCCATCCGGAGGGAGGCGGGGGTTTCAACCCCCGTATAAAGCCTGCAGAATCAATGGGGCTTTAGCCCCGGAAGGACGTTTTTCGTCAGTTTCAACCAAAATCCCGACTTTTTCCGCAGTCTCCGAAGCTCCGCTCGCCGTAGCAGGGCTGACATCCAATTTGTTAAATTCCCGTCCATTCATTTGGCCCGGAGTTCCGCAGGGAATATACTCATCTACCGGACACTGTCCACTGAGCCGGCCAATTAGTGCGGCGCTCGTCAGCAAGGAGCAACACTCCCATGGCTTCCATTACGCCCATCAACTCCGCGGACCTCGAATTCGACAACGGCTCCTGGGACGCAGCCGCTTTTACTGCTCAGACCCTCTCCAACTGGCGGTCGCTCGCCGCCGTCATCGACCACACCTTGCTCAAGCCCGACGCCACGCGCCAGCAGATCGAGAGCCTCTGCGACGAGGCCATTCGCTACCGCTTTGCCTGCGCCATGGTCAACCCCGTCTGGGCCTCGACAGCTGTTGGCCTGCTCTCCGGCTCAGGCGTTCCGGTCGGCGTCACCATCGGCTTTCCCCTCGGCGCGTCTCTGGTTTCCACGCTGCGCCACGAGGCAGCCGCCCTCACCCGGCTCGGCGTCCGCGAGCTCGACATGGTCATCCCCATCGGCCAGCTCAAAAGCGGCAACCACCACGCCGTCCACCACACCATCCACGCCGCGGCCAACGTAGCCCATCATCACGGCGCATTGCTCAAGGTCATCCTCGAAACCTGCCTGCTCACGGTCGAAGAAAAGCTGCGCGCCGCCGAGATCGCCATCCAGGCTGGCGCGGACTTCCTCAAGACCTCCACCGGCTTCTCCACCAGCGGCGCAACCCCTGCCGATGTGGCCCTGCTTCGCGGCGTCGCCGGCGCACGCTCCGGCGTCAAAGCTGCAGGCGGCATCCGCACCCTTGCCGACGTCCGCGCCCTGCTGGAAGCCGGCGCCAACCGCATCGGCGCCTCCGCCTCCGTCGCCATCGTCCGCGAACTCGGAGCGGAATGAGGCATCTGCCTGCTCGCGGCATCAGTATCTAAGAGCGAACGATCCCCGGCTGAATATCGGCCTCGGCAGACTGCCGCGTCCGCTATCATTCATTTCGACACCCATGTCCTCCACGCCCCCATCCCCGCCCGAACCACCTGAGCTCGAAGGCGACTACCGCCCCGCCGACTCAGCCAACCCGCACGCCCATCTCAACCCCGTCAACGCCCGCGTCGAAACCGCCGACCTCAACTACCTGTCCCAGATGGCCGAAGCCCTCAACACCACGCTCGACCTTGAAACCTTGCTCAACCGCACCTCCGAACTGGTCCGCGCCGTCATCGATTACCGCATCTTCGCCATTCTGCTGCTCAACGACCGCACCCACGACCTGCGCATGCGCTTCCAGATCGGCCACACCTCCCAAACCGAGCGCATCCGCGTCCCCCTCGGCCGCGGCGTGGTCGGCCAGGTAGCCCTCACGCGGAAGCCCATCCTGCTCAACGACGTCTCCGCATCCGATATTTACTACGCAGTCAACCCCGAGGTCCGCTCCGAGCTGGCCGTTCCCCTCATCGCCAAAAACCGCCTCATCGGCGTCATGGATCTCGAGAGCGAGCAGACCGGCTACTTCCGCCCCGAGCACCTCCACCTGCTTACCCTCACCGCCTCGCGCATCGCCCAGGCCATTGAGAACGCCCGCCTCTACACGCGCGTCTCCCGCCAGGCCGAGGTCCTCGCGGTCCTCAACGAGATCGCCGTCGAGCTGACCTCCATCCTCGATCTCGGCCCGCTGCTCGAGCGCGTCGGCCAGCTCCTCCGCCGCCTGATGGATTACCAGATGTTCACCATCATGCTGCTCGACGAGAAGGGCGAAATCCTCATCACCCGTTACGCCTGGCGCTTCGGCTATTCCCACGCCCCGCTGCGCCGCATCTCCACCACGAGCGGCCTGGTCGGCGCCGCCGTCCGCGAGTGGCGTCCCATTAACGTTCCCGACGTGCGCAAGGACCCGCGCTACCTGCCCATGAACCCGGAGACCCGCTCCGAGCTGGTCGTGCCGCTCTTTTATAAAGGCCGCGTCATCGGCGTGCTCGACCTGGAGCACACCCGCCCCGGCTTCTTCAACGAAGGTCACGAGCGCATGCTGACCACCCTCGCCGCGCAGGTGGCCATTGCAATCGAAAACGCCCGCCTCTACCAGGCCGTCCACCGCCAGGAGCGCCAACTCGAGCGCGATATCGCTATGGCCCGCGAGGTGCAACTGCGCCTGCTGCCCGAGGCCGCGCCCAAGCAGCCCAACGCCGAGATGGCCGTCCGCTTTCTCCCTGCCCGAACCATCGGCGGCGATCTCTACGACTTCCTCGACTACGGCCCCAACCGCACCGCCATCGTCCTCGGCGACGTCAGCGGCAAGGCCGCTCCGGCCGCTCTCTTTGCCGCCCTGGTCAGCGGCATCATGCGTTCCGCCGCGCTGCACCAGCCCGAGCCTGCCCGGATGCTGGCCAACCTCAACGACGCACTGCAGGAGCGCAAGCTCGAATCCCAGTACGTGACCCTGCTCTTCGCCCTCTGGAACGACGAAACCCGCACTCTCACCGTGGCCAACTCCGGCGCCGTGCAGCCCATCTTCTGCCGCGCCGGCCAGCCCAGCACCGTCCGTGCCGAAGGCTTCCCCCTCGGCCTCTTCCCCGACGTCACCTACGACGAGATCCGCCTTGAAGCCCAGCCCGGCGACGCCATCATCTTCATCTCCGACGGCATCCTCGACGCCGAAAACGCCGCGGGCGAGATGTACGGTGAAAACCGCCTCTCCAGCTTGCTCTGCGCCCAGCGCGACAACCCCGCCCACGAGATCGCCGACGCCATCCTCGCCGACGTAGCCCATTTCCAGGGCGCCCACGACCGCTTCGACGACGAAACCATCATCGTGCTCCGGGTGCGCTGAGCCTGCGGACTCCCTTCCCCCACAAACCTGTCACCCTGAACGGAGCGCAGCGCAGTCGAAGGACCTGCGGTTGCCTTCTGTCGTTGTTCTTGTCCTTGCCCTGTGCTTCCCCGCCTCGCGCCCGCGCCAGAAACCCACTACCATGGAACCGGCACGATCATGAAACCCAGATTCAAACCCAAAAGTCCATTGCTCTGGATCTTCGAACCCCTCCAAGACGACCCCCGCTTCTTCCTGCGCAAGCTCTTCAGCTTCGACGCCGCCCACCTCGACAACCGCCTTTACCTCGCCGTAGCCGGCGGAGAAGAACCCTGGAACGGCCTGCTGGTCTGCACCGCGCGCGAGCACCACGCATCCCTCCGCCGTCAGTTCCCGCAGCTCGTCTCCCACCAAGTCCTGGGCAAGTGGCTTTACATCTCGCAGGCCCACCCCGAGTTTGAATCGGTCGCCCTGGACATTGCAGCCCTTGCCCGCAAGCGCGATCCAAGGCTCGGCGTCGAATCCAAGGCGAGAATGCGCTGATTCGCTCACTGGAAGGCGCATCGGCCCTGCGGATTCCCAGCCCCATCATTCGGAACCTGCGCCTTCAGCTTGCTGGTCGGGCAGAGTTCAGAACCGGTAGCGCAGCGCCATCTGCATCAGCCGCGGCGGCATCGCGCTCACCGCGCTCCCGAAGCTGCCGCTGGAGATGTTCCCCTCCACCGCCGCCGCCCCGAAAAACTGTGCGTGGTTGAACAGGTTGAAGGCCTCGGCGCGGAATTCCATGCTGCTCCCGTCCGCAAACCACGCCGTCTTCGTCAGCGTCGCGTCCACATTCTCCAGGCCCGGCCCGGAGAAGAACCGCCGCCGCGCGTTGCCCATGGTTCCCAGCGCCGGCAGCGTCAACTGCGAAGCGTCAAACACCGCCCGGCCGCCGCGCGGATTGGTGTGGATCGAGAGCGGCTTCCCACTCCACGCCGGCGTATCCACTCCATTGTTGTTGATCCCGTTCGGAATCGTCCCCAGCAGCGAAGTGTCGTTGTTGTTCTCGAGCGTCACCGGCAATCCTGAGGTGAAGCGCGCAATCCCCGCCAACCCCCAGCCACCAGCAAGCCAATTCAACCGTCCTGCGTCCTTCGGCCCCGGCACTGCGTAGTGGAAGCTGGTCACCAGGTTCTGCCGCAGATCAAAGGCGGAGAGCGCCCGGCTCAGCGACGGATTCGCCGGGTTCACCGGCTCCGGCAATCCCCCTGACTGATCGATCGATTTCGAGTATGTGTAGCTGGCCAGCAAGTCCAGCCCATGCGTGCTGCCCTTTACCGAAACCTCCAGCGCGTTGTAGTTCGCATTCGCAATGGTCCGTTGCAACTCCACGCTGCCGAACGAAGGCCCGAACCCGGTCCGCGCCGCCTGCTCGTTGAACGGCCCGCACAGCGTCGAGCCCAATGAAAGGCACAGCGCCGAATCAGCCGGGTTCACTTCTTCGAGCACCAGCAGGTGGTGCGACGAAGTCCCCACATAGCTGAGCGACACGAGCGCCCCCGTCCCCGGTTGCCCACCAAATTGGCGTTCGAGGCTCGCCATCCAGTGCTGCGCATAAGGGGTCACGTCGCGCGGATCCACCGCCGGAATCCCAACCAGCGGCTCAAACTGGCTCCAGTTCACATTCGTATTCGGATTGGCCCGGCTCGCCCCGTAGCCGACCTTCTGCAACGGAAACCTCTGCCCTGCGGCGGCGCCCGTCGCCGCCACCGTAAACGGCGACGCAAACAGCGGCGGCGCAGCCGACGTGTACGTGTACCCATAGGGCGGATTGGCGCTCATGATTCCCGCTGAAAGCCCCTCGTAGGCCGTATAGAAAATCCCATAGCCGGTGCGGATGCTGGTCTGCCCTGGGCCGCCCAAGAGCCTCCCCAACAGCCCGCCCCGCGCAGTGGGCGAATAGGCAACACCGGCCCGAGGCGCAAAGTCATTGCGCGGAGAAGCGAGCGAAGCAGGCACACCCGCATCCCCCGGAAACACCAGTCCCTCAGGCGCACCGGGAAACACCTGCGACTGCTCGCCCTTCACCAGCGTCTGCAACTGGTTGTCCTTCTCCCGCCACGGCCGGATCCGGTCCCAGCGCACGCCGTAGTTCACCGTCAACTGGCTCGAAGCCTTCCAGCTGTCCTGCATAAACGCCGCCGCATAGAGGTTGCGGTTATAAAAGCTGTTCGCCTGCCCTTGCGTGTAGCTCGACGTCACGCCCAGCAGAAAATCCGCAAAGTCCAGCCCCGTCTCCGACCCGTTGAAGCTGAAGCTGCCATTGAAGATCACGTCCGGGTGCGTGTTGATCTGGCTTGCATGAAACTCGCCCCCCGCCTTCAATCCATGCGTGCCCACAATGCGGCTGAAGGCATCACTCGCCTCGTAGATGTTCTCGGCCTGCACCAGCGCCGTCGTATCCACGCCCAGCGTAAAGTCGTTGAACGCCACGTTCGCAATCCCCTCCGTCGAGGGCTTCAGCGGCACAATCCCCGTAAATCCCTGCGAAACCAGCGACGGCCCCACGCCGCCCTTCGGCTGGCCCACGGCGTTCGAGTTGCGCATGTAGCTCATGTGGAACTCGTTCAGCGTCGCATCGCCGAACGTCTTGACGTGCGCCAGGCTCATCAGCTGTGCCCGCCCGTTGCTGGTCGCGTCGAATCCCGGCACGCTCGCCCCACCCGTCCCCGTTGGATAAGGATTGTCCAGCGAGTACTGATCTACAAAGTAGTAGGCCGTAAGCTGCCCCTTGCCGTGGATCCAGTCCGCGCGCAGAGCCCCCTTGTCGTCCTGCAAAGTCTCCGCCTCCGCCGCCGTTTCAAACAGCCCCGCCCCCGCATTCGGCTGCGGAATCGAACTCAACAGATGCTGCGCCGGCGTCGACCACGCCTTCACCGGAATCGTGCCGGTGGGAAACACCCGCGCATACGGCTCGCCCGCAATCACCGTGTAGCCCAGCCTGCTCGAAAGCAGCGCCGCCCAGGCCGTGCCGTTCACGCTCCCCATGAGTGGATTCTGGCTGAAATCCCCGCTCCGCTCCGCCACCGATGGCACTGCAATGTCCCCCGTGTCGATCCCCTCCGTCAGCCGCGTTCCCTGATAGTCGGCAAACACAGCCACGGTCTTGCGAAACGGCGTTCCCCCAAGCGTGCCCCCAAACTGGTTCTGCCGGTAAGCTGCGCGCTGGTCTGAGAAGTAGTTCCGCACGTCCAGGTCCGTGTTCCGTAAAAACTCGAACGCGCTCCCGTGCATCAGCGTCGTCCCTGCCTTGGTCGTCACCAGCACCTGTCCGCCGCTCGAGTTCCCATACTCCGCGTCGAAGTTGCTGGTCAGCACCTGGAAGCTGTCGATCGAATCCAGGTTCACGACGATCGACGTGCCCATGTTCACGTCCTCTTCCACATCGCTGCCGTTCACGCGGAAGCCATTGGAAGCCTCCCGCTGCCCGCTGATCGACAGATTCCCCGGGTTCGAGTTCCCGCTCGGCGGCGTCGAAGCCACGCCCGTCATGATCACCGCCCCCGGCTGCGCCGTATTCACAGGCACAATCCCCGGCTGCACCGCCATCAGGTCGGTAAAATTTCGCCCGTTCAGCGGCACGCTCTCAATCTTCTTCGCCTCCAGCGTCTCGCCCAGTTGCGTGCTGGTGGTCTCGGCCGCCAGCGCGTCCGCAGTCACTTCTACCGTCTGCGCTGCCACGGCCACTGCCAGCTCCACGTCCAGGCTGGCCGTAGGCTGCGCCTCCGTAACCTCCGCCGTCACCTTCTGCGCCGCAAAGCCCTCTGCCGCGATCTCCACCTGGTAGCTGCCCGTCGTGGCGACCTGCACGCTGAAATCGCCCAGATCGCCGCTCACCGCTTCGACCGCAGCCTGCGCCCCAAGCAGCCGCACAGTTACATGAGCATGAGGAATTCGCCCCCCGCCCCCATCGTGCACAACCCCTGAAATGGTGAATACCGGATCAGCAACAGCAGCGGAGACGCCGCCCGCGAAAATAAGAAAGAACAGTGCAAAATAGAAGATCTGTTTCAAAACCTTGACCCCAAAAATGCGAAATTCGTGCGCCAAACCCACCGAGCCCGAAACGGCAAAAGCTCACAGTCCGGGGGGAAATGTAATATCCGACGGAATCAGTCCTATTTAATATACGACTAAGTCAGTCCCCATTCAAGTGACCTGCATCACACTATTGAGCCGGCCCATAAATACTGACGCCCCGTGCCCCGTCTTTGCGCCTTTTTCCTGGCGCAAAGGCGGGAAAGCAACACACTATTCGCGGGCCGGATCACCAGTCGCATTTCGCCCGCCTCGCCCACTTGGGAACCGGCACGGCCCACATCTCACCAGCTCCCGTTCGATAGACTGGAATGGACGAAACAAACCCCGGAGCCCCGCATGCACATCACGACCGAAGAACGCCTCATTCGCCCCGCCCGCAACGTCTACGGCAGCCTGCGCCTGCCCGGCGACAAGTCCATCAGTCATCGCTACGGCATGCTGGCCGCCTTTGCCGAGGGAACCTCCCGCTTCACCAACTTCTCCACCGGAGCCGACTGCGCCTCCACCCTCGCCTGCATGACCGCCCTCGGCGCCAAGGTCTGCAGAACCGGCGACGGAGTCATCGAGGTCACCGGTGTCGCCGGCCGCGTCACCCCCGCCGATCACCCCCTCGACTGCGGCAACTCCGGCTCAACCATGCGCATGGTCTCCGGCCTTCTGGCCCCGCAGCCGGGCAGCTTCACCCTCATCGGCGACACCTCGCTCTCCCGTCGCCCAATGGAGCGCATCCGTAAGCCGCTCGAGGCGATGGGCGCAAAGCTGACCCTTACCGAAGGCCACGCCCCGCTCACCATCCACGGCGGCCCACTCCAGGCCCTCGATTACACCACCCCCGTCCCCAGCGCCCAGGTCAAGACCTGCGTCCTGCTCGCCGGCCTGCAAACCGCTGGAACCACAACAGTTCGGGAAGCTCTCCGCACCCGCGACCACAGTGAGCTGGCCCTCCGCGCCTTCGGAGCCACGCTCACCCGCGACCTCGATTCGGTCTCCATCCCAGGCCCCCAATCCCTTCACGCTATCGAAGCCCAGGTTCCCGGAGACATCTCCTCGGCCGCCTTCTTCCTCTGCGCCGCCGCGCTCTTCCCCGGATCCACCCTCCTCTTCGATTCGCTGGGGCTGAATCCCACCCGCGCCACGCTGCTCGACGTGCTCACCGCCCTCGGCGCGCGCATCTCCGTCCTGCATCTCGAAGAGAAGAATGCCGAGCTGGTCGGCGCCGTGCAGATATCTGCCCCGGCCGAGGGCCTCGGTTCCACAGAGATTCGTGGTGCCCTCGCCGCCCAGCTCATCGACGAGCTACCAGTCCTGGCCGCCATCGCCCCCTACACCCGCGGCGGCATCCGCATCCGCGACGCAAAGGAACTCCGCGTCAAGGAGTCCGACCGCATCGCGCTGGTAGCCAAAAATCTGCGCGCCATGGGCGCCCAATTTACTGAGTTCGAAGACGGCCTCGACGTCCCCGGCGGCCAGACCCTCCACGGCGCCACCATCGACTCTGGCAGCGATCACCGCATCGCCATGGCCTTCAGCGTCGCCGCCCTCCGCGCCCAGGGCGACACCCTCATCCAGGGCGCCGAAGCCGCCGCCATCAGCTTTCCCGAGTTCTTCGACCTTCTCGATCTCGTGGCAAAACGTTAAGATGACCGTTCATTTGATTGA
The DNA here is from genome assembly GCA_035604995.1 of Occallatibacter sp. Taxonomy (GTDB): domain Bacteria; phylum Acidobacteriota; class Terriglobia; order Terriglobales; family Acidobacteriaceae; genus Telmatobacter. Next base: position 20,756 of record DATNHL010000354.1, on the reverse strand, counting down.
AAAATAAGACGCCCGGCCTGCTTCGTTGAGAAGCAGGCCGAGCTTTTTCTTGAGCGTTGAAGCTGTGGTTAGCGCACATTCGATGGGAGTGTTGACACTTGCCTTGGGTACCCCATCCTTTGTGCGCCTTTTGCGCAAAGGGTGGGAGAGCACCGAAACCCATCCCGCCCGATCAAAGTCAGGCGGAAACCCGCCCCTACCGCGATGCCGGCGGCGCCGTCGTGGGCTCCTTGCCCGGCTCAGCCGGCTTCAGTCCCGGAATCGCTGGTACCGTCTTTACATCCCCGCTCGCCGCCTCATTCAGGTTGATGCCGTAGTGATGCAGCGTCGAAGCCAGTATCTGATACAGGCTCGACCGGTCCTTGGCATAGGCTGCCTCAGCCGAAATCAGGCTGTTCTCTGCTAGAGCCATGGCCCGTTGCTGCTGAAGTACGAGGGCCGTTGTCGAGGCTCCCAGCCGCAGTTTCTTCTCTTCCGAATCCAGGCTCTGCTTGTTGTAGTCCAGCGATGCGGTCGAAGCCTGAACCAGCGCCCGGTCGTTGGCCAGGGCGAACTGCTGGTTCACCACCTGCATGCGAATTTGCGTGTAAAGCTGCTCCAAGCGCAACTCCGCCTGCCGGTATTCCATCAGCGACCGCGCCTGCACCGACTGCGCCAGCTTGTTGCCGATCGGGATGTTGATGTTGAACCCGACTCCCTTGTCCGGCGATGAGTTGTTGAAGGCGTCCTGCAGCGCCGTCCCATAGCCGCCGATGCTGGGCGGGCAGACGCCCCCGTAGAACGGGCATTTTTCTGCCACCATCACCGGGTTGATCGTTCCGGCCACGCCGGAGCCGTTCAGGTAGGCAAAGATGTCAACCTGGGGCAGCAATGCGTTGCGCGCGCCCTTCAGCGTGATCTCGTCGTTGCGCAGCGTCAGCACCGCCTGCTCCAGCTCCGGCCGTTCCTGAAAGGCCTCCTGAACCAGCTCCTCCACGGGCTGCTTCTCTTCCGGAATCTCTTCAATGCTCACGCGGTCGGTGGGAATCACCGCCGCAGCCACCAAAGCCGGATCGTTCAGGTTGCGCGCAATCGCCTGTTTGATGATCTGCTGCTGGTAGTTCAGGCTGCTTTGCGAGGCGATCAGCGCCTGCTTGTCCGACGCCACCGACTGGTCGGCGTTGAGCACGTCCAGCGGCGCCATGGTTCCGATCTCCAGTTGCTTGCGGTTGTCGCTGGCCACCTTGCTGCTCTGCTCCAGCGCCCGTTCCTTGGCCTGCACATCTTCGTAGGCCTGCACCAGTCCCCAGTAGATGGATTCAACCTGGTTGACGGTGTAGAGGATCTGCTGCCGGAACGATGAGTCCGTAATGCGCCGGTTGTTCAGCGCCTGGTACATGTAGCGCTTGTTCACCCAGATGCCCGCGCCTTGCAGAAGGTGCTGGGTCACCTTGGCGGTGAAGCTGGCGTTGTACTGCGGGCTATAGGTGGTCACCGCGTTGGTCGACGTGGCGGAGGTATTGTTCCACGAGAACTGAAATGCCGTACCCGTGACGAATCCCTGGTTGTAGCCGAAGTTGTAGGTGTTGGTGTTGGTCTGGCCGCCGGTGAAGAAGTTGGTGGAGGGCGACGTCGCGCGATCGAACTGCAGCGTCGACGTAACCGCCGGCTCCAGGCTCTCCGGTGGCGGCCCGGCTCCAGCCGTGCTCAGCGTGAGTCCGGCGCTGCCTGAGCCCGCGCCGCCTGAGCCGACCGTCGTCCCGCCAGGACCGCCTCCGGCCGTCAGCGTCGACGCCGATCCGCCCAGCGTGTTGGCTACCAGGCCGGCCGGCGCGCCCAGCGGGGCCGCACCGGTCCGCGTGCGCAGAATGTCGGTGTCGGCAATATCCAGGTCGTATCGCGCAATGGCGATGTCGTAGTTGTTTTCCAGAGCCAGCGCCAGTGCATCCGACAGGCTCAGGTAGATCTTGCCGTCCTTCACCAGGTCGCCCAGCCGCACCGAGTTCGCAAAGCTGCCCTTGGGGATGCTCGTCGGCTTGAATGTGTTGATCGGGTTGCCCGTCAGGCGGGCAGCCGGCCTGGAGAAATCCCGCGCCGAGGTGCGCAGGTTCAGCGGCTCGGTCAGCACAGGCGCTGGTTCGACCGGCAGTGTGGACGCCGCCTTCTCCGGAGTCTTGGCCCCTGCCCCCTGCACGGCCTGTTGCCCGAATCCAGGGGGCACTCCCGCCGCCAGTGTCAGCACCACCGCCGCTATGGCGCGCAACCGGTTGCCTGCCAAACCGCGCTCTTTCCGGGCGGTCTTCTCAACATCCTCAAACACACGTCTACCGTACAAATGCATTATCCCTCTCCGCGAATTGCTGAGGCATGTGGGTTGCCATTCTTCAAGACGTTCGGAGTGCCTCTCCGGACGCAAATTTGTGATCCGCTGGGGCGCTTTTCGCCTCAGGCCCGCTCGGGCGGGCTCCCATGTACCTACGCGCACAATCTCTGCTTCGTTCCAGCCAATCCGGTTCCTGCTTGCGATTTTCGTTGTTTTCGAGCGCCCTTGCCGTCCTTGGATGCAGAAAGCTGAGTATATCCCACCCCCGCTCCGCTGCCTCCTTGTTAGACGTTGTCGAGTACCCTGTTATTTGATCTTGAAACCTGTGACCGACTCCCCCCAACCCGCGCCCCGCCTGCAAACCTGGAAGCTGACGCTGGCTTATGACGGCACCGACTACAGCGGATGGCAGATCCAACCCGGAGAGCCCACCATCCAGGGCGAACTCCAGGCCGCCCTCCGCCGCGTTACCGGCGAATCCCCGCTGCCCCAGGGCTCCGGCCGCACCGACGCCGGCGTCCACGCCCTCGGCCAGGTGGCCAGCTTCGAACTCCAGGCCAACATCCCCCCGGAAAACCTGCAGCGCGCTCTCAATCGAACCCTGCCTGGAGCGATACGAATCATAGAGGCGAGGACCGCACGAAGTGCATTCCACGCGCGCCACTCGGCCGTCGCCAAAACCTACGAGTACCGCGTCTTCCGCGAGCCCGTCTGCCCGCCTTTCCTGGCCCGCTATGTCCACGCCTGCCCTTGGCCCATGGACGTGGACTTGCTGGAAAGGTCAGCCCGCCTCTTTGAAGGCGAACACGACTTCCTCAGCTTCGCCGCCACCGATCCGGACCTGAGCAGCCGCACCCTCTCGGCCGGCGATGCCCCTGACCAAAGCGCAGAAGTGCCCCCGGCACCGCCCGCTGCGCTGCCCCCTATTGGAAAACAAGGCGCAATCCGCACCATCTTCTCCTCCTCCTGGCACGAACGCCACACCGAACACGGCGACCTGCTCATCTACCGCGTCCGCGGCAACGGCTTTCTCCACCACATGGCCCGCAACCTGGTCGGAACCATGCTCGATGTCGGCCGCGGCCACCGCAGCATTGACGAAATCCCCCAGATCCTCGCCGCTCGCGCCCGCGCCGCCGCCGGCCCCACCGCCCCCGCGCAAGGCCTCTTCCTGCATTCTGTCGAATACGGCGAGCGCGAGCTCACTCCTGCGACCGAATAAAGTCTCCATTTCGCCCTATAGAAGGTATATATTCAGACTATTAAAGAACCACTGGAGGTCCTCATGCGCTTTTCAACACAGATCAAACCCATTAGCTACGTCAAGGCCCACGCCGCCGAACTCCTCGACCGCATCACCGAAGAGCGCCAGCCCATCATCATCACCCAGAATGGCGAGGCGCGCGCTGTGCTGATGGATGTGGCCAGCTACGACGAGATGATGCAGGAGACCCAGGACCTCATCAAGGTTCTGGCGCTGGCAGACAAGGAGATTGAAGCTGGCGACACTGTCCCAATCGAAGACGTGATGAAGGAGTATGGCGTAGAGGCCAGGTAAGACCGATGACCTTCACCGTCCGGTTCACGTCAGGCGCAAGGAAGGACCTGCGGGCCATCCATGCCTTCATCGCAAAGAACGATTCATTGGAGAGCGCGGACTACGTTGCGCGGGAAATTGTTCGCGCTGCACTGACCCTGCGAGACTTCCCGAATCGTGGCGTGCACCCTCCGGAACTGCTGCAGTAGGGCAACCGCGCCTACCGCCAACTCTTCTTCAAGCCCTATCGCATCATCTACCGCGTTCGCGCCACAACCGTCTTCATTGCCGTCATTGCCGACGGACGACGTGATATGGCTGCCATGCTGTCAAGGCGGCTTCCCGCTTCCTGAGCGAGCCTCGGCTCATCGCTTCGTTCCCTCGCCCCTGCTACCCTTGAATCACCGCCATGCCCATCTTCCCCCGCAGCTCGGCCTTCTCCCGCGTCACGGCCCTGGCCGGCCAGCGTCCGGTCCACGCCGTCTTCACCTGGCTGCACGGCAATCCCAAGCGCATCATGGACTGGCAATCCGCGCTCGTCGCCATCCCCGCCCCGCCCTTCGGTGAACAGGCCCGTTCCGCCTGGATGGCCGCCCGCTTTGCCGAGGCCGGTCTCACCCATGTCCGCACCGACGAAATCGGAAACGTGCTCGGCTTTCTTCCCGCCGCCAACCTCTCCCCAGAGAGCACTGGCCCCGTCGTCGTCGTCTCCGCCCACCTCGACACCGTCTTCCCCGCCGATACTCCGCTCCATCCGGTGGTCAGCGAAGATCGCCTGGAAGCTCCCGGAGCCTCCGACAACGGCGCCGGAGTCGCCGGCCTGCTGGCCCTGGCCCACGCTCTGGTCCAGGCCCGCGCCGAACTGCCCGCGTCCCTGCTCTTCGTCGGAAACGTGGGCGAGGAGGGCGAAGGCGACCTGCGCGGCATACGCCATCTCTATGACCAGACCGCGCTGGCCGGCCGCATCGCCGCCCACATCGTCCTCGACGGCGCCGGCTCCGACTCCGCCGTCACCCAGGCTCTCGGCAGCAAGCGGTACCAGGTGCTCATCACCGGCCCCGGCGGCCACAGCTTTACCGACGCCGGCACCCCCAACCCCATCGCCGCGCTCGCCGGCGCCCTGGCCGTCCTGGCGGAAACTCCCCTCTCCGAGGAGCCCCGCTCCACCCTCAACATCGGCACCATCCAGGGTGGCACCAGCGTCAACTCCATCCCCGAAAGCGCCCAGGCCTCCATCGATTGCCGCTCCACCAGCGCCAATCAGCTTACGCGCCTTGAAGTAGCCCTCTATCGCGCCGTGGAAGACGCAGTCGCACATGCCAATACATCGGCAAAGGGAACCTCCACGACCGGCAAGGCTCAGTTGTCCTTCGCCATTCAGAAAATCGGCGACCGCCCGGCGGCCCATCTGCCCGCCGATTCCCCGCTGCTCGAAACCCTGCGCGCCGTCGACCGCCACCTCGGCCTGCGCACCGATCTCCGCTTGGGCTCAACCGACGCCAATGTCCCCCTCGCCCTGGGTATCCCTGCCCTCTCCATGGGCGCCGGCGGCGAGGGCGGCGGCGCCCACACCAAGTCCGAGTGGTACTCCGCCAAGGATCGCGAAGTCGGCCTCAAGCGTGCCCTGCTCCTCACCCTGGCCACCACCGAATGGGCCGCAGAGCAGTAGCGCGTCTCTGTTAAACTCCGCCCATGCACGTCTCTTCCGCTCTGCTCGCTGCCACCCTTGCCCTTACACTGCTCAGCCCGGTTTGCACCGCTCAAAGCGTCCCCGCCAAACACCCGCCCGTCAAGCGTGAGAACCCTGCCAAACTCAACGCCGTCCCCGACGTCATCTTCTTCAACGGCGTCATCTACACAGGCATCGGATTGGCAGAAGATAAGCCCCAGACCGTCCAGGCCATGGCCATCGGCGGCGGTAAAGTCCTGGCCGTCGGCGCCACCGGCGATGTCACTCGCTTGGCCGGCCCCAACACTCGGCTGCGCGACCTGAACTCCGCCGGCGCCAGCAGTTTTGTCTTTCCAGGCTTCAATGACGCGCACACCCACCTCGGCGGCGCCGGCCGGACCAAGCTCAACGTCGACCTCACCGGCACGCCCTCGCTGGCCGCCATGCTGGCCCAAATCCAGACCTTCGCGCAGAACGCGCCCGCCGGCCACTGGCTCACCGGCGGCAACTGGGACCACACCTTCTGGGCCGAGAAAACCCTCCCCACCCGCCAGGACCTGGACAAGGTGACCGGCGATCACCCGGCCTTCCTCTACCGGATCGACGGCCATATCTCCATCGCCAACTCCGCTGCCCTCGCCGCTGCCGGCATCACCGCCAAAACCACCCCGCCGCAGGGCGGAGCCATCGACCTCGACGCCAGCGGCGAACCCACCGGAATCTTGCGCGAGTCGGCGCAGGATCTGGTCTACAAGGTCATTCCCCCGCCCAGCCACGACGAGCGCCTGCGCGGCGACGAGCTGGCCATCGCCGACGCGCTCAGCCACGGCGTCACCAGTGTTCAGGACTTCAGCGACTGGCAGGACTTTCTCGTCTTCGAGGAGCTGGAAAAACAGGGCAAGCTCAACCTCCGCATCACCGAGTGGCTGCCCTTCAGCGCACCGCTCGACGACCTGAAGAAGATGCGCGCCCACCACGACGCGAACGACCCGCTCCTGCACACCGGCTTCCTCAAAGGCTTCATGGACGGCTCGCTCGGCTCGCGCACCGCCGCCATGAAGGCCCCTTTCGCCGACGACCCCGGCAATACTGGTCTCCCGCAGTACACACAGGCCCAGCTCAACAAGATGGCCGTCGAGCGCGCCCGTGCCGGCTTCCAGTTGGGCTTCCACGCCATCGGCGACAAGGCTGCCGCCATGGCCCTCGAAGCATTCTCGCAGCCCGGCGTCTCCCCCACCGCCCGCAACCGCATCGAGCACGCCCAGGTCGTCGATCCCGCCGACATCCCCCGCTTCAAGAAACTCGGCGTCATAGCCTCCATGCAGCCCAACCACCTGCTCACCGACATGAACTGGGCCATCGACCGCCTCGGCCCGCAGCGTGCCGCCTACTCCTACGCCTGGAAAGCCTTTCTCGACGCCGGCGTCCCGCTGGCTTTCGGCACCGACTACCCCGTCGAGCCCATCACGCCCTTCCGCGGCCTCTACGCCGCCGCCACCCGCAGAAGCGAGGACGGCACCACGGACTATTTCCCGCAAAACAAGCTCACCCACGGCCAGGCCCTCTACGCCTACACTCAGGGCTCGGCTTACGCCGAATTCGCCGAGAAGCGCAAAGGCAGGTTGCTGCCCGGCTACGAAGCCGACTTCATTCTCGTTGACCGCGATCTGTACAAGATCGGAGGCCGGGGCATTCTCCAGACTGAAGTCCGCGAGACCTGGGTCGCCGGCCACCAATCCTACGCCGGAAAGGCCAGTATTCAATAGCGCAATTCCATTCTGAGTCGCAACACTGAATTCTCCGATGGCCGTGATCTTCAGTTTGGAAAGCGCCAAGCCGTTTGGTTGCCAATGTGGAACGTCATGCCCGGAAATTGCTCCCTCGGATGCGCTTTATCGTGACCAGGCGGAGCGCAAAGAGGAGATTCCGACGGACATCTTTTGACAAAAGACTTGCATGCTTGCCGGTTTCGTTCAATAGTACTGGCAGTCGGCTGTTGACTCAGTTCGTGCATAAGTCGGTGTGTGACTGAATCCTCTCGAAAGGACACCTTATGAAGTTCTACCGAGGCGTAAACAAATTAGGCCCCACTTCCACAGAGATGGCGAATGGCTTTGTGAACTGGCCCAAGCACCAGGCGCCTACAGGGAACATCTATGAGTGGTTTAAAGCTCAGATAAACCCCACCTATCCTGCTTGGGACGGAAAGGCAAGATACAAGATTGGCGACCGAGTCTCCTTTTCGAATGCCTCTTTCGAAGCCAAGAGCATGATCAATGCCCCAAAGGCCCTGGGCGCCGGTCCTGCCTTACCGAATCCTTCCCCGGTGGGCGCACCGACGGCCTGGACCAAGCTCATCTTCGTACCAAAAGACGTGGCAGCATTAGGGAGCAATTGGCGGGCCTCGACGCCGGGAGGTCTCATCGCTACTGCGGCGACAGAGGTGGGTTCGTTTTCACACATGGAGTATCTGTATCGGATGGAGTACCCAGACAATGATTTGTATTGCTTCTCCGTCAGCGACGACGGTTCGGCAACTGGACAAGGCGTCCACCCTCAGGAGGTAGCTCTCCTTGCCCGCAATTCTCCTTATAATCAGTACCTTCTTATTACAGATGCCAGTACGATTGACGAATTAAAAAACGCGAAGGTGCTGGGTCTCTATCACGGCATCGTGCACACGCAGGAAGTTACTTTCTTGACTCCGATCCCGCGAGACAAATTTACCGGCTGGCGCCTGAAGACCGGACAGGTAGGTACTTTTACCCCACTTCCCTGATGCTGCACTTTACAGCGGTTCTCCAGTTGCTATAGAGGGAGGCCGCTACCGATGAGTGGCTTTTTCCTCAAGAAAAAGCCACCTTGCACTGAACTTGAAACTCCAAACTAACTGGAGAACCGCTCTAATCCCACGGAACTGTGATCACTCTCGATTTTTTCCGGCGCCGGATTTCGGCGCCAACGCTGTTGCTGAAATAATCCAGGCAGATGAAGCTGCGCGCCTACCTGCTGATGATCTTTGTGGTCGCCGTCTGGGGATCGACCTTCGTGCTCATCAAAAGTGCGCTGGCCGACTCGACGCCGGCCGCCTTCAACCTGGTCCGCATGACGCTGGCCTTCCTCGTTCTGGCCGCGGCATATCACCGGTCCTGGAAAGCCATCCGCGCCTGGCAGATCATCTCAGGTGCACTGGTCGGCCTCTGCCTCGCCATCGGCTACCAGTTCCAGACCACCGGCCTGGCCCGCACTACTCCCTCCAAATCCGCCTTTATCACCGGCCTGGTTGTAGTCCTCGTCCCGCTCTTCTCCTCCATTCCCGGCCTGCACCCACCCGGCGTCCGCCCACCCCGCTGGAACGGCATCCTTGGCGCTACCCTCGCCTTTGCCGGAATCATCCTGCTCACGGCGCCCGCCGCCGCAACCAGACCATCCTCCACCCTCGGCTCCGTCGCGAGCCTCATGCCCGACCTCTCCTCCATCAATACTGGTGACCTGCTCACCCTCGCTTGCGCCGTCGGCTTCGCCTTCCACTGCATAGCCCTCAGCCACATCTCGCCCCGCATCGGCTTCCGGCCGCTGGCGCTTCTTCAGGTTGGCTTCTGCGGGGTGTTCATGGCGCTCAGCCTGCCCTTCATCGAGCATCCCCACATCGTCTGGACGCCGCGCTTGGAGCTGGCTCTCGCAATCGCCGCCGTCCTCGCCACCGCCGCCGCCTTCTCCATCCAAAGCTGGGCGCAGTCCGTCCTGCCTCCAACGCACACGGCCCTGCTGCTCACGCTGGAGCCGGCTTTTGCCTGGCTCACTTCGTTCGTCATCATGGGCGAGCGCCTCGGCCTGCGCCCCGCATCCGGCGCACTGCTCATCCTCGCCGGAATCGCCCTCACCGAACTCGTCCCCCAGCCCCACGTCCCCACCGCGCACGAAGCGTGAGAAAGGCAGCGACCAGGGATTAGGGAACAGGGAACAGAAAGCCGACACGGGCTTCGGGAGGTAACGTCCGGATTGCCGACTACTCGCCAACAATACTCCGTAAGCCGGCATTCCGAGGGTCGTCATGGGAAAATGGCTTCCATGGCAAACGGTCTATCCACCCAAGTCGAATCGTCCCTCGCAACGGCAGTGCGCAATTACCTTCTGGCAGGGCAAAATGAAAGGATTTCAGAAGATGAAAACCTCCGTCCTGTTTGCCGCTGGCTCGCGCGATTGCTAAGCGATCTGCTGAAGAGTGAAGGTGGATGGGACCGATACAACTCAGTGGACGATGTCATTCCATGCACAGCAGACAGAGTTTCGCCAAGCGATCTGGTGTTCACGGGGTTGTTGATTTGGCTTGGTGGAAGCAAATCGAACGAGTGGAAAGACCCGTTGTTTGCAGCGATCCACGTTTCCGAAAACGCTCCTGAACACCTGACCTATGAAATTCGCTTTGCGAATGCTGATCGGGGTTTAGGAAAATGTCCGTACGGCTCTCCCCACGACTTCCCGTACGTTCCTGTTAACAATTGGCTATTCACTTTCGTCTCGTCTGATGCATGTGGATAATCGCCATAGCAAGGCGCGCTTGACGTTTCGGGTTCCGGGTGTGTGACCGGCAAACCGGAACTAACTCCGTTTTAATCGAATGCCAGTAGGAAACCACCGCGCCCAGCCGAGCACGACCAACCTGTTCCCTGCATTTCCCCTACCGCGGTGCCGTCTCCGCTGAATCCGCCAGCGCATATGCCAGCACAGCCATCACCGCGGCGTTCTCGTTCAGGCGTTTCGGGTCCACCTTGTCGAAGGTGTCGGCCGCCGTGTGGTGATAGTTGAAGTAGAAGCGGTTGTCCTGGATGGGGGCAAAGCTGGGCACGCCTTTCTCCGTTAGCCCGGAAATGTCCTCGCCGGTCTCCGGCGCATTCACCAGCGTCTCCGCGCCGATCGCCTCCAGCACCTGCGCCACCGGCCGCAGCCATTGCCCAAGCGCCGGCTTGCCCGCATAGTAGATCCCCGTCGGATGGTCCGCGCCCAGGTCGCTCTCGATGGCGCCGATGTGGTTCGGTGCCTCGTCCTTGTGGTCGGCCATATACTGCGCCGCGCCCTCGGAACCTTCCTCCTCGCTCATCCACGCAACGAATCGCACCGTGCGCTTTGGATGAATGCCCAGGTCGTGCAGCAAGTGAATCACCTGCATCGAGACCACCACCCCCGCCCCGTCGTCGATGGCGCCCGTGCCCAGGTCCCACGAATCCAAATGGCCGGAGACGATCACCACCTGCTCCGGATGCTCCGTTCCCTTCCAGTCGGCAATCACGTTGTAGCTCTCCGCGTCGGGCAGCGTCTGCGGCGTCAGTGTCAGGTGCATCTTCACCGGCCCCTGGCTCGCCAGATCCTTCAGCAGGTCGGCGTCCTCGGCGGCAACAGCCGCGGCTGGAATCTTCGGCACCCCGTCGCTATACGCAGTCAGCCCCGTATGCGGAAGCCGGTAGTCCGCCCCGCCCACCGAGCGCACCAGCACCGCCACCGCGCCCACCGTGCCGCCGGCAATCGGCCCCGCCCCGCGATAGACCACGCTGCCGCCGTATGCCTCGAGCCCGCCCCCCTGCGCTGCCAGCTCCTTGTCGAACTTGTGGTTGAAGAGCAGAATCTTGCCCTTCACGGCTCCCGTAGGCAGAGCATGAAGCTGCTGCCAGTCGTCCACCACCACCACCTCAGCGGTCAGCCCTTCCGCCGGTGTCGCCACGCTGCCACCCAGGGCGGTCAGCACCACTTTCTGCGTGGTTCCCGGCGTCTGCCCCGGCCACGCAACCACGTCGGCCGTCTCCGCGCCCCTCACCCAGTGCGGAACCTTGGCCTTTTCCAGCGTCACCTCGGCCCCCAGCGCGCGCATCTGGGCGGCAACGTACTCCACGGCCTGCCCGGCCTGCGGCGACCCGCTCAGCCGCGGTCCGATGTTGTCGGTCAGGTGGCGCAACTGGTTCAGCGCATAGGGGTCCTTCATGGCCGCATCGCGCAGCCGCTCCATCGCCGCCAACTGCTCCGGAGTCCACGCGCTCTTGCCGCCACCGATCATGGCGTTGAGCCGGTCAAGCATGGTCGGTGCTGGTGCCGGCGCCGCGTTTTGCGCCGCGCAAAAGCACGTGCTGATCCCGGCCGCCAGCGCCGCCAGGACAACGATTCGTATCTTCATTTGGGCAAATTCCATGCCGGATGTTACCACGGCCCCCGTGCGACTCTTTCCCGGCGAAAACGTCTATTCCTGTGAGACGGCTCTCGAACGGCCGCGACACGCGCCAACTCCACTTCCCAGTCCTGGCCGTGCCGCGGGCATCGCGCATCCAGGCGAATGTGCCGCCCGGCCAGACGGGTTTGCCCCCAACTGGCTATACTGATAGTTGGTGCAGTTAACCATCCAGCCCCAAGGCTGGTCACTCGACGAGGTCACAAGAACCCATGAAATCGCTCTTTGAACGGCTACGTACGCGCCGTCTCGCTTCAATGTTTGTACTGCTTGCCACGCTCTCTGTCGCGATTGTGGCTGGTTCCTTTGCTGCGCACGGAGTCCGCGGACAAGAAAAGCAGAACTTGAGCGCCGACGCCACCCCTCTCAAGGTCGTCAACTCAACTGTTCCTCCCAACGAGTTTGTCCGTATTGCCAAGGAAGTTGGGCCGGCGGTGGTCAACATCAACACCCAGACCCTCCCCAAGCAGTCGCTCAACAAGGGAGGCCGCAACCCGCACGGCCGCGCCGTCCCCAATCCGCACGCGCAGAACCCCGGCGATGACGACCAGGAAGAGGACCAACAGCAGCAGGGCCAGGGCAACTTCCAGGACTTCTTCAACAAGTTCTTCGGCGGCCAGATCCCCGACCAGGAAGGCGGAGACGACGGCCAGCTCCGCGAGTCGCTTGGCTCGGGCTTCATCGTCGACCCCAAGGGCTACATCATCACCAACAACCATGTGGTTGAGAAGGCCGACAAGATCTACGTCAAGCTCTCCACCGACCCCGACAGCCAGGACCTGGGCCGTCCGGCGCGCGTCATCGGCGTGGACAAGGCCACCGATCTGGCCGTCATCAAGATCGACACCAGTTCCCCGCTGCCCACCGTCAAGCTGGGCAACTCCGACACGGCGCAGGTCGGCGACTGGGTTGAGGCCATCGGCAGCCCCTTTGCCCTCTCGCAGACCGTTACCGCAGGGATCATCTCCGCCAAGCACCGGACGATTGAACCGGGAGCAAGCGGCCAGTTCCAGCACTTCATCCAGACCGACGCAGCCATCAACCCCGGCAACTCCGGCGGGCCGCTCTTGAACATGAACGGCGAGGTCATCGGCGTCAACACCGCCATCTACACGCAGTCGGCCGGCTACCAGGGCATCGGCTTCGCCATGCCGTCCAACACCGTGGTCGAGGTCTACAACGACCTTATCAGCGCGAACCACAAGGTCACCCGCGGGTCCATCGGAATTCGCTTTAACCAGGGCCTCTCCGGCGCCGTCAATCGCGTCTACGGCTTCAAGAACGGCGTGCTCGTGCAGCAGATTGTGCACGGCGGCCCGGCAGATAAAGCCGGCCTCAAAGCGGGCGACATCATTACCACCGTCGATGGCCGCTCCATCAAGGACGGCGACGACCTGGTCAACGAGATCACCAGCCGCAGGCCAGGCTCCTCCATCCGCCTCGGTTACCAGCGTGACGGCAAACCCATGGACACCACCGCCACCATCGGCGATCTGGACAAGGTCTTCTCCGATCAGGCCAACCAGCAGGCCGAAGCCGGCCCGGACGATACGGGCGACGCCGGCGAAAGCAAGCTGGGCCTGGTGGTCCGCCAGGAGTCCGACTCCACCGCCGCCAAGCTGCACATGCAGGGCGTGGTCGTACAGTCGGTCCGCTCCGGCTCGTTTGCCGATCTGCAGGGCCTTGAGCCGGGCCTGGTCATCACCCGCATCAACAAGCAGCCCACCGGCACCAAGGAGCAGTTCAACGCCGTGGTTAGCAAGCTCAAGCAGGGCGACGATGTGGTCTTCGAGGTCATCGACCCGCGCCACCCCGACAACGGCATCAACTACCTGGGCGGCACGCTGGAATAAGCCCAAAATGCGCCGGTTGCCCAGTTCCGCAATCGGCGCATTTCCTTCAACGGTTCACAATCCCGCTGCTCCATCGATTTTCTTCTTGTCGCAATGCGAGACGAGACGTTAGACTGAAACGTTACTTTTTTGCAAATTCTGTCTTCATAAGGTGAACCAGCGTGTCTTCATTTAGAGCAAATCTAGTCTTTTTGCTTTCGGCGGCGCTGATGGCATCACCGGCTTTTGCCACTCGCACGCACCGGCCTGCCCCCGCCGCACACTTCAGCAGTACGCACTCCGGCAGCGCCCACTCCCGCTCCTCACACAGAGCGGCCCCCAGGTCGCATAAGCTGCACGGCCAGACGGCCATCGAGCCCGCGCGCGTGACTGAAATCCAGCAGGCCCTGATTCGCGAGCACTATCTGAGCACCGAAGCCAACGGCCAATGGGACGCCGCGACCGAAGCGGCCATGCAAAAGTACCAGGCCGATCAGGGTTGGCAAACCAGGCTCATGCCTGACTCCCGCGCGCTCAAGAAGCTCGGTCTCGGCCCCGACTACTCCGGCGCCATCAACGCAAAGAACTCTTCCTTTGTCGATCCGCCTCCCGTCTCCACCATCCCCAACGAGCAGGCCTCCGGCTTCGCCCAGGCCGCCGGCATCAACCGCTGATTTGCTTGCCGGGCAGGAGCGCTTCGATCCAAAGCCTCTGAATCGCCGTCGCACCCTCCCTTCTCTTTCAAACACAATGGCCGCCCGAGGGCGGCCATTGTGTTTGGGTCTGGGTTGCTTCCACTCAGAAATGGAATGCCGGCATTCCCTTGAGCAGGAACTCGTACCGAGGCCGCAGAGCATCCGGTCCGGCGGTGATGGTCGCGTCCAGGTGAATGAGCGAGTCGTCCTTGTCGTACTTGGGCCACGCCGGCAGCCCCGTACCATTCGGATCGCCCGTCTTGGCAAAGTTCGTCCAGTAGCCCATCATCTGGTCGCTTAGCGTGCGGTCTTCCGCACGGACGGTCTCGCCGGGCCTCGTGTCCAGCGTGCCGAAGACGTACTCGATGTCGTCGGAGTGGAAGGCGAAGGTGCCGGGGTGGTACTTGCTGGGCAGCGCCCGCAGTTCGAAGTGGTAGCGGTAGACCGGTGAAGCACCCGTCTTCTGGTGCTCCTCGAGCCACTTCCATGTGCTCAACGCAATAAAGGCATCGCTGCCGTAGGCGCCCGCGGAATCAGCGGCCTGCTCGTCCGTAGCGCCCGGATAGAGCTTGAGAAACTCATCGGCGCGCTCCTTGAAGAGCCCGGCCGCCATCCCCTTCCATTTCTCCGCCGTCATGCCGTTGGCCAGAAAGCTGCCCTCATCGCGGTTCCACCCAGCCAGCAGCGGCACGTGCGCCTGCTTGCCTGCCGCATAGGTCTCCGGCACCGGCCCGGTCAGCAGCCTGCCATCCACAACTGTCGAGAATCCGCCCTTCTTCGACTTCACCGCCTCCAGAACCTTGTCTGTCGGCAGCGCCCGCAGCTCCGCCAGCGACTTGACCCCGAGCGAGGCAACCCACTCGTCGTCCTGCTTCACGCGCGTTGCCAGTGGGTCCAGCGTCAGCACGTCGCTGAACGCCGCGCCGCTCTCGCCGATGGCCTTTGCGAACAGCCCCTGCGCCATGGGCGACGCCATCAGCGTGCTCACCGCAAAGGACCCGGCGCTCTCGCCGAAGATGGTCACGTCGCCCGGATCGCCGCCGAACTTTTTGATGTCCTCCTTGACCCACTGGAGCGCGGCCACCATGTCCAGCAGCCCGTAATTCCCGGCCGTGCCCCCTGCCTCCTTGGCCAGATCGGAGGTTGCCAGGAACCCGAAGACTCCCAGCCGATAGTTGATGGTCACCAGCACCACGCCCTTGAGCGGGAGAAAGTCCCCATTGTGCCGCGGCTCGGAGCTCGCCCCGCCCGAGTAGCCGCCGCCGTGGATCCAGAACATCACCGGCAGCTTGCTCTTGCCGGTCGCATCGGCAGGCGCGTAGACGTTCAGGAAGAGGCAATCCTCGCTCGGCCCCGCGTCCTGGAAGACCATATCCTCGAAGACCCGCCCTTGCGCGCAGTGAGCGCCGTATTTGGTCGCATCGCGCTCGCCCTTCCACTTTGCCGCAGGCTCAGGCGCCTTCCAGCGCTTGTCGCCCACCGGCGGCGCCGCATAGGGCAGCCCCAGAAACGCCTTCACCTTGCCGTCATTGATGGTCTTGCCCTGCACCTTGCCCTGCTGCGTCTTCACCTTCAGTGAGTCTGCAAAACCGGTCGCAGACAACCCCAACCCCAGCCCCACAACCGCCAGGGCACACGCCCATTTCGTTCCCGCTTGCATCACAAAATTCCTCCGTGGAGTACGTTATCAGGACGGGTGGGAGAGTGGGGGAGTTTCAGGATTCGTGGATAGCCCCGCAGCGATACGCTTAGACCATCTCCGGTCCCAGCAGATCGGCCATCGTCTCCCTGCGCCGAATGAGCCGCGCCTTTCCGCCCTCCACCAGCACCTCTGCCGCGCGCGGCCGCGTGTTGTAGTTCGAGCTCTGCGCCATGCCGTATGCGCCGGCGTCGAGCAGCGCCACCAGGTCGCCCGGCTCCACGGGCGCAAGCTTGCGGTCGCGCGCGAAGAAATCTCCCGTCTCGCACACCGGCCCCACCACATCCACCGCGCGCGCCCGTCCCGCACGGGGCCGCACCGGCACGATCTCGTGGTGCGCCTGGTAGAGCGCCGGCCGGATCAGGTCGTTCATCGCCGCGTCGGTAATCACGAAGGTCTTCTTGCCGTTGCGCTTCACCTGCAGTACCCGCGCAACGAGAGCCCCCGCCTGCGCCACCAGGAACCTCCCCGGCTCCAGCAGCAGCCGCCCCTCGAACCCCGCCAGCGCCTTTTCAATCGCCGCCGTATACTCGCCCACCTTGGCCGCCGCATCGAACACCCCGCCGTGGTAATCGATGCCCAGCCCACCCCCTGCATCGATCGCCTTGAGCACAATCCCATCGCGCCGCAATTGGGCAACCAGCTTGTGGACCCGCTCCATGGCCGCGCCAAACGGCGCCGCCGAGCGGATCTGCGAGCCGATGTGCACGCTGATCCCATGCGCCTCGAGCCAGCGGTTCCCCGCCATGCTCCCATAAATCCGTCGTGCCTGCCGTATGTCGATCCCGAACTTGTGCTCGCGCAGCCCGGTGGAGATGTACGGATGGGTATCGGCAAACACATCCGGGTTCACCCGCAGCGCAAACCGAGCCTTGCGCTTGAGCTTCGCGGCCCGCTCGGCCAGCAGCGCCAGTTCCGCCTCGCTCTCCACGTTGAATTCGAGAATCCCAGCCTTGAGCGCCAGGTCGATCTCCGCCGCAGTCTTGCCCACGCCGGAGAAGACTACCCGCTCCACAGCCTGGGGCGCGGCAGCGATCACGCGCTCCAGTTCGCCGCCGGAGACGATGTCGAAGCCCGCTCCACGCTCGGCGAGCAGCTTCAAAATAGCCAGCGCGGAGTTGGCCTTCACCGCATAGCAGACAAGGCGCTCCATGCCCTTCAGAGCCTGCTGAAACAGCCCCAGGCGCTCCACAATCTGATCGGCGGAGTATACGTAGAGCGGTGTGCCGTAGCGTTTGGCCAGAGCCTCAAGGGAAACCTTGCCGCAGTGCAAGGGGCTCTCCGGCCGCGGATGGCAAAATGGGCGGGAAGATGCGATGGAATCAGCTGTCAAAATAGGCTTCCAGGGTGAAAGTTCTCCTTTGAGCCTACAGCATTTCCAGGCCGCATACGAACCCTCCGTCTTCCGGTTCCAACCTCGGATCGCTCCAGCGTCCGCATTGGCTTTCGTGTCGTTTCTAAAAAAAGATCGCCGGCAGACTTACCAACCGCCGGAGCACTCCCCTATGATGGTCTTCGCTGACTCATGAACCCCAAGCAAGAATCGACAACCTGCCGATGAACACTTCCTCGAAGGCCCGGGCCATCCTGACAGACAGCCACTTCCTCATTCCGCTCATCGTCTTCTGCATCGGGCTTGCACTTCTCATCACGCTGCACTGATTCCATCCGCCTCGGGCCTGCCCTGGGCGGCACAGCACAAACGCGCGCCGCGCACCGGCATCGCGACACACCGGGACGGCGAAGGGGGCATCACCCGCTTGAACACAACGGCGAAGGTAAACGCTAGCTTTGCTTCGGTACACGGGGTGGGGGTGGCCTGCGGGCTGGCGGCGGGGGTGTGGCTGGGTGCGGCGGAAGCTCCCACAAAACTGGTCAACTCCGGCCTCTCGCCATTCGCCATCTCGCTGTGCATGGTGGCGGGGGTCTTCACCGCGCGATGGACCCTGCCAACCCTGCTCAAGGGAACCCGCTACGTCTTCGCCGACCTGGCTGTGAACCGGCATCTCATCCCCAGCGCCATCCTGGCGGGCATGCTCTGGGCCGTGGCCAACACGCTCACCGTCTTTGCCATTCGCGACGTGGGCCTGACCATCGCCTTTCCTCTCTGGAACGCCAACTCCCTGGTCGGCATTCTATGGGGCAGGATTCTGTTTGGAGAGTTGAAGGGGGCCAGCGGCAGGAATATCGCCAAAGTGGTGCTGGGGGCACTGGCCATCGTCGTTGCCGCGGTTCTGCTCGGCTTCAGCACCATCCAGGGCGATGGTCCCCATGACGGGCGCGCCATTGCCGGGATTCTAGCCGCGGCGGGCGCAAGCCTGCTGTGGGGAACCATGTATATCCCCTACCGCAAGGCCTACATCAGCGGCATGAACCCGCTTTCCTTCGTCACCGTCTTCACCCTCGGCGAGCTGGTCACGTGCTTTATCCTGGTGCTGGCGCTGGACGGGGGGACCAAGGCCGCGGTCTTCCATTCGCCTCAGATCAAGCACATGATCTTCTGGCTCTTCCTGGGCGGATTCGTCTGGGTCATCGGCGATCTCTTCCAGCAGTTCGCCACCAAGTACCTGGGCATCGGCCGGGCGATTCCACTGTCGAACACCAACCAACTGTGGGGCCTGGCCTGGGGCGCGCTGGTCTTCGGCGAGCTGGCCCACGCCGACGCGCAACACCGGCTGCTGGTGGTGACCGGGTCGGTGGTGATGATCCTGGGCGCGCTGGCGGTGAGTACGGCCGTGGCCACGGAGCGCGAGAACGCATCGACCAATCAGGCCCTGCTGCGCGAGTGCAAACGCTACAGCCTCGACTACGACCGCGTGATCGCGACCTATGGCGCCTCCGACCTGGACAAGGAACCCGCCGAGGGGCGACCCTGGTGGGACTACGCCATCGTCGCCGCGGCGGTGGGCGTCTTCGTCTACCTGGGATTGAATGCACGTGTGCCGGCACTGGCCATGGACTTCGTGTGGGTGTGGACGCTGGCTCTAGTGCTGGTGGCGAGCGCGCTGCTGGCCGGCTGGGGACTGTGGAAAGCGACCCGCTTTTCCTAGGAACCCTTATGGGCGCGAAGGTGCAGGCCTTTACAATGGCTGAATGACCCAGGCGTCCAAGGTCGACCTTGTGGGCGTTGGCCTGAACGCCACCGACACGCTGATCACCCTGCCCACCTATCCCGAGCGCGGTTCCAAGGTCGAGTACAGCAGCCGCACCGAGCTGCCCGGCGGCCAGGCCGCCACCACCGTTGTAGCCTGCCAGACCTGGGGCCTCAGCACACGCTACGTGGGCAAGCTGGGCGAGGACTCCGCGGCCCGCCTGCATCGCGACGCCTTCGCGCTCGCCGGTGTTGACGCGCAGATCGTCACGGTCCCCGGAGCGCACAGCCTGCGGAATCTCATCATGGTCGACGAGGGAGAACGCACGGTGCTCTGCCAGCGCGACGAGCGCATGGTCCTCCAGCCGGAAGAAATCCGCCGCGAGTGGATCACCACCGCCCGCGCCCTGCATCTGGACGGGCGCGATACCGCCGCCGCGACCCTTGCAGCCACCTGGGCGCGCCAGGCCTGCATCCCCGTCGTTGCCGACCTCGACGAGCTCTATCCCGGCGTGGAAGAGCTGATCGACAACATCGACTACCTGATCGTAAGCCGCGATTTCCCCTGCCGCCTCATGACGGACAAGAACCTGGAAAGCGCACTGCGCCGCATGCAGCTCCGCTTCGGCTGCCGGCTCACCGCCGCAACGCTGGGCGAGGACGGCGTGCTGGCCTGGGACGGCAGGCATATGCAGCACCGGCCCGCTTACCGCGTTCCAGTGGTCGATACCACCGGCGCGGGAGACATATTCCACGCGGGGTTCATCTACGGGCTGCTGCAGGATTGGCCGCTGGAGCGCCAGCTCGACTTCTCCTGCGCCGCAGCCGCCGTGAACTGCATGTTCTCCGGCGCGCGCGGCGGCATCCGGACTGTTCAGGCAATTGAAGAGCTGATGGCCACCGGAACCCGCTACCAGCCCGCCTTCGACCTCCGCGCCGCCGACTGACGCACGCCTGCCCCTTTCATGGAAGGCGGTCCAAGGCGGCAGAATCCCCTCGACCTGGCAGGGCCGCCGTCTGGCCCGCTGCCAAAAAAACTCGCTTAAACCAGGCTGTTTTGTGCTCCAAAGTGGCAAGAATCGAGGAAAATCCGGTAAGAGCTCTCGCCCGGCCTTCGCCTTCGCTAAAGATGTAAGTGCAATATAATCATTGACTTATATGAAGAATCAAGGCGAAGAAGAGGAGAATTACCCCCCCTACCCCCCCTGCGGGGGATTCAGCGGCGGGGACCTGTTCTATTGGCGATCCAGAACGACTGGAAACATTGTGCGCCAAGGGGCGGAAATTATGTGCAAAGGGGCGAAGAGCAGGGATCAGGGGTCAGGGAGCAGGGCGAGTCGAGCCTCTGAGGCTTGCTCTCCGGAGGTTTGCCCGAGGACACGCCTTCTTCCGAAGCGCCGCAAGGGAACCCGTCGCACAGCTCTATCCGGACAGGCGGTCAACCGGCCAGACCTCGGAAAAGGTGCATTTGTTCGGCTCACTCGGAATTTTCGGTGAGCGCGTTGGCGATTTGGCGCGAAGCGAGCAGCATTCCCGGCGACATGGGCGTTTTTCAGGACCGATCCAAGCATATTTGACCTTGCCCTCAGAATGCGTATCTCTTAACCGGCCGGGTTTTGAGGATTAAATTCATCCTCGTCGTCGTCGTGGCGGTGGAAATGTGGGAATCGGCTTGATCGATTTCCAAGGTTTGTGGGAAGGGCGGAAAACAGCG
>DATNHL010000353.1:0-5543 GCA_035604995.1 Occallatibacter sp. | reverse complement strand
TGTTGGGATTGATGGCCAGCGCCTTGGCCACTTTCTGTTCCTTGTCCACATCCAGCGAATCGGACGGCCCGATGTCCACGGATTCGGTGAGCGAGAGGGGGAGCTTGCGGACTTCCGGATCGAGGTCGACTCCAAGCTGGTGCCGCAGCGTATCTTCGGCCGTAATCAGGTTGAATTTCGCCTGGGACACCGACAGGTCGGCGCCCGCCAGGGTCTGTTCCGGGTTGTAGATGTCGAGCGGCGAGATGGCGCCCAGGTCCAACTGCTTCTGCATGTACTTCAGGTACTCGTTGGCGGTGTCCCTGTTCTTCTCCTGCACGCGCAGGTTTTCGCGCGCCGACACTACGTTCCAATAGGCGCTCTCGGCGGTGTTGACCAGGTTCAGGAGCTGAGCCTTCAAAGCGTATTCCGAGACCTTGTAATTGCTCTGCGCGGCCATCAGGGGGAGCTTGTTTACGTACACCCCGCGGTTCTTGAGCAGCGGCTGGGTGACGCTGAAATTCAGGTTGGAGGTCAGCGAGGGATTGTAATTGGCAATGGAATTGGTCTGCGAGGTCTTCTGCCCCGAGTAGGTAACCGAATACTGGGTGCCCGATTCGAGGGTCTGCGAGTAGCCCAGGCTGTAGGGCTGGCTCAGCGACTTGGTCACGGTGCCGGCATTCAACGCCTGGAGGGCGCTGGTCGGCAGACCGGTAGTCCGTGTCGTGCTGAACGAGGTCCTGGCGGTGGGGTCCCACAACCCGTACACCGACAAAATGTTGTACTTGGGGATTTCGAGGCTGATCAACTGGAGCTGAATGTCCGTATTATTGGCCATCGCCAGCTCCAGGAAGTGCTTGAGCGACAGCTCCAGCTTGCCGCCCGCTACGAAGTCCTTTAGCCTGACGGGGTCCCTCAGCTCCACCTTCGTCTGGGCCGCCTGAAAGGTCTCGCGAAAGTAACTTGGCTTGGGGAAAGACGACAATTGCGCAAACGCGCCAGCCGCCAGAAGAATGCCTGTAACAAGAGTTCGAAACAACATAGCTCTACTCGTAACGAATCGCCTCGATCGGATCCAGTTTCGCGGCCTGCACGGCCGGATAGATTCCAAACAACAATCCGATAAACACCGAAACGCCGAACGCCACGGCGATCGACGACGTGGTCACCAAGGTGGACCAGCCGGCGGCAGAAGCGATGATCTTCGACAAAGTCACGCCGAACACGATGCCGATCAGGCCGCCGGCGATGGAGATCAGGACGGCTTCCGTCAGGAACTGACGCACGATATCCGCCTGCCGTGCACCGATGGCGCGGCGGATGCCGATTTCCCGCGTGCGCTCGAGCACCGTGGCCAGCATGATGTTCATGATGCCGATTCCGCCCACCAGCAGCGAGATCCCGGCGATGCAGATCATGACCACGTTGAAGATCATCTGCGTCTGCTTGCGCTGCTCCAGCAGCCCGGCGGGCACGATTACGGTGAAGTCTCCGGCATCTTTATGGGTCGCGGTGAGGATGGCGCGAACCACGCCCGAGGTCTCGATGGAGTCGACATTCTGACCCACCTTCATGTAAATCCCGTCGATTTCGTCTTTCAGGTAGCTGGTGTTGTCCTCGAAGCGCCGCATCACGGTGTTGAGCGGAGCGATCACCAGGTTGTTGCGGTTGGCCGCCTGCGCCCCTTCCACGTCGGAATCGCCGGTGGCCTGCGGGGTCAGCACGCCGACCACCTGCAGCCACGTGTCGTTGATCTTGACGTACTTGCCGACCGCCGGATCGTAACCCAACAGGTTCACCTTGGTGGATTCGCCCAGCACACAGACCGGCGCCGAACTCTTGTTCTCATCCTCGGTGAAGAAGCGGCCTTCGGTCAGCTTGAGGCTGTTGATCTCCATGTAATTGGGCAGCACGCCGATCAGTTGCGGTGGATCGTTGGCGGTCTTGGGGAGCAGCTTCTGGGGCTTGAACCGTTTGCGCGGCGTGATGGCCACCAGGCCGGAAACGTTCTCGGAAATCGCCCGGAAGTCGCGAAAGGTGAGGCCCGGCGAGATGGAGCGCACGGTCTGCAATTCATTGCGGTCCAGGGCTTCGTGAGCTTCCACGATGATGTTGTTGACCCCCAGTTGGTCGATGAAGCTCATCATCTCTTTCTGCGCGCCGGCGGTAATGGAAAGCATGGCCACCACGGCTCCTACGCCGAAGATCATGCCGAGCATGGTGAGCAGGCTGCGCAGCTTGTGCGCGAAGAGGCTGGCCAGCCCCATCTTTAATTCGGGAAGAATATGCGAGCCGATCATAGCTATTTCCCCGCCGGCATGCCGGTCATGGCGCCGCCCCCGGACTTCTTCTCCCCGGAGCTACCCTTCTTGCCGCTTCGGTCCGCGGTTGGATCGGTCAGCGCGACGATCTCGCCCGGCTGGACTCCCGAGGAAAGCACCATCAACGATTCGCTCTGTTTCATCAACTGCACCTCGCGCGGCTCGTACTTGCCGTTCTTCTGCAGCACGAATACCACGCGCTTGCCATTCTTGTCGAAAACCGACTGGGTGGGAACGTGCAGCGCATTGGGGATCTTCTCCACCACGATCTCCACGTCCGCGAGCAAACCCGGCCGCAGCAGCGTCTGCACCTGCGAGTCCTGGTCGGGAGGCAGCGGCAGCTTGGCGTTCTTGCGGTCTTCTTCCGTAAATGCCGAGGCAGTGGTGCGCCGCAGGAGGTCCAGGGGATTGGCGACCGACATGCCGCGGCCCTGGCCGACTGGCGCGGATCCAATGCCACCGCCCTTGGCGATCAGTTCCTGAATCTGCTGCTGGATTTTTACCAGTTCCTCGGGGCTGGCCGACTGCATGCTCAGTTGCAGCTCGCGCATCTTCTGGCGGTCATCCTGGGATGTGCTGCTGGCGCCGCGGCCAGTGCCTCCGCGACCGCCGGCCGCACCCCCGCGCCCGCCACCTCCGCGGCCGGCGCCTGCACCAGCACGCCCGCCACCGCCTTCACCTCCCCGGCGGCTGCCGCCGCGGCCAGAGCCTTGATCCTGATTCCCGCCCGGCATGCCGTTAGCGCCCTCGATACCGCCCATGCCACCAGGCATTCCCTGCATTCCCGGCGCTCCATTCTGCAGGCCGCCCGGCACTCCCGGCGCACCCTGGGCGCCCTCCTGCGTGCCGCCCGGCAACCCGCCTCGCAGATTCGCGAAAAACGAACTGGCGGTGTTCACCACGTCTTTCTTGGAATTGGCTTCCGCCGTGGCCATGATCCGCTCCACGTCGGCCGGCTTCATGCCCAGCCCGGTCAGCAACTGGCGCATGTCAAGCGAGAAGATCACATCGAATTTCTTGGAAGGATCGCCCGAGAACACGTCGGAGGCCGCGGTGCCGCTCATGGCCTTGATCTTTCCCCGGAATTGCTTGTCCGGGATGGCATCCAACTGGAGCAGTGCGTCCTGGCCTTCCTTCAAATTCGCGCGATCCAACTCGCCGACCTTGGTCCAGACGTCCAGCTCCGAGAGATCCAGAAGGTCGGCCACCGGCATACCGGGCTGCAAGGTGTCGCCCTCGCGGATGTCCGGCATCTGCTGCCCGAAATTGAAAAAGCCGGCGCGATTCTGGCGGATGGCCACCAGTCCCGTGATGGCCGCCAACGATTTGGTTTGAGCGATGCGCGCCATTTCCTGCGCCACGTAGATCAGGCTTCGGTTGCGCTGTTCGGCATACACGGCCAACAGCGAATCGGCCTGATCCTGCCGCGCCTGGATATCCGACCCGAGCTGTTCGAGCGCGCGTTTGCTCTGGTCCAGGGTGAGGATGTTCTTCTTGCCGTCGATCGCATCGATGACCGGGTTGCGCTGGACTTCCAGTTGCGCCCGGCGCACGTCGTACCCCGTCTTGAGCAACGTCACCGAGTCCTGGCTTTGCGTGATCGCCAGGTCGGCCTTGGCCTTCTTGATCTGCTCGTCCACGGCTTCCACCTGGAGTTGCGCCTCCTCCAGGGCGGCCAGGCGCTCGGAGTCGTCGTAGTCGACGATAAGGTCCTTCTCATGGGCCAGAGCTCCCACCGGCGCCAACGCCGCAACCTGCACCGTGCCATTGAGATTGGGAGCAATCAGGGTGACCGAGCGGACGGCATGCAACTCGCCACGCGTGAAGGCGCGGATGACTACGTCACTGCGCTGTACCTTGGTGGTGGGGATCGACTCCTGGCGCGACGGCAATGTCTTGTAGTAACGGTATCCGTACCAGCCGGCAGCCGCCAGGATCGCCAGCCCGAGCAAACGATAGAATGCCTTTTTCAATGCCTTTTTCATGGGTGCTACAGCTTCTTCCTGGCCCTCTTGGCCGCATCCGCCGGGCTCTCCAGCGTCACGATCTCGCCTTCCTTCAGCCCGCCCGTCACGATCACGTCGTCGTCGTTGCGCCGCCCCACCTGAATCGGCCGCACCACGAAGTTCTTCCCGATCTGAACGTAAACCGCCGGTTTGCCGTCCCTGCTGAAGCTGGACCGCGCCGGTATCAGCAGCTTATTAGGCTGCCGCTCGATAATGATTTCGGCCGAGGAACTCATGCCGGGACGCAGCCGGTCGTCCGTGTTCTTCAGCGTCGCGCGCGCGGGAAAAGTCTTTTCGGGAGTCGATCCGCCCTTGTAAACCAGGCTGGCGATGGGACTGATGAAGTCGATCTCCGCGAGGAATTCCTTGTCCGGTATGGCGTCCACTCTGACGTGCACCACCTGCCCCATTTGCAACTTCCCGCGATCCACCTCTTCCAGGTTGAGGTTGATATACATCTGGGAAAGGTCGGGGATTTCGGCGATCTCGGCGCCGGTCCACACGTTGTCACCCTCTTTGAACGGCGGGGTGGATTGTCCGAAAGTCCCCTGCGAGCGGAAGTTCGGCAGCACGTTGACCAGCCCGTCGGTGGGGGCGCTCAGCCGCATCATCTTCAGGTAGCTCTCGGCCAGGTGCAGGTCCCGCACGGCCTGGTCCTTGCGCTGGCCGAGCCGGGCCAGGTCGGCCTGGTTTCCTACCTGGTGAGCGTTGATTACGGCCTTTACCTGCTGCAAGGAGCCCTCCGACACACCCACGGCGATGCGGTTCTTTTCGCCATCGATGGCCGAGAGGACCTCGGCCTTGCTGGCATCCAGCTTGGCGCGCTCCACGTCGTACTCCGAGGACATCTTATTCATGACATCCGAGTCCTCGATCATTACCTGGTTAGCCTTGACCTGTTCGATGTCGCCATCCGCCGCGCGCACCGCGGTGGTGCGCGAGATGACGTTGGTTTCCTGCTGAACGGCATCGAATTCCACCACCACTTCCCCTTTTTTGATCGGCCGGCCGTTGTCCGCCAGGTGAACAATGCGCAGACCGGGCACGGAGGGGGCTTTCAAAATCGTGGAATGCGCGCTGCGGATGTCGCCGCGGGTGCGCACGCTGATCACGAAATCGGCCCGTCTTACGCGCGCCACCGCCACTTCCACCTCGGTGGTCCCGGCATAGCGATAGGCCGCGTAGAGGCCGCCACCGCACAACGTGAGCCCGATGATCCAGGTGATGATTTTCACCC
>DATNHL010000352.1:0-2887 GCA_035604995.1 Occallatibacter sp. | reverse complement strand
AACCCACCAGCTCGATCATGGCCTGCTCCGCTCCGTCGCCTTTGCGCGGGCCCAGGCGGGTAATCCGCGTGTAGCCGCCATGACGCTGGCCGAAGCGCGTCCCCAGCGAATCGAACAGCTTCTTCACCGAGGCCGGCGTGCGCAGCACGGCCGCTGCCTGCCGCCGCGAATGGAGCGTGTCCTGCTTGGCCAGCGTGATCATCTTCTCCACCAGCGGCCGCACCGCCTTGGCCTTGGGAACGGTGGTAATGATGCGCTCCTGCAGGATCACGCTCGTCGCGAGATTGCGCAATAGCGAGTTGCGGCTGTCTACGGGCCGCTTCAGCTTGAATCCGGCTACCTTATGTCTCATTGGGGTACCCCTGGATGTCTCATTGACCTATCCCTCGATCGAATCCTGTACGTCTTCTTCCGGGCCGTAGTCCGGCAAAGCACCGCCCACCGGCGGCGGCGGCGCCACCAGGCGGCCATGCGCATCGATGCGCATGCCCAGGGACAGGCCCATGTTGGCGAGAATCTCCTTGATCTCGTTGAGCGACTTGCGGCCGAAGTTCTTGGTGCGCAGCATCTCGGCCTCGGTCTTCTGCACCAGCTCGCCGATGGTCTGGATGTTGGCGTTCTTGAGGCAATTATAGGATCGAACGCTCAATTCCAGCTCCTCGACGGAGCGGTTCAGCACTTCGTTCATCTTGTCCATGCCGCGCTCGGAGACTTCCTCCGCCTGCTCCGCCACCTCTTCGAAGTTGATGAAGATGGTCATGTGGTCTTTGAGCAGTTTGGCGGCGTAGCCGATGGCGTCCTGCGGCGAAACGGCGCCGTTGGTCCAGACTTCGAGGGTGAGCTTGTCGTAGTCGGTCATCTGGCCGAGGCGGGCGGCCTCCACCGAAAAGTTGACCTTGCGGACGGGCGAGTGAACCGAGTCGATGGGAATGTAGCCCAGGGCCAGGTCCTCGTCGAAATTCTTGTCGGCGCTGACATAGCCCCGCCCGCTCTTGAGCCGCATCTCGATGGAGAGCCGGCCGCCCTCGCTGACGGTGGCGACGTGGACATCGCGGTCGAGCACTTCGACATCGGCATCGGTTTCGATCTGGCCGCTGCGCACGTCGCCGGGTTGCTCCACGTTCAGGCGGACGGTCTTGACCCCCTCGCCCATGATCTTGAAGGGAATCTGTTTCAGGTTGAGGATGATATCGGTGGCGTCTTCGACCACGCCCGGGATGGGGCTGAATTCGTGTTCGACGCCGTCGATGCGCACGGCGGTAATGGCCGCGCCTTCAATTGAGCTCAGCAGCACGCGCCGCAGGCTGTTGCCGATGGTAGTGCCGAATCCGCGCTGGAACGGCTGGGCCGTAAACATGCCATACCGCTCCGTGAGGGTTTCGGTATTGGCGACCAATCGCTTCGGTTTTTGAAAGCCCTTGAACATAGATATTTTCTCCTGTAGGCCGGGCCTCTCGGCCGGTCCGGACAGGCCGGGAGGCCTGTCTTACTTCGAGTACAACTCGACGATGAGCTGCTCGTTCAATTGAATCTGCACCAACTCGCTGCGCAGAGGCAGGCTCGTGATGCGACCCGTCAAACCTTCCCGATCCACGTCAATCCAGTTGGGCGCCGGCGCATGGGCGGTGGCGTCGCGGGCGGCCAGGATGGTCGGATTCTTCTTGCTGCTTTCCCGGACGCTGACCAGATCGCCGATCTTGACCTGGGCGGATGGGATGTTGCACTTGCGGCCGTTGACGTCGATATGCCCGTGGCGGACGATCTGGCGGGACTGGGCGCGGCTGGTGCCGAAACCCATCCGGTAAATGACGCTGTCCAGACGGCGCTCGAGCGAGGACATCAGGTTTTCGCCGGTGATGCCCTTCATGAGGGCGGCCTTCTCGAAGGTACTGCGGAACTGCCGTTCCAACACGCCGTAAACGCGGCGCACCTTCTGCTTCTCGCGAAGCTGCAGCCCGTATCCGACGATCTTTGCCTTGCGATCCTTGCCGTGCTGTCCGGGAACGAAATTGCGGCGTTCGATGGCGCACTTTTCGCTGTGGCATCGCTCGCCCTTGAGATAAAGTTTCATGCCCTCGCGCCGGCATTGCCGGCAAACCGGGCCGATGTATCTTGCCAAGTTACTCTCCTTACCTTACTCAGTTACTACTTCAGGTGCGGTTTACAGCCACTGGTAGGGCCTTCGTCCCGCTTTTTAGCCACGGATGAACACAGATGAACACAGATAAGAAACTGTTTTATCCGTGTTCATCTGTGTTCATCCGTGGCCAATTCTTAGACTCTCCGCTTCTTCGGCGGACGGCAGCCGTTGTGCGGAATCGGCGTGACGTCCTTGATGGCGCGCACTTCGATTCCCGCCGTGGACAGTGCCCGGACCGCCGATTCGCGGCCGGAACCCGGACCGCTCACCCGTACCTCCACCGTTCGCAGCCCGGTTTCACCGGCCTTGTTGGCGGCGGTGAGCGCGGCCTGCTGCGCGGCGAAGGGCGTGCCTTTCCGCGAGCCCCGGAAACCCAGCGAACCCGCGCTCGACCAGGAGATGGTGTTCCCCTCCTGATCGGCGATGGTCACGATGGTGTTGTTGAAGGTGGCCTGGATATGCACGATGCCCGAATGGACGACGCGCTTTTCCTTCTTCTTGAAACTTTTTTTCTTGCCCGCTTTGACTGGTGCTTTCGCCATATGCCTCTACTATGTCTTGCCTGTGGCCTTCTTCTTGTTGGCAACGGTGCCGCGGCGCGGTCCCTTGCGCGTGCGGGCGTTGGTGTGCGACCGTTGGCCGCGAACCGGCAGGCCGCGGCGGTGCCGCAGCCCGCGGTAAGAGCCCATCTCGATGTGACGCTTGATGTTCATCGAGACTTCTTTGCGCAGGTCGCCTTCCACGGCG
>DATNHL010000351.1:0-4409 GCA_035604995.1 Occallatibacter sp. | reverse complement strand
ATCAATTCCCGGGACGTCGGTCGCACCGTCGAGGCTGACGGAGCCGAAAGGAGCCTCGGTCACGTCAAAGAAGTGAAACCCATTAAACGCCGACGTGTAGGCGGTAGCGTCGCGAGTCATCGTGATGGTGATGTTGGCATCGCTGAAGGAGATGTCCACGATTGGAGCGAAACTAGGGAATGCGAGGATGCTGCCGGGATCCACCACATCAACTGGCCCCGCGTAAATAGTTGAAAGATTGGGGTATAGCTCCCACGTTCGAATGGTGTCACCGGTCAACAGATTGGCGTGCGCAGGGAGCGCCACTGCGCAGGCCAGCACTGCCAGGGGGCCGAGCTGCTTCAGTGTAAGGCTCATGATTCTCTCCTCAATAGTTAACGGCGGGAAAAGGCTGCGAAAACCGTAATCGCGCGTGGAAGATTCTGGTTGGCGGGTACTGCCCGTACCTCCAGGCTGGCCGTAACGACTCACCCTACCAAGCACATACAATAGGTGTTAGCCTTTTCTCAGACAGTTAAATGGCGGGCCCCAGCGCAAATGCAGCCACAGTCGGAGCAGATCACACAACTGTTGCAGTCGTGGAGCCAGGGTGACCCGGGCGCGATCGAAAAACTTGTGCCGCTGGTGTACGACGAGTTACACCGCCTGGCGCAACGCTACATGGCCGATGAACGGCCAAGCCACACGCTGCAAACCACCGCGCTGGTAAACGAGGCGTACGTTCGGCTGGTGGATTCCTCGCACGCGACGTGGGAGGGCCGAGCCCATTTCTTCGGCGTTTGCGCGCAGGTGATGCGGCACATTCTGGTGGACTGGGCCCGTTCGCGCCAGACGCAGAAACGCGGAGGCGATGTGAGCTCGCTGGATCTCGACGAAGCGCTCGCGGCGGCCAAACAGCCCGGCACGGACCTGGTCGCCATAGACGATGCCCTCCAGGCGTTGACGGCCATTGACCCGCGCAAGGGCCAGGTGGTCGAGTTGCGTTTTTTCGGCGGGCTGAGCGTGAAGGAAACCGCCGAGCTGTTGAAGGTCTCGCCGGAAACCGTGCAGCGAGACTGGAAGTTGGCCAAGAGCTGGCTGCGGCGTGAGCTAAGCTAGGGCACTCACTTGGAAACTGCGCGTTGGCGGAAAATCGAGGAGCTATACCACTCGGCCCTGGAGCGCGAAGTGAGCCGTCGGGCGGCGTTCGTCGAGCAAGCCTGCGATGGAGACGAATCGCTGCGGCAAGAAGTTGAATCGCTGTTGGCACAAGCGCGCGACACGGAAAATTTCCTGGAGGCGCCGGCTCTGGACGTGGCGGCCAGGGATCTGGCAACGTCTCGGGAACCGGGCATTCCTTCGCTCCCTGCGTCCATTGGCCGCTACCGGATCATTCGGTTGCTCGGCGAAGGTGGCATGGGCACGGTCTACGAAGCTGAGCAGGAAGAACCGCGCCGCATGGTCGCTCTGAAAGTAATCAAGCTCGGCTTGGCCACCCCCGACCGATTGCGCCGCTTCCGGCACGAATCGCAAGCGCTGGCTCGTTTGCAGCACCCCGGCATCGCTCAAATCTACGAGTCCGGTATGGCCGATGCCGGCTTTGGGCCGCAGCCGTTCTTCGCCATGGAGTTCATCCGTGGCCTGCCCTTGAAACAATACGCGGAAGCTCATCAGCTCAACACCAGGCAGAAGTTGGTCTTGATGGTGAAAGTCTGCGAAGCCGTCCATCACGCGCATCAGCGTGGACTGATTCACCGCGATCTGAAACCCGGCAATATCCTGGTGGATGAAACCGGCCAACCCAAGATCCTTGATTTCGGAGTGGCGCGCGTCACCGAGGCAGAAGCGCCAGAGGGTGATTCGCAGCCGACCATGCAGACCGGCTTAGGCCAGTTGGTGGGAACCCTAGCCTACATGAGTCCAGAGCAGGTGCTGGGCGACCCGCTTGAAGTGGATACGCGCAGCGATGTCTACGCCCTGGGAGTGATCCTGTATGAACTCCTGTCCGGGCGCCTGCCATATGAAGTGAACTATCGCCAGTTGCCCGAAGCTGTGCACACGATTCGGGACGAGGAGCCGGCGTCCCTCAGCTCGATCGATCGCGATTATCGCGGAGACATCGAGACCCTTGTCAGTAAGGCCTTGGAGAAGGACAAAACCCGGCGATACGCGTCAGCAGCGGATCTGGGCGCGGACATTCAGCGCTACCTCAATGACGAACCAATAATCGCGCGGCCGCCGAGCGCTGGCTATCAACTGCAAAAATTCGCGCGGCGGCACCGGGGACTAATGGCGGGCATGGCAGCGGTGTTTGTGGTGCTGCTGGCGGGGGTCGCTGTTAGCACATGGATGGCCGTGCGGGCCAATCGGGCGGGACAAGCGGCGCTCAAGGAACGGGACCGGGCCACCGCAGCCGAGGCCAGTGCGAAAGCGGTAAGCGACTTCCTGCAAAATGACCTCTTGGCGCAGGCCAGTGCCAGCGCCCAGGCCCGCCCCGGCACCAAGCCCGACCCGGATCTCAAAGTGCGTACCGCGCTCGACCGGGCCGCCGCCGGCATCGCGCGGAAGTTCGACAAACAGCCTCTGGTGGAGGCTTCCATCCGGCAGACCATCGGTAATACGTATCTTGATCTGGGTGTCTACCCGGAGGCGCAGAAACAGATAGAACGATCGCTCGAACTGCGGCGCCGGCTGCTGGGCGAGGAGCACCCCGACACGCTGGCCGCTTTGAAAGCCCTCGGGCTCTTGTTCAGACAACAAGGTAAGGCAGCCGAGGCTGAAGCGCTATTGACCAAGGTGCTGGACGTCCAACGCCGTGTTTTGGGCGAGGATCATCCTGGCACGCTCGAAACCACATACGCCCTGGCGCTTTTATACGACGATCAGGAAAAGTTTGCGCGCGCCGAGCAACTTTTAACCAAGGCCCTGGATGGTCAACGGCGCACGCTGGGCGAGAAACATCCCAGTACCGCGCTCAGCATGAACAAACTGGCGGAGGTGTATAAAGAGGAAGGCAAATATGCGCCAGCCGAGTCTCTCCACAACCGAGCCCTGGAGATCCAGCGCGACGTACTCGGCCCGGAGCATCCCCAAACGCTGTACACCACCAACAGCCTGGCGAGTTTGTACGAGGACGAAGGCAAGTATGCGCAAGCCGAGCGTCTATATACGAGCACACTAGAAATTCAACGCCGCCTGCTGGGAGAAGAGCACATCGAGACTTTGGAGACCATGACCAACCTTGGTAACTTGTACCGGCTCGAGGGCAAGTACGAACAATCCGAATCTCTGCTGACCAGATCCCTTGAAATCCAGCGACGTGTGCTCGGCGAAGAACACGT
Organism: Occallatibacter sp.; assembly: GCA_035604995.1. Taxonomy (GTDB): domain Bacteria; phylum Acidobacteriota; class Terriglobia; order Terriglobales; family Acidobacteriaceae; genus Telmatobacter. The sequence goes on along the minus strand of DATNHL010000351.1, from coordinate 1,089 downwards.
GGACACAATGTCGGCGTTGGGCAACCTCGCCGCGCTGTACCAGGCGCAAGGCAAGTACGCGCAGGCGGAACCCATCAACACCAAAATTCTCGAAATCCACCGTCGCTTGCTGGGTGATGAGAATTCCGTGACCGCTCGCAGCATGAACAACCTCGCCGTGCTCTACGGGAAGGAAGGTAAGTGGGCGCAAGCGGAGCCTTTCTTGGCAGGCGCGTTGGCGATCCGGCGGCGGGCGCTGGGCGAGGAGCATCCCCTCACTTTGTTGACCATGTGCAACCTCGGCTTCGTTTACCAGATGCAAGGCAAGTATGCGCAGGCCGAGCCTCTCTCAGTGCGGGCCGTGGAGGGCTTTCGCCGCGTGGAAGGTGAGGAACACAACGACACTCTCACCTGTACGAACATGCTGGGGTTGCTGTACCGCAGCGAAGGCAAGTATGCCCTGGCGGAACCCCTCTTGACCAAGGCTCTCGAGATCCGGCGCCGGACACTCGGTCAAGACCATCCTGACACGATCAAAAGCATGAACAGCCTCGCCAACCTGTACCGTAGCGAAGGCAAGAGCGGGGAGGCTGAAACTCTTTGGACTACAGTCCTGAAGGCGCGGCGTCGCGTCTTGGGGCCAACTCACCCCGACACAATCAGTGTAATGGCGTTGCTTGGGGAGGTTCGCCTACAGCAGAAGAAGTTCGCCGAAGCGGAAGCGCTGCTTCGTGAGGCTCGAAACAATAGCGAGAAGACGGCTGCCGAGTCGTGGGAACGATATTGGAGCCAAAACCTGATGGGCGCGAGCCTGGCTGGTCAGGGCCAATATGCCGAAGCAGAGCCGCTATTGGTTTCTGGATATCAAGGCATGATGCAACGGAAAGCCGCAATTCCGTTGGACGACCGGCGGGTTTTATCCGAGGCGGGAGAGCGGATTGTTCAGCTTTACGAAAACTGGGAGAGGCCGGAGAAGGCGTCGGAGTGGCGCCAGAGGCTCCGGCCAGAGTAATGTTCGTTCAGATCGGCGGTGGCCACGTTGAGTTAGTAGCCGTAGGGCGACACAACGCCGCAAGGGGGAATCCAGTTGCCCCATTGGTCATAGTAGCC
>DATNHL010000350.1:0-3293 GCA_035604995.1 Occallatibacter sp. | reverse complement strand
ATCCCTGCGCCATTTCGATCCGCTCACGCAGATCTCCCGCGAGGAGGTCGCGGCGATCACCCTTCCTCCGGCAGGTGAGTTGGGAATCCTTCGAGGGCGGAGGGCGGAGGGCGCAGTGCGGAATGCGCAGGGCGGAGTGGGGAGTGCGGAGGGCGGAGGGCGGAGCGAGGGTTTGGGGACTTTGCTGGATTATCTGCCCGCGGAGACGATTCTGCTGCTGTGCGAGCCGGAGCAAGTGGATGAGCAGGCGCAGGAATATGGCCGCCAGGTGCCTCCAGGCGATGCCTTCTTCATGCCGTGGCAGGAGTTCCGGCGGCAGGCCGAAGCCAAGGGGATGACGGTTCTGAACCTGGCCGAGGCGGAGGAAGTGGGAAGGACCGAAGCTCGAAGCTCGAAGGTCGAACTTGACGACTTGGGAGGTGAAGGACGGGCGGCAGAGGGCAGCCCGCGCTTTCTGGGGCTCGAGGCCTATCGCCCGATGCTTGAGCGCGCACCGGAGCCACGCGTGGCCGAGGAGCAGCGCCGCGAGTTTTTCGCCCAGTTGCATCGTTGGCTGCGCCAGGGCTATGTCGTTCAGGTCTTCTGCAATAACGACGGCGAACGGCAGCGCTTTGCCGAGATTTGGAAGGAATGCGGCTGGGAGAGTCCACAGTCCACAGTCCACCCGCCCGCGCTCCGCTACGGCGCGGCAGGCAGTCCACAGTCCGCGGTTGAAAGGGGCCTGCCGGCTGAAGCCGGCGTTCCGAGTCCACAGAGTCGGCAGGCTGAAGGGCACGGCCCGAAGCCCGAGGAGCTTTCCCGACTGGGGACTGTGGACTCTGGACTGTGGACTGACTTGGGCGCCCTGTCGGGCGGGTTTCTCTACGATGAGGCCAGGACGGTGGTGGTGACGGATGCGGAGATATTCGGCCGTTACAAGGTCCAGCGGCCGCGCCGTCTGAAGTCGCCGCACGCGCAGGCAACGCGTTCAGCACTGGACATTGACTTTGCTGACCTGGAAGAGGGGGATTATGTGGTTCATCTGCAGCACGGGATTGGGCGGTACACCGGCTTGCAGGTGTTGCCGCTGGGCGCGGGGGCCAAGCCGACCCAGGGGACCGCGGCGGCAGCCAACGCCGGGCAGGAATGCCTGGTCATAGAATATGCGCCCAGTGAGCCGGCGCAGCCGCCGCCCAAGCTCTATGTGCCGGTGACCGAGGCGCACCTGGTGAGCAAGTATGTCGGGGCCGGCAAGGCGCGCCCGGCGCTCAATACGCTGGGCGGCAGCCGCTGGCTCAAGACGCGGATGCAGGCCGAGCGCGCGGTGCGTGACGTGGCGAGCGAGTTGCTGGCCATCCAGGCCGCCCGCGAATCCCAGGCGGGCCATGCTTTTCTCCCGGACACTGCCTGGCAGCGCGATTTCGAGGGCGCGTTCGTCTTCGAAGAGACCCCCGACCAAATCCGCGCCATTCTCGAGACCAAGGCCGACATGGAGCGCGCCAAACCGATGGACCGGCTGATCTGCGGCGATGTCGGTTTTGGCAAGACGGAGGTGGCCATTCGCGCCGCCTTCAAAGCGGTCCTGGACGGCAAGCAGGTGGCCGTGCTGGTGCCGACGACCGTGCTGGCGCAGCAGCATTTCAACACCTTCCGCGAGCGGATGGCGGATTACCCGGTGCGGCTGGAGCTGCTCTCGCGCTTTCGCGCGCACCGCGCGCAGCAGGAGGTGGTCCGGGACCTGGCGGCCGGCGCGGTGGACATCGTGATCGGGACGCATCGGTTGGTGCAGGAGGACGTGACGTTCAAGGACCTGGGCCTGGTGGTGATCGACGAAGAGCAGCGCTTCGGGGTGATGCACAAGGAGAAGTTCAAGATACTGCGCAAGCTGGTGGACGTGCTGACGCTCAGCGCCACGCCCATTCCCCGAACGCTCTACCTGGCTCTGTCCGGGGCGCGGGACATGAGCACCATCCAAACCCCGCCGCACGACCGGCTGCCCGTCGAGACCGTGGTCGCGCAATACGACGAGCGTCTCATTCGAGAGGTGATCCAGCGCGAGCTGAACCGGGGCGGGCAGGTCTTTTTTCTGCACAACCGCGTGATGACGATTCAGACGATGGCCCGGAAGCTCGAGGCGCTGCTGCCGCAGGCGCGCATCGTCGTGGGCCACGGCCAGATGCACAGCGACGAACTCGAGGAGGTCATGACCCGGTTCATCAACGGGGCGGCCGACGTCCTGCTCTCAACCACCATCATCGAGAGCGGCCTGGATATCCCCAACGCCAACACCATCATCATCGACCGCGCGGACCGCTTCGGCCTGAGCGATCTCTACCAACTGCGCGGGCGGGTGGGCCGATACAAGCACCAGGCCTACGCCTACCTGCTCCTGCCCCGCCACGCCCAATTGCTGAGCGACGTGCGCAAGCGCATGAGCGCTCTCAAACAATACTCGACCCTCGGCAGCGGTTTCAAAATCGCCATGCGCGACCTGGAAATCCGCGGCGCCGGAAACCTCCTCGGCGCCGAGCAGAGCGGCCACATCACCGCCGTGGGCTTCGAGCTTTACTGCCAGCTCCTCAAGCAGAGCATCGCCAGGGTCAAAGGGGAAAAGCTCAAGCCGCGCGTCGACGTTCGGGTGCAGCTCGATTTCCTGGCCCTTAACCCGGGCGAAGAGCGGCCTTCGAGTGCGGAGTGCGGAGTGCGGAATGCGGAATGCGGAGTGTCCCGACGAGTCGGGATTTCGCTTCGCTCAACGGACTTGAGTGCGGAGTGCCGCGAGGAGGCGATTGGGCTGGAGGCCGATCTCCCGCGTCCGGCCTCGCCCAGCACGGCCTCCGCCGCTTCGGCCTATATTCCCTTCAACTACATCGCCGATGCCCGGCAGCGAATCGAGATCTATCGCAAGCTGGCGCAGGCGAGCGAGCCTGGGGCCGTGGTCGAGGTTGAAAAAGAAGCGCGCGACCGCTTCGGCCCGCCGCCCCCGCCGCTCGAGCGATTGCTGCAAGTCGCCCGGCTCAAGCTCCTGGCCGCCGAGCGGGGCATCACCATGATAGAAGTGAAAGACGACAAGCTGATGCTCACCCGCAACCACGATTACCTCATGACCGGCAGCAGGTTCCCCCGCCTCGCCGCGAGCGGCGCCTCCGCCCGGCTCAACGAGATTGAGAAGTTCCTGCTCGCGTTGTGAGGGCGGGGCGGATCGCGGCTTGCTTAACGAGGGTTTTTGTGGAGAATAGAAATGTGAGCGCACAGGACATTATAGAGCAGATTGAAGCCTCGCCATCGGACGAGCGGGCGAAGGTGACCAAATT
>DATNHL010000349.1:0-24076 GCA_035604995.1 Occallatibacter sp. | reverse complement strand
AGCACTTCCAGGGCTTCGTCGATGCGATTCTTCGAGGCCGACCAGCGCGGGCTGCGGGGGATGCCGAACAGCAGCACCAGGAAGCCCGCTGCCGGCACAGCCGCCACGCCCACCTGCCAGCGCCACTCCGTCGCGCCCAGATGCAGCGTGCGGATCACGTAGTTCGAGGTATAGGCCACCAGGATGCCGAAGACCACGTTGAACTGAAACGCGCCAACCAGCCGTCCGCGCCACTTGGCCGGAGCCAGCTCCGCAATGTAGACCGGACCCAGCACCGACGAGGCGCCGATGCCAAGCCCGCCAACAAACCGGAAGAGCAGAAACGAGGGCCAGTTCCATGCCAGCCCGCAGCCAAAGGCCGAAATGATATAGAGCATCGCGGTCAGACGCAGGGCTTCGCGTCCGCCCAGCCTTTGTCCCGCCACGCCCGCGCCCAGCGCGCCCACCACCGTGCCGACCAGCCCGATGGCCACCGTAAAGCCCTCGCCGCGCGCGCTCAGACCATACAGCTTGACCAGCGCATCGATGGCGCCGGAGATCACAACAGTATCGAAGCCGAACAGCAGTCCGCCCAGCGCGCCGGTCAGCGTGGCCTTCATCAGGTTGAAGTTGGGTCGCATCGTTTGTTGTCCCTCGGAATCAGAAATCATCCTACACACCGGGTCCGCAAACGGTAAACCCAAGCCGCATTTGCCGCATTTTTTCGCGTCAGTGATCAAAGTCGCTGTCCGGCCCCGTGCTGCGGCTTAATCTCAAACCATCAGGAGTTCCACAACAGCCAGAATCGGGCAGGCAATAGAAGGCGGGGCGAGCAAGACCCCGCAAGCGCCCCGGCCAGTCGAGGTTGAAGCTGAGTATTGAGGTCCATCGATGTCACAACAAGCAAACACGAGGGGATCCGCCAAACCGCACCAGAATGTACGCTTTCTGCCGCGCGAACATGGCGCGACGGCCATGCTGTTGATCCCCATCGTTTGTACAGCGATTCTTGCCCGAACATGGCGCTGGAGCGAGTTGGCGACCCTGACAGCGGCGTTCGCGGCGTTGGCCGCCAAAGACCCGATGGTGATATTGGCAAGGCAGCGCTTCGTTTGGAAGCAGCGGCATTCGGAGACAACTGCAGCCGCGCAGTGGTTCGCTGGGTGGATGGTAATCCTCATCCTCAGCGGGCTCGTTCTGGTGTTCACCTGGCCCCTTGTGGCAGTTGTGGCGATGGGCTTGGGGGTTGGCATCTTTTCGGCGCTGGCGATTGCAGTCAATGTGAAGAACCGTCAGCGTTCTACCCTGTTTCAGATCGCCAGTGCCCTGGCCCTCACATCCAGCTCGCTGGCCACTTCCCTGTCGGCAACCGGAGCCATAGCGCCCTGGTGCTGGTGGTTGTGGCTCTTATTGGCAATGCAAGCCACCGCGGGAATCCTGGTGGTGCATGCCCGGCTGGACGCGCGTATCGCATTGCGCGGAACCACACCCGCCAGCGAACAATTCCGGCGCGCAGCCCAGATTTCGCTTGGTGTGCTCTTGAGTGCCGCGGTCACTGCCGCGTTGCTTCGGCGGAGCTGGATCGCAACGGCGCTGTTGGTGGCTGTGATGGGCTACTCGTACGACCTTCTTCGCCAACGGAATCCTGGAGCCCTCCAGACTCCACTTACGACAGTTGGCCAACGGGCGCTGGCGCTTTCATCGCTCTTCTCAGCCCTGCTCATCTTGGGATTCTGGTAAGTGGATGGGGATTGCGCCTGGCCGAACCAGAATCTGCCCCAACACCAACAACAGCAAATCCCTTGCTCCCATGCCACGCGCCGTGGCAATCTGAGTATTCTTGGAATTCTCCGTTCTGGAGCCCGATCCAGGCTCTTGGTGGCTGGATCAAAAAAACAGGAAGGGAGCCCGGGTGGCGCCGGATCATCGCGGCCTCACTGTCGCGCCGGCAAGGAGATCGAATCTCATGCACTCGATGCACCGAACCCGGAGCCTTGGCTTTGGCATTGTCTTTGCCCTGTTAACTTTGGCCACGCCCCTCGCCGCGCAAACGCCACAATGGAAGCCCTTCAGTTCCTCAACCGACGGGTTCAGCGCCCTGTTTCCATCGGAGCCGGAGCTGACCCGGAACAATGTTCCCGTCGGATCCACGACATATGAGTTGCACTCGTACGTTACGGAGGCGGGCGGCACGGCCCTGTACGTGGGGGTTTGCGACTATGGCGCCAGCGGCGTTGCCGCCGACCCCACCGAGATGCTGGCGGGCGCAAAGAAGGGCGCGGTCGAACACATGAGCGCCCATCTTCTCAGCGAGAAGAAGATCTCCCTGGACACCGCCCATGGGGTCGCGTTCGAGGCCGAGAGCGATAAGCTGCACATCACGGCCCGCATCTATATGGCCGGAGGTGTCCTTTACCAGACCATGGTTGCCTCGCCGTTGAACGAAGCCTACGCCGACGCGGCCCGCTTCCTCGACTCCTTTCAGTTGCTGCCGCGCCCTGCCGCGCCCGCAGCCGCAGCCGCGAAGCCGCCGGAAGGGGCGTCCTATCGCTACGGCGCAGACGGGTTCAGCGCCTGGTTTCCCTCCCGGCCCGCTTCGGACAAGCAGAATGTCTCCACCGCCGCGGGCACATTCGAACTGCGTACCTATGTGGCGCAGGACGCCTCCACCACGCTCATTGCCGCGGTGTGCGACTACGGCGCAACTCTCACCGGCAAAGATCCTGATGTGGTACTCGATGGAGCGAAGAACGGCGCCATCACCAACGTGAAAGCCAAGCTGACAAGCGAGAAGAAGATCACCCTGGGTTCCAACCGCGGAGTCGAATTCGAAGCCGACAACGACACTGCGCACATCTCCGCGCGCATCTACCTGGTCGGCGCCACTCTCTATCAGACAATGGTCGCCGCGCCGCTCAACGCCCGGTACGCCGACACAGCTCGCTTTCTCGACTCATTCGAGTTGCTGCCGAAAGCCGCCGCCCATTAATTCTGGACAGCTTGAACGGAACCCCGCGGTCTCTGGATTGTTCCTGCGCCGGCCCCGGGCGCCGGCCAAGCCCCTTCCGCTTCACCCCAGCCTCCGCAGCCGCATCTGCGGCCGTGCGGCGATCAAGTAAACTCACCCCAAAACACAAATCCCGGAACCTGCATTCCTCCGTCTCGCGGCGAACATGGCAGGCGCCCGGCAGACGCTTCATCGGGGAAAAAGCCGTGTGGGCCGGCTGCGATCCGATTGGATGCCAACCCAAAGTTCTATCGGCATGGCACTTGATGCCCCTTGGTAACAGTACCCGCTGGGTCATTGCTGGGCCTATAAAGGGTCATGACTAACCCTATAAAGAGCTATGGATTAGGCCTCTCAACCCGACTACATTCAAGTCACGCTAATGGAGCGGAGTGGCCTGAAGTTCGACACTGTGGACAGGCCCGAACAGCATGGTTCCTTCACTCCAAAGGGGTAACGCAAGCCGCGCCAGGGGCGCGGAGATTCTCAGCGTGAATCCCGTGAAGATTCACTGCAGGCGGTAGTCGCCTGTGGCGCAGAGCTTTGGTCAAGGGACCAGGGCCTTTTGCAGCCACCGGCAAGGTGCCTCCAGGACAGATTCCCACGAAAGCGTGCTTTGGAGGAGTTTATGAAGAAGTTCTTCATGGTTTTGATCGCATTAGCAGCGGCTCTTATCGCTGCACCTGCCGTAAAGGCTGACTCATTCACTTTCGCCGCAAGCGGCGTCGGCTTCAGCGGCTCCGGCACGCTGACCGGTACCGCGCTCGGCGGGGGCACGACTGCCATCACCAGCGGCGCTTTCACCATCAATGGGGTGAGTGCAACCATTATCGGTAACTGGACCAATTCGGGGTACAACGTTTACACCGCCGGCGCCGGTTATAACTACGACTACGACGATCTCGTCATCGGTTCAAGCGGGTCGCGCAGCCTGGACACATATGGACTGTTGTTCAAGCTCTCCAATGGCGGGGTGGTCAACATCTGGGAAGTCAATGGCACCTATTACTGGAATGAGTGGATAGGCGGGGCATGGGAATTCAATCCCGGTGTCGGCGAGGGCGGCGATCCGATCCTTAATGGAAGCATCACGCCAACCCCTGAACCGTCCTCACTGTTGTTGCTCGGCACGGGGCTCCTGTTGATGGCTTGCTTCGTTTTTTGGAAGTCAAAGCAAAAGACGGACGAGCCACCCATGGCCAAGGCAGCCTAGCTCCGATATTTATTAGGTCTTCTCTATTAGGTCTTCTCGAGGCTGAGGTCACCGGTTCGTGACCTCAGCCTCGTTTGCTGATAGGGGTCCTTGCGGGGCTGAATTCGACGCGAGCGTTCCCTGGTTCCAGGCTGTCAATAAAAGGCAGTCCTCCTGGCGCACTGTTGGCCGCATCGCAGGTGAAGCCGTCCGAACCTGCAACCCTGGGCGGTTATCCCGGTTCCAAAGTCGCCTTGCCCCAAGCCAAAGCGCCCAAGCGGCAGTTGAACCCGCTCTACTGTTCCGTCCGTTCCGCGCCGGGAAACACAGCCAGCACGCGGCAGCGTTGCTTGCCGGCCGCGCTCCATACGAGCGCCATGTCGCTTTCCACGTACGCGCAGTCGCCTGCCTCCAGCAGTTCGTGCAACCCTCCCGAATCCAGTTGCAGACTGCCTTCCAGCACATAAACCAGTCCGCTCACTTGTTGCAGGCAGTTTATGGTGCATGCCGCCCCGCCGGCCGCAAGTTCAACCATCTGCGCCACCAACCGGGCGGGTGCCCCCTGGGCGCCCCGAATCGCGCGGCTACCGGTTACCCCTTGGGCGCGATGTCCCAGGGTTTCTTTGCCGGTACGCGCTGGGTCACTAGCCCCCATTGCCGGGGCGTTCGTCACCAGGCCTTCCTCCACCGCATTCAACGGAATGATCTTCACTTGCTCCATGCCCCGCTCCTGGCCCTGCAAGTGAGCTTTGCGCGTGATGGAGAGCGTATGACAGGTCGGCTCCCTGAAGAAGTGACTCATTCCCACTCCGTATACCCGGCTAATCGTCGCCAGCGTCGGCAGCGTGGGCACCATGCGGTCGGTCTCCAGTTTTGACAGCAGCGCGGTCGAAAGCCCGGTCTCCACCGCCAGGCGCGCGAGCGTCAGCCGCTTTTGCGTCCGTAAATAGCGCAACTTGAGTCCGATACTGTATGGCTCCATCGACCACTGGGCAAAGGAAACCGTCTTGGCCATGGCAAACTTCCCTTCAGGCCTGACAAGGCCCCGCAGTTAGTCTGCCAGTCGGCGATGCGTCCAATCCTGAAAGATTTCTGAAGGTTTTCCGCCGCGACTCTCGCAACCTTCCAGCAGGCCCGGCGTTACCATAGAAAAGCACCCCGAAGCCCCGGCAGTAGTCTGCCCGGCGACCTATGCGATTGTCCATTCTCACAAGAAGCAGGTGCTTCCCCATGCAAGTCCTTTTCCCCCAACGTTTTGCCCTTTCTCTGATCGCGTTTGCCGTCCTCGTCCTTACAGCCGCACCGCGGCTCAGCGCCGATACCGTCGTGCTGAAAAACGGCGACCGGCTCACCGGAACCGCCGTCAAGCTCGACGGCGGCAAGCTCACCTTCAAGACCGCGTATGCCGATGCCATCGCCATTGCCTGGGACCAGGTGGCCAGCCTCACCACCAGTCAGCCCATGGTCTTGCCAACGCCCAAGGGGAAGTTGAATGTAACCGCAATCGCGCGCTCCGATGCAGGCCTGGTAGTGACCACCGCCTCCGGCACGGCCACGCTGGACCCGGCCACCGTTACCGTGCTGCGCAGCCCCGCCGACCAGCAGGCCTTCGAGGCCTCGCTGCACCCCAACTGGGCCCACGCCTGGGCCGGCGCCGCCAACGTCAGTCTGGCCCTCGCCCGCGGCAACTCCTCGACCGCCACCTTCGGCGCCGGTTTCACCGCTGCCCGCACCACCCGGACGGACAAGACCGCGCTCTACGTCAACACCCTGTACAGCAAAAACTCCAATGCCATTCCCTCCACCAGCGCCAACGCTACCGGCGGCGGCATTCGCTACGACCACAACGTCAATCCCAGGTTCTTCGCATTCGTCTCCGGCGATTTCTCCTCCAATGCCCTGCAGAACCTGGATCTGCGCTCCATCATCGGCGGCGGCTTTGGCTGGCACGCCAGCAAGACTCCCAAACAGACCTTCGACGTGATGAGCGGCCTGGTCTGGACCCACGAGAACTACGCCGCCTTCTACGCCGCGAATGCCACGCCGCCTCCGGCCGAGATCCTCACGCCCGCGACCGTCAACAGCTTCGCCGCCCTCGATCTGGGTCAGCAGTACACCCGCAAGATCGGCGCCGCAAGCCTGTTCACCGAGCAGGCCACCATCTATCCCGACCTGAACGACTTGAGCCAGTTCCAGCTCACCCTCAATTCCAGCTTCAGCACCAAGCTGGGCAAGATGTTCAACTGGGTAACCACCTTCAGCGACAACTACACCTCGTTCCCTCCCGCGGGAACCCTGGATAACGACGTGATCCTCACCACCGGCCTCGGCATCGCCCTTACGCGCAAATAAACACAACCCGCACGGGGATCGGAAACGGCTGCTCGCCGGTCCCCGCGCCCGGTTTCACTCGCCTGACAGCGGAGTCCTGAACACTCTTTCTTTGATTACCGATTTTCTGCTCTGGATTACCTGCTCTCGTCCTCGGTCTCAGCCGCTCTTTTCTCCTCGCCTGGACGTCTTCTCCTAACAGATCGATCTCAAAGCCCGGGCTGGCTTTGGCCCGTGAAGACCTCTGATGAACCCGCAGCAATGAAGAGAACAAAAATCAATTTTATCTAAGGGGAAGTCCATTGAATTAACGAACATAAGTCCGAATGTTTTTGTTTACTAAATAGTAAAAAAGTAACCGCATTTTATTACTTAAGACCAAGAAAAGCCGTCTAAAATCTCTTCCAGCGGACCTTCAAACAGCGCATAATTGCCTTGCCACACAAGATCAAAATGACTCTCAGAAGTCAGTTTTTTTGTTGGGAATGCTGATAATTCTCTCTCCCCGGATTGTCCAGCATCGGTGTCCAATGCTGCCCACGCCAGGACCCGCTTTTCGTCTCGTGCGAATGGCCTGAAATCGGCTGGCAGGTGGGCAAGAACTCCGAGGTACGGCGTTGGATTGGACAAATCAACCTTCATCGGGCTCGCCTGACTCCACCACCGCAAACACCGGCGCCGGACGCGGAGAAGAAGCTATCGTCTTTTCCGGATTCCGGCTCGAAGCCGACGGATCCCTTTATCGCGGAGACGCGCTGCTGCACCTGCCTCCCAGGGAGTTGGCCGCGCTGAGGCTCCTGCTGGCTCACGCCGGCCAGATCGTCACCCCATTGCAGCTCAAACAGGCCCTCTGGGGTAATGTTCATGTCACTGCCGACAGTGTGCCCAGGTGCCTGTCGTCGTTGCGTGCCCGCTTGCAGCCGGATGACTGCATCCAGACCGTCTACAAGCGCGGCTATCGCTTGGTTGGGGAGGTGCGCCGCTTCGCTGCCCCCCCGGCCACCGATCTTCCTCGGCTGGCCATTCCACCCTTCGCTACTCGGGTCGGCGTCCCCGAGCATCTGGGAACAGCCATTGCGGAGGAGACCATCGCCCGCCTCAGCAATGCACGCAGACCCCTCGCCTACGTCCTCGCGCGGGACTCGGTTTTTACGCTGGCCCTGCGTGGACTCACGGCCCAGCAGATTGGCGAAGCCCTTAAGGCAGATTTGGTGCTGGTCGGAACCCTGCGCGCCTTCCCCACCCTTTTCCTCCTCCGTGTGGAGATGATTCGCATTGTGGATGGCATCCAGATCTGGGTGGAAGACCTTTTCGTGGACCGAAGCAAGATCACCGGAAGCGAAACGGAGTTGATCAACCGCCTCAACTTCCGCCTCGGCAGCGTGTCCACCGGTTCCGTGGCGGGAGTCGCCCCGGTTGCTCGGGAAGCAGTCCTCCCCGCAGAGGCCGCAGACGCTCTCCCGACGCTGCAGGATACCCAGGCGCTCGCTTCGTCGCTGAAGTGGGGCGCGGAAGCCCGGTCCATCTCCGCTGCCGCCGGACCCGAACCGGAAAGTGAGTCCAGTCCGATGCGTCGCGAAGCCTATGAAGCTTTTCTCCGTGGTCACCACGAGTGGCAGACGCTCCAACGCCATCGCATGCAGGATGGGCTGCAGCATCTGATGCGCGCCACCGAACTGGACCCGTCCCTGATTGCCGCCAAGGTTGATCTTGCGCACCTGTGCGTTACCCAGGCCCTCTATGGTTTCATGTCGCCTGCGGCTGCCGCTGACCTGGTGCACCGCACTGCGGAGTCGGTCCCCGACTTTCCGCTGCAGGGTGAATCCATTCTTCCCGCCCTGGCCTGGGTGAACTTCCACTTCGACCATGATCTTCCCGGCGCCCTCTGGGCCTTTGAACTGTCCGCTCATCTGCCCCACGACCCATCGATCACCCGCGCGCGCTCCACCTTCGCACTCAGCCGCCGCCGGTTTCCAGAGGCCATAGCCCTGCTCCGCGCCGCCATCCAGTTGGACCCCTTTTCGCCCTGGCTCCAATGCCGCCTCGCCTGGGCCTACCATCTCAGTGGTCAGGCTGAGGAAAGCGTCGCCCAGATTGAGCGTGTCGTTCGCCTCTTTCCCGAGCATGAAGGAACCGCGTTCTACGGCTCGCTGATTCTTGCCTTCAATGGAGATCCAGTGCGTGCGGCCCAATTGGGTCAGAACCTCGTCCAGCGCGAGCCTTACCTCGACTTGGCCGCCGCCTGCCACGCGTATGCCCTGGCGTGCGGCGGTCGCACCACCGAAGCCCAGGCAATCCTCGAACGCCTGCAATGGCTCAGCCGGGAGCGCTACGTCCTCAAGACCTTCACGCCCGCGGTCTATGTCGCCCTCGGCGATCTCGATGCCGCTCTAACTGAACTGCGCGCCGCCAACGAAGCGCGCTGTCCCTGGTTCTTCCAGATGCTCGCCGATCCGCGCCTGAAGCCGCTCCACGGCCAACCGGAGTTCGAGCAACTCCAGGCCATCCTTTCCCGCATGGAAGCAACGGCGGCTCAGCCGGCCGCGCAATCTGCCCCAAACATCCAGCCCTCCGACTCCAATTCTCCCTGAAAATACCCTAGTAAACCGATAAAGCTAGCCAAACTGCCCTCTCGCCCTGTAAAGTTCCTAGCGGCTGCCTTGTGCGTTCGTCGCGCCCCTCAGATCCCTGCCAGCCGCACCCGGGAGCGCCCTGAACAAGCACAGCCCATCCGGCTGCGCAACCGTCCCGCGCCGCCCTCGGAGGAACATGTTCATGCCGTCTCGTCCCTGGCTTTCGACCGCTGCTCTCGCCCTCGTTCTCTGTGCCGCCGCTGGCGCCCAACAGGCGCCGTATCTGGACACAAAGCTCTCCCCGGCGGAGCGCGCCCACGACCTGGTCGGTCGCATGAGCCTGGATGAAAAAGTCACCCAGCTCGAAGACTGGGCCACCGCCATTCCGCGCCTCGGCATTCCCGACTACCAGACCTGGAACGAGTCCCTCCACGGCGTTGCCCGCGCCGGATACGCCACCGTCTTTCCCCAGGCCATCGGCATGGCCGCCACCTGGGACCCCGCCATCGTCCACGCCATGGGCAATGTCATCTCCAATGAGGCTCGCGCCAAGTACAACGAAGCCCAGCGCCAGGGCAACCACCGCATCTTTTATGGCCTCACCTTCTGGTCGCCCAACATCAACATCTTCCGCGATCCGCGCTGGGGCCGCGGCCAGGAGACTTACGGCGAAGACCCCTTCCTCACCTCCAAACTCGGCGTTGCCTTCATCCACGGTGTCCAGGGCGACGACCTCGACCATCTTCGCGCCGTGGCCACCAGCAAGCATTTCGCCGTTCACTCCGGCCCCGAGACCCTGCGCCACGGCTTCAACGTCGACCCCTCCCCGCGCGACCTCGAAGAGACCTACTTGCCCGCCTTCCGCGCCACCGTCACCGAGGGCCACGTGCAGTCCGTGATGTGCGCCTACAACTCCATTGACGAATGGCCCGCCTGCACCAACAAGATGCTCCTTAAGGACCACCTCCGCGACGCATGGGGCTTCAAGGGCTTCGTTGTGTCCGACTGCGGCGCTATCGTCGACGTGAACCAGGGCCACAAGAAGACCCCGGACATCACCCACTCCGCCGCTCTCGCCCTCGAGGCCGGCACCGATCTCTCCTGCAGCATCTGGACACCCGGCTTCAACACCCTTGCCGACGCCGTCCGCCAGGGACTCGTCAGCGAAGACCTCGTCACCCAGGCCGCCGAACGGCTCTACACTGGCCGCTTCAAGCTGGGCCTCTTCGATCCTCAGGGCTCCAACCCGCTGGACAAGATTCCCTTCGGGAGCGCCGGCTCCCTTCCCAATCGCCAAACCTCCCTCAAAGCCGCCGAAGGGAGCATCGTTCTGCTCAAGAACTCCGGCGTGCTGCCCCTCAAAGCCGCGCCCGGGCACATCGCCGTCATCGGACCCACCGCCGACCTGCTGCCCTCCATCCTGGGCAACTACGTCGGCACACCGCTCTATCCGGTCACGCCGCTTGACGGTATGCTGCGCCAGTTCCGCTCCTCGCCCATCCTTTACGCGCAAGGCTCCACGCTGGCCGCCGGCGTCGGCGTCCCCGTCCCCCGCTCCGCCTTTGGCATGAACAAGGGCCTCAAGACGGAGTACTTCGCCACGTCCGACTGGACCGGTCGCCCCGTCGCCACCCATACCGAGCCCGCCGTCCAGTCCGACTGGGAGAACGCCCGCCCCGTCCCGCAGCTCGAAACCACCAACTACTCCGTTCGCTGGTCCGGCCAGATCACCGTCCCCGCTGCCGGCCATTACGTCTTCAGCCTCGAATCCGGCGACAGCTTCCCATACTCGCCGGTCGAGTCCTATCGCTTCATCCTCGACGGCAAAGTCCTTTCAGAGGGCAGCCTGCGCCAGGGCCCAGAGCATTCTGACATCTCCGCCATGGGCAACTTCCATGCCGCTCCTGGAGCTTCGCCCACCGCGCCGCCCGTGATGCAGTTCCCCAAGGTTCCCTCCATCCCTGTCGACTTCACCGACACCAACCCCCACGAAATCCGCATCGAGTACTCGCACTCCGGTGACCAGTCCGGCGGCGGCCTCACCCTCAAGTGGGAAGCGCCTCCGGAAGCCCAGATTGCCGAAGCCGTCTCTCAGGCCAAACAGGCCGATGTCCTCGTCGCCTTCGTCGGCCTCTCGCCGCAACTGGAAGGCGAAGAGATGCGCATCAAGATCGAAGGCTTCGACGGCGGAGACCGCACCAGCCTCGACTTGCCCGCGCCCCAGCAAAAGCTCCTTGAAGCCCTGGCCGCTACTGGCAAGCCGCTCGTCGTCGTTCTCCAAAGCGGCAGCGCCGTCGCCCTCAACTGGGCCAGTGAGCACGCTCAGGCCATTCTCGAAGCCTGGTACCCCGGAGTCGACGGCGGCAACGCCATCGCCCACACCCTCGCCGGCCTCTCCAACCCCGCTGGCCGCCTCCCCGTCACCTTTTACGCCTCGCTCGACGGTCTGCCCGCCTTCACTGACTACACCCTCAAAGGCCGCACCTACCGCTACTTCACCGGCAAACCTCTGTGGGGCTTCGGCTACGGCCTCAGCTACTCCAAGTTCACCTACGGCCCCATCAAGCTCTCCGCCGAATCCCTCAAGGCCGGCGACCCGTTGACCGCCACCGTCACCGTCACCAACTCCGGCACAGTGCCGGGCGACGAGGTTGTGGAAGCCTATCTCAAGACTCCGCAGAAGGACGGCCCCATCCACTCCCTTGCCGGCTTTGAGCGTGTGAACATTCCCGCCGGTCAAAGCAAGGATGTGACCGTCACCCTCGATCCGCGCACGCTGTCCTGCGTCGACAATCAGGGCAACCGCAGCATCCTTCCCGGCAAGTACACCCTAACCCTGGCAGGCGCCCAGCCCCAGGAAGCCGCATCCAAATCCGAAGCCGCCTTCACCGTCACCGGCACGGCTCCGCTGCCGAAATAGAAGTGCAAATAGCGGGCCGGCCGAGACATCCGGCCCGTTATTTGATCGTGACGCTGCTCTCGCCGCCCTCTTTGAAGAAACTTAGAGACAGATCGATCATGGCAGCAGCTTTGTCCGCCTTCGGCCCAAAGCTAAAGCTATACCCCTTGAGCGAAGGCTCATTTGCGATCTCGTGGTAAAGGTCGTTGATTGCCTTATCCAAATACACATCTCCGGGCTTCATTCCCAAAAGATCCCTCACCCTCTTCTCCTGCTCCGAATTCAGGTTTTCAACGGTCAGGCTTCGCAAATGATAGACCGGCCCCGGAACCACATTCAGAGAATAGGCAACGGCCGCATGCTCCTTGTCGAGCACCTGATCCACTTTGAGCCGCACGTCCGCAAATCCTTGCTGCTCGTAATAGGCGCGCAACGCTGGCCCCAAGTCACGAAAGGGCGAGCCCCCGGCCGGATCGCCCACCTTTGTTTGGACGACTTGCATCAGGTCCCTGCCTTCGAACAAAGGGCCACCATCCACCTTCAGCGCCGAGATTCTATACTTTGGCCCGGCCGTCACGACAATCGTTAAGTCCGCCGCGTAGGATTCTGCCCGCTTGTAAGGCGGCATTCGTTGGAAAAGCACCTGTTCTCCCAGGTACCCCTTCCTCTTTAGGATTTCTTCGGCGCGCGACCGAGAAAAACTCACCATTCCAGCCGCGAATTCCTTTCCTTCATCTCCATTGAACTCCGCCGAGATTGCTTCCATCGCATCTTCGGCATCCGACTGCACCGTCACGCGTCCCAAAACAACTTCGGGTCTGAGCACGCTGAAGACAATGGATGGTTGAAATGGCGGAATCTCCAGGTCTCCCATGCCAACCATGTTCTCCATCAGCGGTCGAAACGAAGAAAGTGATGGCTCCGCGCTCTGCACCTCCGCCTGAATCCCCTTCTCCTTCAACAAAGCCGTCAGTGCGTCGCGCACTCGGCCCTCGGCCGCGGTAGTGGTCGCAATTTCATCGCCCAGGCCGGGAATCCGCTTCTTGAGCAGCGTCCGCAGCTCCTCGTCGCTCCACCACACAAAATTGCCAAAGCTGTAAGGCAGGTGGGCCGGATAGCTTTGCGCCGGTTTCGCGGTCTGGGCTGAACCCAAGGCCGTCGCGCCAAGCAGCAGGCCGAAAACGAGCGGAAATGAAAGACCACGGACCGATTTCAATCTCACTTTCATCTAATACAAACCCTCGCAGACATCGTACAAGAGAGCAGGCAAATCCCTGTTCGGAAGTGACTTCAGATTTCGGCCCCTCGCCCCGCTGGTGACCCGCATCACACCCACCCCTGCGCCCATTCCTGAATAATCCATCCGTGTTGGCTATGGACTCGTGTCTATCCGGGGTGATATTCCTCCTTCGAGCCCATTGTTCCCACTGATTGCGGAGGCAAATTGCTTTTAGGCATCTTGAAGGAAACCACCGCCGGCGAAACGCGCGTCGCTTTGCTGCCGGAGAGCCTCAAGTCTCTCATCGCCCAGGGCATCTCCGTAACCGTGGAGTCGGGCGCAGGCATCGCCGCCGCCGCATCGGACCAGGCCTACGCCGAAGCCGGGGCCACCGTGACCGCCGATCGCGCGACCCTTTTGGCCAGCGCCGACGTCCTGCCCGTCGTCAACGCCCCCGACGCCGCCGACCAGGCCCGTCTCAAGCCCGGCGCGGTCGTTATCGGCTTCCTCAGACCCCTCGACGCTCCGCACGCCCTCGACGTGGCCATCGCCCGCCCGGCCACGCTTTTCAGCATGGAGCTGGTCCCCCGCATCAGCCGCGCCCAGTCCATGGACGCGCTCTCCTCCATGGCCACTGTTGCCGGCTACAAGGCCGTCATCGCCGCCGCCGACCGCCTTCCGCGCCTCTTTCCCATGCTCATGACCGCCGCCGGAACCATCCCCCCGGCCCGCGTCTTCGTCATCGGAGCCGGCGTTGCCGGCCTGCAGGCCATCGCCACCGCCCGACGCCTGGGCGCCGTCGTCGAAGCCTACGACGTGCGCGCCGCCGCCGGCGAGCAGGTCCGCTCCCTGGGCGCGAAGTTCCTCGACGTGGACCTGGGTGGCATCAGCGCCGAGGGCGGCGGAGGCTACGCCGCCGAACTCACCGAGGAGGCCCTGGACCGCGGCCGCGACCTGATCACCAGCACCGCCGCGCACTCTGACGTCATCGTCACCACCGCCCAGGTCCCCGGCCGTCCCGCCCCGCGCCTCATCCGCCGCGCCGCCATCGAGGCCATGCGCCCAGGCTCCGTCCTGGTCGATCTGGCCGCGCCGGCCGGCGGCAACTGCGAACTGACCCAACCCGGCGTCGAGCAAACCTTCGGCGGCGTCACGCTGCTCGCCCCGCTCAACCTCCCGGCCGAGGTCCCCGTTCACGCCAGCCAGCTCTACGCTCGCAACATCCTCAACTTCCTCGCCCTCATCGCTAAGAAGGGTGAGCTCACCGTCGACCTGGAGGACGAAGTCCTCGCCGGCGCCTGCGTCGCCCACAACGGAACCCCCGTCAACCCCCGCGTGGCCAAGCTGCTCGAACCGGCCGCAACAACCAGCTAACTCCGCTGACTCGCGCAAAGCGCTGGGTGCCCCAGGTCTCGGTTTTGAGACCTGGGAAACGACAAGGCGAACTTGCTAACTCCGCTAACCGTCCGCCGCGGCGGACGCTAACTCCGCGAACACCGCTACCGAGATCCCATGAATCCCGCCGTCCTCATCGCCTCCGTTTACGTCTTCGCGCTGGCCGCCTTTCTCGGCTACCAGGTCATCAGCCGCGTGCCGCCTCTGCTGCACACGCCGCTGATGTCGGCCACCAACGCCATCTCCGGCATTTCGCTGATCGGCTCGCTGGTGCTGGCCGGCGCCAGGGGCTATCCCCTGCCCGCGCACATCCTGGGCTTTGTCGCCGTCACCACCGCCACCATCAACGTGGTCGGCGGCTTCGGCATCACCGACCGCATGTTGAAGATGTTCGGCAAGCGCAAGCCTGAAGCCAAGCCCGAAGCCAAGGCGGTCCAGAAATGAGTCTCACCACCTACTTCATGGAGGCCACTTACCTGATCGCCTCCATCCTCTTTGTTCTAGCGCTCAAAGGCATGTCGCACCCCGAGACCGCGCGCCGCGGCATGTTCCTGGCCGAAGGCGGCATGTTCGCCGCCATCGTCGGCACCCTCATCGGCGCGCACATCATCACCTGGGTCTGGATCATCACCGGCCTCACCGTCGGCTCCATCATCGGCGCATTGATGGCCATCTGGGTCCCCATGACCGCCATGCCCCAGCGGACCGCACTCTCGCACGCCTTCGGCGCATTTGCCGCCGCCCTGGTCGGCATTGGTGAATTCGTCGTCAAAGCCTCTGAAATGGGCGCGGTCACCCGCGGCGCGCTGGGCTTTGAAGTCATGCTCGGCGCCCTCACCACCACCGGCTCGCTCATCGCCGCAGGCAAGCTGCAGGGCGTCATCGCTGGCAAGCCCATTCAGTTCCGGGGCCAGAACGCCGTCAACCTGACTCTGGCCCTGGCCATGGTCTCCAGCTTCGTCTTCTTTTGGATCCACCCCGAGATCGTTGTTGCTTTTTACACCATGCTGGGCCTGGCCTTCGTCTTCGGCGTCCTGCTGGTCATCCCCATCGGCTCGGCCGACATGCCCGTCGTCATGTCGCTTCTGAACTCTTACGCGGGTCTCGCCGCCGCCGCAACGGGCTTCGTGCTCAACAACAACGTGCTTATCATCGCCGGGACACTCGACGGCTTCTCCGGCTTCATCCTCTCCGTGCTGATGTGCAAGGCCATGAACCGCTCCATCACCAACGTGCTCTTTGGCGGCTTTGGCGCCGTCATCGCCGAAGCCAGCTCGAACGCAGGCGGCGTGATGCGCGAAATCTCTCTCGACGATGCAGCCATGCAACTGGCCTTCGCCAACCGCGTCATCTTCGTCCCCGGCTACGGCCTGGCCACCGCTCAGGCCCAGCACGCGGTCCGCGAGCTGGCCGAGTTGCTGGAAGGCCGCGGCGTCACCGTCAAATACGCCATTCACCCGGTTGCGGGAAGAATGCCCGGCCACATGAATGTCCTGCTCGCCGAAGCCAACGTCCCCTATGCCTCGTTGTATGAAATGGAGCAGATCAACCCCGAGTTCCCATCCACCGATGTAGCCGTCGTCATCGGCGCCAACGATGTGGTCAACCCCGACGCCCGCGACAACCCGAAATCGCTTATCGCCGGCATGCCCATCCTCGAAGTCGATCGCGCCAAGAGCGTCATCGTGCTCAAGCGCGGGCAGGGCCGCGGCTTCTCGGGCCTCGAGAATCCGCTCTTCTTCAAGCCCTGCACCAACATGCTCTACGGCGACGCGAAATCCACACTCACACACCTCGCCCAGGCCGTCCAGCACGTCTAACACATCGGCAGTGGCGCATTTTCCGGTTTGCCGGTCATACAGTATCTGTGTGGCGTTCTCAGCCGTTTCTTCGATTCAGCGTGGGAATCGCGTTGGTCTGTGGAGTAGAATCAGTACAATTCCGGAGACCGAAATGTCCTTGGGTATTCGCCTCCTTGCGCACCTCTCAAGACCATCGACTACTCAAGAAGAGTTGATCGTGCAGATGGAGAGTTGGCTGCGACTCAAATACTCGGACATGCTGCCAAGGACAAGGCGGGAGGTGGTCGATTCCACACCAACCCTGTTTTGCCGGATGCACCCTGCCGCCGAAGAATTTGAGCTGTCATTCGTCGGTCCGTCGCAGCTGGTAGCGTCAGCCAACACTACGACTGTAGGTCCCGGTTATCACGTTTTCCTAACATCGGTGCTCAAGGATTTGGCTCATGAATTTCACGCCCGATGGGTACGTGCGGCCGAAGACTCCGAGGATTATGGAGATGAGACCGGATATTTCTTCACTGGCGATGAGAAGAGGCTGAACGCCGAAATGATGTCTTGGCTGGCTGCTCTCGCCAAGATCTTCTTTGATGGTTCACTCGACCCTGACGACCGCGGGATCGCCCTCTGTTTGCCTATGAATCCTCAGTTCGAGGTCGAACAACCCGCTTCGACGCCACTCGGTCCCCGCGATCGCGAATGGCTCCATCGAACGGCCCAGGATGGAGGCAGCGGAACGGACTTCTTCGCGTGGTGGACTCCTGGCTTCAATGCTGAATACTACCTCGGACGAGCGTTGGCTCAGATGTGGACAGACGTGCGCTGGCGGCCTCCGATCAGCGAATCCGAAACGCTCGCATTGGAGGATGTTGCCGGTTCCCTCCGCCGGGCCTACGAACTCAACCCCAGTCTTCGATACCCTTGGGCAGAGTGGAAGCAGGTACTCGAATTGCTCAATCGAGACGGGGCGGAAGCAGAACTGGTGAATTCGCGAGTCGAGGGAGAGCCCACTATCGGATATAGGCGGAAGGAAGTCACCGTCGCCCTGCCAGGGGGATGGGGGATCAAGACTCCCGGCTCTTTCAGTGACTTCGAACCTGATGACGACAACGATCTTTGCGCAATTGACCCACCAAGGGAGATTTGGTTCACGGCGTATCGGTTCGAGGCCGCCTCTTCACCCAGCGCATTCGAATCAGTGAAGAACGATAGGAAGAAGAGCGGCGCGGACTATCTGATCGAGCGCGATGATTACTTCGCTCAAGCGACCATCAGCAACAAGCGTCGTGAAACAGGAGAGGAGTACTTCGTGTTGAATTCCTCGAACCTGGCAATCGGCACGAGGGCCGTCTGCACAATTCTATTTTCAGACCCTGACCAAGAAGATTGGGCCGTCGAGACGTGGCAGTCAATCCAACCTCCGCCAACTTCGGAGCCGTGAATTGGGGTTCGGAGGGGGGTTGTCGCCTATTTGGAAACTGCACCACCACCAACTCATCCCCAAGATTCCACTAAACCCAAAAAATGGGCGGCAATGGATTCCTCCCTTGCCGCCGCCCTGTCCCTGGGTTGTCTTGAAGGTGGTGCAGTGTTGCGCTTACCTCTGAAGCCTGCTTACTGCAAGAGCTTGGTCACTTCCTGCTGCACGCTGTTGGCCTGCGCCAGCGCTGCAATGCCCGTCTGGCTCAGAATCTCGTACTTCGACATGTTCGAAGTCGCCGACGCATAATCCGTCGCCTGCACCGCGTTTTGTGCCGAAACCACGTTCTCCTGCTGCGTGCTCATCACCTGGCTGATGGAGTTCAGCGTATTGATCTGCGCGCCAATGTACCCGTCCTGTGCCGCAACGTAAGTAATAGCAGCGTTCAATACCGACTCAGCATTTTGCGCATTGCCTTGCGTGCTGAGATTGGTGTTCGACAGGTCCGCCGATGTGTCGCCGCCTGTCGCGGTCACGTAGCTGATGGTTGTGGTTGAAGAGGTCGAATTGTAGTTCGATGTGGTTGCGCCGGTGGTCGTGTCCGTGACATCGGCATTGGCCGCCGCAATGGTCACGTTCGCGTTGGTGTTGGACAGCAGAATGCCCGTATCTCCTCCGGCCACCGTGTTGTCGCCCACGGCCGCCGCCGTGGTAAAGCTGGCCGTCACTCCCGGAATCCCATCCTTGTTGATCTCCGTGATCAGCCCGCTCACCGTCGTCGCGGTTGTCGTCAGTGTGCTCGTCGTCCCGTCCGCATTCTTGATGGTGAACACGATTCCGGTGCCGCCCAGCGCATCGCTCTGCGAGGCCGCCGTGCTCAACACAGGGCCTGCCGCGTCGGCCGACAAATCGACAAACAGCCCCGTGCTGCTCTGCTGCACCGTCCCGCCCGCATCGCCCACGCTCGCCGAGGTCAGCTTGGCAAAATACAAGTTGTCGATCGACGATCCCGCCGCCGATGAGTCGCCCGTATAGATCGCCACACCGGCCTGCGAACCGTTGAACACCTGGTTCTGGTTGTAGGTGGTCGTCGATCCGATGTTGTTGATCTCTGACAGAATCGACTGATACTCCTGGTTGGCCGCCGACTCTTGCGAGCTGTTCAGCGTGCCGTTCGAGGCTTCTGTGGCCAGCGTGACCGCGCGGTTCAGCAGGGCGGTCACCTGCGACAGCGCGCCATCGGCCACCTGCAGAAGACCCACGCCTTCGGTCGCATTCGTCGTCGACTGCGTCAGCGCCGCCGAATTCGCCGCCAGACCATTGATCAGCGAAAGACCGGCTGCGTCATCCGCTCCGGAGTTGATCTTTGACCCTGACGACAACTGCTGCAGCACCGTCTGCAAGCTGCTGTTCGTGTTGTTCAGGTTGTGCTCTGCGTAGATTGCTGAAAGATTGTTCAATACACCGAGGGCCATGGAAGATCACTCCTTTTCAGGATGCCTTGTTGCTCGCCCTTGCCCGCGGTGCCTCTTTTCTTCCGCCAGGCCCTCCGCAGTTTCCGGATAGGCGTTTCTGCATCCACCCACTTCATCGGTGCCGGGGAAAATAACTTTAGTCATTTTTTAGGAAGCCTTCCGAATGCCGTCTGTCGCACTCTTGTGCAACCTGTTTCGCATCGCTCCACGCACTGTCTGAATCCGCTCCATTCGCTGTCCGAATTCGCTTCACCTCCTGTCCCATTGCGCTCCACCGCTTTGTCCCGGTTCGCTGCGGCCAGGCTCGCGTTCCCCCCGCCGCACCCTTGTTTTTCGCGGCCAGGGCGGCATCCGAGGCACAAAAAAATCGGCGGCAAGAGGATCGCCCCTTGCCGCCACCGGTCTTGACTGCAACCGTATTTGCTCTCTGCCTGTAAGCCTGTTTGAGAAACCTTGCCTACTGCACGGCGCCCGCGCCCTCCTCCAGCGCAGGAGGCCCATCCGGAGCCGCGCCGCCGTCCATCATGCTTTGCGGACCCGAGGTCGGAGGGGCCTGCCCATCCGCGGGAGCAGGCGGCGCCTGCCCGTGACGCTGTCCCGGCTGCCAGTTGCCGTGTCCCTGACCGCCCGGCCCCTGACCGTCCCTGCCCCACTCGCCGCGCGGACGGTTGGCCCGGTCGGCTTCCATCTGCTTCCACTGCTCCGGCGTCAGCTTGCTGCGGATGGCCAGCAGGAACCGCGCGTTCGCCTTCTCCAGCTCCGCCCGCGCCTGCGCCACCTTGTCGATCTGGGCCAGAATCTGGCTCTCGTTCGGCTGGTCCTCCTTCATCATCGGCTCCAGCTCCAGCTCCGCCTTTTCCAGCGTGCCGCGCAGGTCCACCAGCGTCTCCCGATGCTGCTGCAGCGTGTCGTCCATCGCCTTGCGCTGCGCGTCGGTCAGTTTCAGCCGCTCCACCACGCGCGGATTGTTCCACCAGCGGCCATGTTCGCCCTGCGCCCCGAAGGACCGCTCCATCGGCGGCCGATGCTCTCCAAAGCCCATCCCCGGCCCGCCGCCACCAGGCCCCTGTGCAAACGCGGTCCCGGCGAGCAAAACGCCCGCAATCGCCACTCCCAGCTTTACCGTCAAACCAGCTTTCATCATCTTCTCCTTCCCTCAACCCTTGAGGGCCCCCGTTTTTAATTGGTTTCTCTTCGCTTGCTTACTTGGTCTCGTCTTCCAACATCATCTGTGCCAGCGGCTCCATGGCGCTCGGAACCTGCCGCGATACATCGCTGTCCACATCGGCCAGCAATACCTCATCCGAAATCTTCGCCCGGGCCTGCTGTTCCTGGAGCTGCTTCTGCTGCTCGGCCGCCCGCTGCTGGGCAATCCGCTTGAGTTCCAGCTGGTGCTGCCTCTCAAGCAATCCGCCGCTCACGCTTCCGGCCACCAGCACGCATCCCAGCGCCCAGCCCACCGCCAGCCGCCAGCTCCGCCGCCGCACCTCGTGCGCAATCGTCCGCGGCCGGCCATACGCCGCATCGCTCCACGCATGCACGCTGAGCTTGAAATCCTGCAGCGCCTGCTCCAGTTCCACATCCTCTGCGTCCACGGCCCGCGTCTCTCCCTGCTCGTTCAATCCGTCCGTCTTGTTCTCGCGCTTCTCCGTCCCGCTCATCGCTTTCCCCCCAGCTCCGACCGCACCCTGGCCACTGCGCGGGAAAGGTGCGCCTTCACTGTCCCCTCGCTCAAACCCGTCGCCGCTGCAATCTCGCTCAACTCCTGCTCTTCCACGTAGCGCAGCAGAAACACCGTCCGCTGCCGTTCGCTCAATCCCTTCACAGCCTTCCAAACCTGCTTCACCCGCTCCTTCGCCAGCAGGTGCTGCTCCACCGAGCTCTCGCCGCTGGGCAGCCACTCGCTGGCCTCGTCCAGGTCCACGGAGTTGGTCCGCGTGGTCCGCCAGAATTGCATCCGCCGGTTCCGCCAGTGGTCCTTCTGCAGGTTGATCGCGATGCGCATCAGCCAGGTCATCGCGCTCGACTCGCCCCGAAAGCTCGCCCAGTTGCGGTGCGCCTTCAGGAAACACTCCTGCGTCAGCGTCTCCGCCAGGTCCACGTCGCGCGTGGACGAGAGCAGGAATCGAAAGATCTGCGGCCGGTGCCGCTCCACCACGCGCGCAAACTCCTGCGCGGCAGTATCTTCTGCCGTAGCCATGGTTACCGCTTCCACTGCAGTGCCGGCTGCCATCACCCATGTAGACGCCCGCACCGAATCCGAGTTTACAACCCCATCCATAATTCTCATCCATTCCGCTGATAAGGCCCCACGAACCGAGGGTGCCCCATCTTTTCCGCATCCTTTTGCGGAAAGGGTGGGAACCCTCGAACCCAGACCATCCCTCAATCCGCAGGTGGCCACGCAAGCGGCGACCGCCCCGACGCAAGACGAATGTGACCGCCGGCACACTACCGCGTGACGACCCCTCGTTCAAGCTTGACAATACCCTATCGGGGTATGGTACAAAGAAGCTGCGCAGGTCTTTGCCCGCGCAGGAGCTGTAAACCAGTTTATGAGCAAAAAATCCGCACAAGAGCCTCCGAGTACCTGGAGTTCTCTCCTGTGTCGTGATTAGCGCTCTGGAAACCGCCTCTAGCGTGGCTACCGGCGATTCCCACACCGCTCTTCACGACATACGACCTGTGAATTGAGCGTGTGAGCCGCTGGTGTCGAAAGCCTGACTCACCCTCCCGAACCAACAGCCTATTGCGTCAAGCCGCTGCCGGACTGCGTTCATGCGCGTCCGCTTCGAGCACCCACGCGTGGACTGCACGAGGAGGAACCATGAAGAACAAACTGCGTTTGGTCCAGAAGACTGTTTTTCTGACCTGCAATTGGGTGTCGACGGGCAATCCCAAGATACCACTGGCTTGCGTTTGGACGGGATCGACGCCCGTGCAAGCCTTTTCCACTGCATCCTCCACGGATGAAGCCGAGAGGGTGCACCTGTGCGCGTAGCGGAACCCCAATTCGAGCCTGACGCGATGCCCGTCGAGGGCGCGCCGGTCGCGGGCGTGCAAGTTCGCCGTTCCTGGCAGAAGCATCTGCTCACTTTCCTCATGGTCTTCGGCCCCGGCCTGATCGTGATGGAGGCGGATAACGATGCCGGAGCGGTCTCCACCTATATGCAGGCGGGCGGCCAGTACGGTCTCCATCTCTTGTGGACTCTGATCGTGCTGCTGCCCATCTGCTACTTTGTGCAGGAGATGGTAGCCCGGTTGGGGATTGCGACCGGCAAGGGCCACGCGGCCATGATCTACGAGCGCTTCGGCAAGTGGTGGGGACGCTTCTCGCTCTTCGATTTGCTCTTGGTCAACTTCCTGACGCTTATCACCGAGTTTGCCGCGATCTCTCTTGCGCTCAGCGCCATGGGCGTCAGCCCCTGGATCTCGGTCCCCGTCTCGGCTCTCGGCCTGACGCTGATGGTCGTCACCGGCAGCTATCTGCGCTGGGAACGTATCGTCATCGCGCTTTGCCTCATGGACCTGACGTGGTTTGCACTGACTTACATTGTGCATCCGAATTGGGCGGTCGTTGTGCACAACACGGTGATGCCCACGATGCCGGCGGGCGGCATCACCAGCAGCCTAGTCTTCCTGGTCATTGCCGTTGTGGGCACGACAATTGCTCCCTGGCAGCTGTTCTTCCAGCAGAGTTGCGTGGCCGAGAAGCGGCTGCGTTTCTCCGATCTGAAATGGGCGCGGCTCGACACCCTTATCGGCGCAACTTTTACGGTCGCTGTTGCCGGCGCCATGATGCTGGTTGGAAATTTCGGCTATCAGCATGGCATAACGTTCCAGGATCCGGCTCAGTTTGCCTTGGCGGTCATGCCGATGCTCGGCCATTTCGCCCGCAATGGAATCCTTTTGCTCATGGTTAACGCCGCGGTCCTGGGCACAACCGCCATCTCGCTGGCCAGCGCCTGGGCCTATGGCGAGGTCAAGGGCTGGGAACACTCCCTCCACAAGAAACTATGGGAGGCTCCGGGCTTCTACGCCACCTACATTGCCTGTGTTGCCGCGGCTGCAGCCATCGTTCTCATTCCGCATGTGCCTCTGCAACTGGTCATCATCAGCGTCCAGGTCTTCGCGGGGCTGATTCTTCCTTCGGCGATCATCTTTTTGCAACTGCTCCTCAACGACCACGAATTGCTTGGCGAACGCTGGGTGAACAGGCCGTGGAACAACTACATCAACTGGACCATCATTGTTGTCCTTTTCGCCCTGTCGCTGCTGCTCGCCGCGCAGGTCATGCTACCCAATCTTTTTAACTGAGAATACGAGGTGATTCATGGCAACCATGCAGAACTCATACGCTCCCGAATACTTCCGTGTCATCCACCCGCTCGATGATGTACCGGAAGAGAAGTGTTCGACCGAGGGCCTGGGCCATATCGCCATGACACCCGCGGTCCGCATCTCGCTCACCGTATTGCGCGGCTACCTGATTCTGATGACGCTGATGCTTGGCTATCACGTTCTCGATCTGGCAGGCGTGCTCCACTCGATCCGCTGAAAGACGGCCAGCATAAGGGAGGACAGATGGACGATCCTGTTCCAAACGAGCTTCCGCATAGCCGGAGGCAACTCCTGACGCTCACGCGTTAGAGCGTTTTCACTGTTACTGTAAGGTATTCGTAGCGTGCCTGAACCACGCTTGGGCGTTTTCGGATGTGATCAAGGAGATGGCTTCGGTGATCGCTTTGTCGAGGTCTTCCCTGCATCTGGCCTGCGTGGAGCGAAGA
>DATNHL010000348.1:0-9099 GCA_035604995.1 Occallatibacter sp. | reverse complement strand
CGAAAATCTCTTTCCGCACCTGGGTCTTGACGATGTGGTGGACGATGAGCAAAGTGGCGCAGGTCAGGCAGGAAGAAATCAGCAGCAGCGACAGCTCCAGCTTCGTGCGCAATCGAAAACGTGCCATGGTGACCTGCCACGCGCTAAAGCCGCGCTGGCCTTAACCCGGGGTCCCCGGCAAACCCGGTTTTGGTTTGCTGGGGTGGTGAACCCGCCGGTTCCAGCCTTTACTTCACGAACCGGTAACCCACGCCGTGAACGGTCCGGAAGTGGACGGGCGAAGCCGGATTCTTCTCGACCTTCTGCCGCAGTCTCATGATGTGATTGTCCACCGTCCGGGTGGTGGGGTACACCTCGTATCCCCAAACCTCATTCAGCAGTTGCTCACGTGAGACCACGCGCTCGGGATTGGCGGCGAAGAATCGCAGGATCTTAAACTCCTGCGGAGTGCAGGCGACGGAGCGTCCGGCAGAGGTGACCTGCATGCGCGTGAAGTCCACGACCACATCGTCGAAGGAGAGCACTTCCGGGACGCCGGTGCGGCGATTGTGGCGCATGGCCACATTCACCCTGGCCAACAGTTCCCGCGGGCTGAACGGCTTGGTGACGTAGTCGTCCGCGCCCAGTTCCAGCAGCAGCACCTTGTCGGCAACATCGGCGGCAGCGCTGAGCACGATCACCGGCATGTCGGGAGAGCTCTCTTTGATCTCGCGGCAAAGGTCCTTGCCGGCCATGCCCGGGAGCCTCAGATCCAGCACCACCACCGCGGGCGGGGCGGCGCGGAATGCCTCCAGGCCCGCCGGCCCGTCGTAGCTGGAATCGACGCTATAGCCCTCGGACTCGAACAGGCGCTTCAACGCCCGCTGCACCGCGCGATCGTCTTCGATGACCAGTATCTTATCCATGGTTCGGGGCGCTGCCTACTCTCCGCCCTCCCGCCGGCAGCGGATGGGCACGTTTATAACAGAGACGCGGAAACCACGGTTAAGAAAACCAGGCGCTTCCGCATCTCACCCTAAGTATCTCGCTGAAAATACGATAGAGTGTCCGCCTGGGGCTGCTGTCACGACTTTGTAAAATCGCGGTAACGTTTCTTTTACTCGCGGGACAGGCCAGTCTCACACTTGTAAAAGATGCGCAAACAAGGCGGTCACTTCCTCGCGGCGGCCCAACTGGGCCGGTGCGGCCCGAGTGGGGGAGACTAGGAAGCGCGAACTGCCGGAGAGTCACTCTCCGGCTTCCCACCATGCCGAAGGAATCGGGAGGTTAGCACGCCAAGCGGGACCTCGATCCCCTGGCCCCGTGGCTCCAGCGAGACATAGAGGCGCAGGCTGCGCGCCGGCGCACATTGCATCTGGAATCTGCCCAGCGCATCGCTGACCGCCAGCGCGACAAGGTTCTTGCCCGACCTGAGCAGCACCGTCGTTTCCTTTAACGTGCATCTGGGGTGCCTGCTGTCGGCGATTTGGCCACTAAGGTCGAGGCGCCGGGAACCGGGCTCGTGCTCGAGCCGGAGTTCGATCGAGTACCCATCAGCCCGGTACAGCGCGGTGCGGCAGGTACGCCGCTGCCCGCGCACCCCGACCGCGGGGACTGGTTGCTGTACGCTGTTGCGAACCAGTTGCGCCGCGATCCGCGGCAACATTTCGCGAGGGCTGGCGCCGTTCGGATGGCCGTTCTCGACAATGCCGGCAAAAACCTGCAGCAACTGGCGCCGCTGGCCGCAGCGTACTCCTTCCGCCAGAAGGCGCAGACCGGCCACGTCACGAAGCTGGATCGCAGTGAGAACCTTCTCCCACGGTATGTTGCGCACTTCTCCCCCCATGTGCGGCGGGAACCGACCGACCATCACCCGTACCAGTGCACTGGAGCGAGTGAAAATCGCTTTGGCCCACCGCGGCTGCCGGGGGGAAATAGGAGGGGGAAAGGCAACTGCTTCCTAACGGCTCGCGTTACGATCGCGACTAAAATTCCAAAGTATACAACTAGCGTTTCGGGAGGATACCGCTTGCCTTTTTACTAGGCGTCCCGGCGGCTGTCAACGCTAATTACATTCGGGGAGTGTGAAAAAAGTTGCACACCCGTCTGTCCGGCCATGGGCAACTCCGAGAGTTTCAGGCTCAGAACGCATTGCCAGCCGACTCATCGCGCACCAGAGCCCGCAAGAACATCGCTCGACGGCGGGTCGTGCGCGCCCAGCTTGCCGCTCGCAGCCGGCAACTGATAGGCTTCGCGCGCCCGATTTTTTCGGAGGGAACATGGCCGACTTCACGGAATGTCCGCTCAGCCCGGCCCTGTTCCTGGAACGCGCCGCGTCGGTGTTTGCTCATCGCACCGCCATCATCGATGGTGAGCAGCGCTTCACCTATCGCGAATTCGGCGACCGCGCCCATCGGTTGGCGGGACTTCTTGCGGAGTCGGGCATCCAGCCCGGCGAGCGCGTGGCCGCGCTGTGCGTGAACAGCCACGTGATGCTGGAGCTGCACAACGGCGTTCCCATGGCCGGCGCCGTCCTGGTCCCCATGAACATACGGCTCTCGCCAGGCGAGCTGGCCTACATTGTCGAGCACTCGGGTGCGCGCCTGCTCATCGCCGCCGAAGAGCTCGCCGAGACTGCGCGCAAAATCGCCGAGCAGACCGGTGTCAGGCTGGTCCTCGGCGGTTCGCCGGATACCGAATACGAACAGCTCCTGGGCCGTGCCCGGCCGCATTCCGTTCCTTGTGCCGATGAAAAAGGGCTGCTGGCCATCAATTACACCAGCGGCAGCACCGGACGTCCCAAGGGTGTGATGTACAGCTATCGCGGAGCCTATTTGCAGGCGCTGGCGATGGCGCATCACACCCGCATGGGATTGGCGAGCGCCTATCTGTGGACGCTGCCCATGTTCCATTGCGACGGCTGGTGCTTCACCTGGGGCGTGACCGCGGCCGGCGCTACGCACGTCTGCCTGCGCAAGGCGGATCCCGCGCTCGCATGGTCGATGATCTGCGACCGCGGCATCACCCATCTGAGTGGCGCGCCCACCGTGCTGACCATGATCGCCGAGGCCGCGGCCGCAGTTCCCGACCGCCGCCCGTCGCGTCCCATTCAGGCCAACACCGGAGGCGCGCCGCCATCACCCGCTCTGCTGGCGCGCCTGGCCAAGCTGAATATCAACGTGACCCACCTCTATGGCCTGACCGAGTCCTATGGTCCAGCGGTGATCTGCGAGTGGCAGCCGGAGTGGTCGGCGGAATCGCCCGAGCAGCAGGCCCTGTTGAACGCACGCCAGGGAATCGGCAACGTGATCTCGGGCGGCATCGATGTTTTCGATACCGATGGCCGTCCGGTCCCGTGGGACGGAGCGACCATGGGCGAGATCGTTCTGCGCGGCAACAACACCATGATCGGCTACTACCGCGACGAGCCAGCCACGCGCGCGGCCACGGTCAATGGCTGGTTCCGCACCGGCGACCTGGGCGTAAGGTATCCCGATGGCTACGTCGAGCTTCGGGACCGGGCCAAGGACATCATCATCACCGGCGGAGAGAACGTGGCGTCGGTAGAGGTCGAGCGGGTGCTGGTGGAGCATCCGGCGGTGCTGGAGGCGGCGATCGTCGGCCGCAACGATAACAAATGGGGAGAGATTCCCGTCGCCTTCGTGGTGCTGCGGCAGGGAAAGTCGGCGACCGCGGCCGAGCTGATCGAGTTCGTGCGCAGCCGCATCGCGCACTTCAAGGCGCCCAAGGAGATCCGCTTCGAGGAACTGCCCAAGACTTCGACCGGCAAGATCCAGAAGCACGTTCTGCGGGAGCGCGCCGCCTCGGGACAAGAGCAGGGCGCTGGCGGGGCTGGATCGCGCAGCACTGTGACACAGTGAATTTTCTGCTTAGACGCAGCATGCTGCAGGCTTGTCCGAATCAGGTTTGTTCATCGCGGCGACTTTTTTCAGGAGTGTCATCCTGAGCGCAGCCCGAACCGAGCGCAGCAAGGCGAGGGCAAGCGAAGGATCTATGTACTTGCTCGGCGAGCCCATGTTGTCAGAGGCTCGGCAGACGGGCGTCGGCGCTTTGGCAGAAACCAAGATCCTTCGCTTGCGACCGCGCGGCCCTGAAAACGGGGCCACAATAAAAGCCACGCGGTCGCAAACTCAGGATGACACTGGTACCGGGATTCTCGGCGAATCGGCGGATTTCGGCTATACGTCCCAGCTTGCTCAACTGATTTCTGCCCAACAGATGAAAAACCTTCTGCTGCCGTGATATTTTGCTCAGTCGCTTTTGGCAGACTATCCGACTTCATACAGTCATAAACGGGAGGAATTCATGGGACTTCGCACACCGGAGCAGTTCTTGAAGGGATTACGTGATCAGCGTGAGGTTTATTACCGCGGGGAGCGCGTGCAATCGGTAACCGAGCATCCCGAACTGGGCGTGGCCGCCCGCCACGCCGCCATCGACTACAAGATGGCGGAAGACCCCAAATACCGTGACTTGGCGCTCGCTCGCGACGGCAACGACGTGTACTCGGCCTATTACCGCATCCCTCGCGATGCCAAGGACCTTTTGTCTCGCTCCAAGCTGATCGAGGCGGGCACCGCCGAAGGGGCGACGCTCGTTATTCTCATTAAGGAGATCGGCACCGACTCCCTCTTCGCGCTGAAGCGCGTGCTCGGGCGCGCCGGCGAGAAGCAGGGGTTAGAGCGGGTCAATGCCTTCTACAAGCGTTGCCGCGACCGCGACCTGGCGCTAGCAGTGGCGCAGACCGACGTGAAAGGCAACCGCAGCAAACGCCCGTCGGAGCAGGAAGACCCGGACCTCTACGTCCACGTGGTGGAAAAGCGCTCCGATGGAATCGTGGTGCGCGGCGCCAAGGTCCACACCTCTTGCGCGCCCTATGTGGACGAGATCATCGTCCTTCCCAGCCGCAGCATGGGTCCGGGAGACGAGCCCTGGTCAGTTGCGTTCAGCGTGCCCGTTGCCACGCCCGGATTGCGGCTCTACTGCTCCGACTTCCTCCATGGTACCGACGATCCCTTCAACCGGCCCATCTCCACCACCCACAAAATGATCGAGTCGCTGACCGTCTTCGACAACGTCTTCGTTCCCTGGGAGCGGGTGTTCTTCGAAGGGCGGAACGATCTGGCCAGCGCCGCTGCGCTCACCTTCGTGGAGTTCCATCGCTTCACCGCGGTGAGCTACAAGCTGCCCTTGCTGGACGGCCTTGTCGGCGCGGCCATCGCGGTGGCGCGCGCCAACGGCATCGAGCGCGCCGGCCACGTGCGCGACAAGCTCACCTGGCTCGGCGGCTATGCCGAGATGGTCCGCGGCCTCACCGAACTCGCCGCCCTGCGCTGTGAGGTGGAAGAGGGCGTGGCCTATCCGCACGTGTTCACCACCAACATGGCGAAGTGGGTCTTCGCCCGCGACTTCCACCAGGCCATGGAAGTCGTGCAGGATCTCGCCGGCGGATTGCTGGTCACAGGTCCGGCTTGCAGCGACTGGGAGTCTCCCGAGATCCACCCAGTGCTGGAGAAATATTACCGCGGCGCTTGGCCGGCGGACCGGCGGCTGCCGGTGCTGAACCTGATCTCCGAGCTGACCGCGCGTCTCTACGGTGGTTATCAAGCGGTGCTGGCTGTCCACGCCGAGGGTTCGATCGAAGCCGAGAAGCTGGCCATGTTCCGCGCCTACAATCCGGAGCGGGCCGTCAATCTCGCCATGAAGCTCGCCGGCCTGGATCAGAAGAAGTAACAAGTGGTCTCATAGACTTGAAGGTTCGTATCAGGGCATGACTTTAGTCGTGCCGCACGATATTTTCAATGATTTGTCATCCTGAGGAAGCGCGAACCGACCCTTGCGAAGTGAGCGCGACGAAGGATCTTGATACCGTCGGCATTCGCCAACCCGGGCGGTGCTGGGCACGTCAGCAGTATCAAGATTCCTCGCTTGCCCTCGTTCGCCTTCGCTCGCTCGGGCAGCGCTCGGAATGACAATTCTCAGGAGACCCTTGCGGCACAGCCAAAGCCGTGCCCTGATACAAACCCTGATGAAAATAGAAAGGGGCAGACTCGCGCGTGGGCGCTCTCGATAACAAAGTCGCGATCGTCACCGGCTCGAGCCGCGGCATCGGCCGCGCCATTGCGGAGAGCTTCGTCCGCGAGGGCGCGCAGGTCGTTATCTGCGGACGCAAGCAGGATTCGATTGAGCTAGTGGCGCGTGAGATCGGCCCGGCCGCCAGACCCATTGCCTGTCACGTCGGCCGGCTCGCCGAACTCGAGAACCTGGTCGCCACAACTCTTGGCGAGTTCGGACGCATCGACGTGCTGGTCAACAACGCCGGCACCAACGTCGGGCAAGGCCCTTGTCTGGAGGTGGACGAAGGCCAGTTCGACAAAATGGTCGAGGTCAATCTCAAGAGCGCATTCCGTCTTACCAAGCTGGTAGCGCCGGGGATGTGCGAGCGCGGCTCCGGCTCTATTATCAATATGTCTTCCATGTCCGGCCTGCGCCCGCAGCGCGAGGGCATGCTCTACAGCATGACCAAGGCCGCGCTGATCATGATGACCCAGTGCTACGCTCTCGAACTGGGGCCCAAGGGGGTGCGCGTGAACGCCATCGCCCCGGGCATGATCGAAACGGCGCTGAGCGAATACTACTGGAAGGACGAAGCGCGGCGCGCGCAGATCATCGCCAAGCAGCCCATCCAGCGCATCGGCAAGCCGCAGGACGTAGCCGAACTCGCGCTGCTGCTGGCCAGCGACCGCGGCTCCTACATCACCGGCCAGACTTTCGTCATCGACGGCGGCTTCATGCTCTCGGCGCTATAAACAAGAAAGGGCACGGCTCTTGCCGTACCCTCTAAATCCCCTACGCTCGGCAGCGTCATCCGGCGACGCCTTATCACTTGGGGATCAGGCCCGTGAAGACGTAGGCTTGGAGGAAGGCGATCAGCCCGATCACCCCCGCGCCCGCGACCGAATGCCACCACACTGTCCGGAAGATCGGCCCGAGGGCATGGGTCCGCTCGTAGGGATCGTCGTAGCAGGCGGCGCAGGCGACCATGATGGACTGGGGATCGATCATCTTGCCCATGACCCCACCCGTAGAGTTGGTGGCGACGATCAGCGTCTCGTTCAAGTGGAGTTGCTGGGCGGTGATCCGCTGGAGGCTGCCGAACAAGGCGTTGGAGGCAGTGTCGGAGCCGGTAAGGAATACCCCCAGCCAGCCCAGATAGGCTGCGAAAAAAGGATACAGGAAGCCTGCTCTGGTGAACGCCAGACCGAGCACTGCGTCCGTTCCTGAGTAGCGTGTGAGGTACCCGAGTCCCAAAACCTGCGCGATGACCAGGATCGGGACCACCAAGCGACGGGCGGTTCGCCGGATGGCCTCACCCCACTGCGCGGCGCTCAACCGCAGAACGAGTCCGGACAACAAGGCCGCCAGGAACACGCCTGTCCCGGATGCCGAGAGCCAGTTGATATTGAAGATAGCCGCCTCCGGTTTGGCGGTGGCTGGGACGACCGGCGGTACGCGCTGCACCATGTTGTGGAGATGCGGCATTTGCCAGGTCGGCAGGGAGAGCTTGCCGCCAAACGGGGAGCCAAGCAGGGTGGTCTGAAAGGTGACGCCTGAAAAGAGGTTGTTCAAGTGGGTCCGCCATGTCGGCATGCCCCAGATGGCGCAGCAGATGATGAGGATCGCCCACGGCGTCCAGGCATACGCCGTCTGGGCGGCGCTGTAGGGGTAAACCCATTCCGTTTTGTCGGTGGTCGCCGTCGCTGTAGCTTTTCCCGCCTTGGCCAGGGCCTCGCGCTCTGAGCGCAGCAGAAACCGCGTTTTGGGGTGCCAAATGAAGCGCAGGAACAGGGCGGTGCAGATGACGGAGAAGACGCCCGAGACCACGTCGGTCATGAGGTGGAAGGCCTGGGTTGAGGACGTGATCCACTGCATAACAGCGAAGGAGAGGCCCGCGCACAGGGTTCCCGGCCACACCTCCCAGGCCTCCTTGAAGGTGCCGCCCTCCATTTTGACGAACGCGACCACCAGCCAGAAGGGGACGAGGACGGAAACGAACGGGAGCTGGTGCCCGGCCATGGTCGACACTTTCAGCTGATCGAGGCCGCTTACGGCCGCCAGCGTCACAATTGGCGTGCCGATAGCTCCCCATGCGACCGGGGCGGTGTTGGCCAACAGGTTGAGGACAGCCGACTCGAAGGGGGTAAATCCCAACCCCACCATGACGGCTCCGGCGATGGCCACCGGCGTTCCGAACCCGGAAGTCCCTTCGATGATGGCGCCGAAGGAGAAGGCGATCAGGAGAACCTGGAGGCGCCGGTCGAACGAGATGTGAATGATGGATTCCTTCACGATCTCGAATTTGCCGGACATGAGCGTCATATTGTAGAGAAAGATGGCCCCGATAATGATCCAGATGATGGCCAGGAACCCGGATATGGCGCCGAAGCCGAAGGCCGAGAAGGCGGACTGGAGCGGCATCCCGAAGGCTACGCAGGAGACCAGGAACGCCGCGATGACCCCGTAGAACGCCGCATACGGAGCATTGATGCCGAGATGCCTCGTGCCCTTTTTGTCACGATGGGGGTGGAGGGCGACGAAATACAGCAAGGTGCAAATAGGAATGGCTGCTACGAGCGTGGAGAGCAGGGCGTTGTTGAAGGGGTTATAAACCTGATGCCAGACGGTCATTTGGTTCCACTGCATCACGATCTCCTTTGCGAACGGAGTCTGCTGCGTACCAGAGGTCGAGCACCCGAAGCGATGCAAGTGATGCAACTTCTATACAACGGTAAGTCAGCTTACATCCCAGCCTTTCGGAACATTTACGTAAGAGCGATCCAGGGCGGTGACCGATGGGCAACCGAGCAGCCTCAGAGTGCGCTCGAGGTCGGTGCGCAGGATCTGAATCGCGCGCTCGACACCTGCCTCACCGGCGGCGGCCAGTCCGTAGGCGTAGGCGCGCCCGCAAAGCACGGCCCGCGCTCCCATGCAGAGGGCCTTGGCAATGTCGGTGCCGCGGCGAATGCCACCATCCATCAACACTTCGATGCGGTCCTGCACGGCTTCTACGACTTCGGGCAAGGCTCGCAAAGAGGCGGG
>DATNHL010000347.1:0-6997 GCA_035604995.1 Occallatibacter sp. | reverse complement strand
CAGCATGACGTTGATTCCGTGCGAGACCACCGTCACTGCCGCCATGATGACCAGCGCCCACTCCGGATTCATCTGCCCCCTCCCTGGTTACTTATTCGCCAGATTGAGGGCGTCCCGCAGCTTTTCGACGGTCTTTTTCCGGTCCACCGGCGCCGCTATCGAGATGGCCGCCTGGGCTTTCTTGAGCAATAGAGGCCGCAGGGCCTTGCGTTCCTCGGGGTTGGCCACCTTGTACGTTCTGAGGGCGTCGTCGAGCGTGAGGTGCACGAAGGCCGCCTGGAGCGGGGTTTCTTTCGAGGACCTGACCGCCTGGCGCACGTCCTCGATCGACATCTTGCCCTGACGCCGGGCTTCGATCACTTCGGCGGGTGCAGTCTTCCCGGATCGCAGGGCGCGGGTCAGTTCATTCCGTAGCCGGCGCCGCTCGGCGTCTTCCTTGGAGACGGTCTCACCACCTCCATGCTCATGCTGCAGCTCCCTGGTGAACCGCTCCGCCGGCCCTTGATTCATTTCCGCTGGAGCTGGGGTAATTCCTACGAACTGCTCCGCTTTGGTGGCTGCCGATCCTCCGAGGGCGTTCTCTTTCTGCAAATTACGAATGGAGAGCGGAGTGAATTGTTGCAAGATGAACTTCCCTACCGCCCCGGCCTGGTCGAGGGCCGAATCCTCGGGGTTGCGAATCTGCGTGTGGTAGAAGTCGCTGTTGGTCGCCAGGTCCCCAATGAGAGGAATCGAGGGCGCCAGCTTGTTCTTCATGGTCTGCCAGAAATGCGTGCCGAGACCGTACACGTCTTTGACGTAGCTGGGAATGGAAGAGCGCTGAGGTCTCCCCAGCTCGTCCTTCTCGCCGTTGCGGGGGAAGAACCAGTCCTCGGGTTCCTCCGGACCTTTCCCAGTTTTCAGGTATTGGTACAGGCCCGAGTAGAGCATGTGGACCGTGATCATCGAGGCGATGTAAGTGGCCCGGTTGAGGTTCACGGGCTTGCCTTGCATTGCTCTCACAGGCTGGACAATGAGATCGGCGAGCCCCCCCCCGACTTCGCGCACCGTTCCTAAGAACCACTGATCGGCCCTCAGCAGTGCGGTCGAAAGGTCGCGGGCGTAGCGGTTCCAGAAGAGATTGTCCCGAGTCACTTCGCCCAGGCGGTTCTCGACCGAATTCCAGTCGTTGGCCATGGCGCGATCCACTGTCAGGCTCGTTGCCGTGGCGCCCATCTGTTCCAGATGCTGGCTGGCCATGTCGGCGAACACGCCGAACTTAAGGCGCGGTACCACCTGGTCCATGATGAGCGAGGTCATGGTCTCCATGGCGGCGCTGGGGGCTCTTAGCAGGGCTCCCGGCAGATTCCCCTGGCTGAGGGCGCGGGTGAACTGTTCTCGGACCCTCGTCCGATAGATGCTGTCCATGCGGGCTCTGGCGCCGGCGGAAGTGGCCTTGTCGGCCAGCATGCCGATCTCGGTTCCTTCGGAGCCAGGCCCGTACCATTCCTTCAACATGCGATTTCCGCGAATCGCCGCGGTGAACGGCGCGACGGGGACTTCCGCCAGGTTCTTCGCAAAGGTCAGCGGGTGACCGCGGAGCAAGGCTTCGTAAGCCAGCGCCCCTTTGCTGATAGTCGCCTCGAGGGTGGTCTTGCCCACGTGGAACACGGAGAGGCCCAGGTTGTAGAGGTTGAGGTGGTTATTGAGCCCCAGGATTCCGCGGAACAATCCCGACTTCTCCACCAGGCCCGGCATGAGGTGATTGTCCATGAGACGGGCGAGACCTTCCGGCGCCCAGTAGTGGCCCTTGATCACCAGGCCGCCCACATCGTAAGGCTGGGAGAGTTCGGTTATCTTGGCGTTGCCCTCCAGATCGCGCAGCCCGTGCAGCTTGGGATTTTCCTCGAGGAAGGCTTTCCACTCGTTGAAGACCATGGGCGCGGTGCGCTGGAACTGCTCGCGCGCATCGGTCCACATCTGGGCAAGTAGGGCCATCTTCTCTTCCCGCTTGTGGGTGTACTCTTTGCGGCCCTCCCTCAAGTCGGCCAGGTCGCGCAACTGCTTGGCGAATTCCTTGCGCTGCTGGATCTTGTCTTTGAGCGAGGCGATGGTCTGCCGCGCGTCCCTTCTCGCTTCGACCGAAGTGCCCTTGGTGTCCTTGATCGTCTTGTAGGCTTCTCTCAGCCGCGCCACGGTCTGAGCGTCCGGGTAATCGATCACGAAGCGCTGGCCGCTGCCGGCGCGGAAGTCGATCTGGTGGCCGATCTCGTGGCCCAGGACGTCTTCCGCCGTCCCGTGCAGTGTGCTCACCGTACCCGAGCGGCTGGCGCGGCCGAGGGCGTTCCGCAGATTCAGGAAGCCGCGCTTCTGGGTGATCTCCAGGGCGTCGGCGACGGCCTGTAGTCCCTTCCATTTGCCCTCGTTGGGATACTCGGCGATCTGTTGGATGCTGGGCCCGTACACTGTCCCGATGGGGTCCTCGATCTTCTTCCAGCCCCCGCGGGTCATGGCCTTCTGAATCTCGACGTTGCGCGCGTCCACGAACTTGGCGGAGCCTTCGGCCTTCCAGTCGTTCAGGGTGCGATGGGCCGCGATGTAGCGGTCCATCTCCTGGATCTTCCACAGCGCCATGGTCACCGGGTTATCGGTGAGCGGCTTCAGTCCCGCGTCGCGTCCCTCCTTCATGGTGGGATAGGTGCGCTTCTTGAGGAAGCTCTTGCCGCCCTCGAAAGGCCGGCGGTTAAAGAAGTCGCGGATGACTTGAGTCGCGCGTCTCGGATCTTCCCACGCCCTCGGAAAATAGTTCTCGTACCAGGTCTGGAGTTTTCCCGTGCCCAGGCTCTGCACGTCTTTGCGTCTGCCGTCGAGCAACGGACGAAGGACCGCGGCGATGGCGTCGAGGGCGGCGTTCTGCTGTTTGTCTCCTTGTTCGATGCGGTCCCAGAATTCGTAATTGTGAGCCTGCGTCTGCCGGTTGAAGAAGTGCTCCGCCTGGCGCAGGGCTGCCCGCGCCTGGTCGCTCCTACGGGCCAGCTCGCCCAGGCGCTTCCTCATGGCCAGCTTGCCCAGCTCCACCCGCTCGCCTCCTCGCAAGGTGGGAGCAAGCACTTTCAAAATGTCATCCGCGGTGCTCACCACGTTGATGGCCGCAGATCGCAAGGCCGGCGCCACGTCCTGCTCGAGGAATTTGCCGGCGCCGAGCGAAAGAACTTCGAGCGGGGCCGCGCCCTTCTGGGAATGTCTCCAGGCGGCCTGTTGTCCGAAGGCCGCGTCGAAGGCCTCGGCTCTGGTGGGCGGCTCGAAGAAAGCGGCTTGGGCTCCCTCTCTTGAAAGGATCTCGTCATTGGCAAACTGCCGGAAAGCGCGTGCTGCTTTGTTCGGTCCGCTGCCCAGGGCTTCGGCCACTTCCACGGCCTCGGGAGAATACTGCTTTGCCGGGCCGTCGATACGGGTCTGGTTCACCAGGTCTTTGACGTTGCGGATGCCATGCTCGCGGGCTTCCGCCAAGATTCCCACGGCTTCCCGGACCTGCGGGGTGATGGACCATTCCGGCCGGCCTTCGATTCTCAAAATCTGCGGAGCGACTTTCTCCAGGTTGTTGCGGA
Source organism: Occallatibacter sp. (assembly GCA_035604995.1). Taxonomy (GTDB): domain Bacteria; phylum Acidobacteriota; class Terriglobia; order Terriglobales; family Acidobacteriaceae; genus Telmatobacter. The sequence continues at coordinate 3,410 of DATNHL010000347.1, read as the reverse complement.
CCTGAGGAGGAGTGTTCTTCATGTCCGCGGGAGTCTCGAACATTCTGCCCACGAGCATCTTGGCGATGCGGTCCTTGCCCTGCGGAGTGAGCACGTCGCGGTCGTGATCCACCAGGGCCGAACGCTCCTGGGGAGAGATCACGCCATCCTTGACCAGGCCGTCGACAATCTCGGCGCCGTTCGATCTTTCGAGGGCTTGCGCCAGGGTGGAATCTTCTCCCACGTCCTGGAGCTTGGCGGCGATGCGCTCAACGCTTTCGGTGGACATACGGCGTCCGTCGGCTACAGCCTGCTCTTCCGGGGCCAGCTCGGCGGCGCCCTTCTTGTTGAAGTCGGTAACCGCCCGCTGGGCTCCAGCGGCGTCCGGTTGCTCGGTTAATTCGCGCACCAGGACGGGCTGTTGAAAGCGGTCCACGTCTTCCGGGGTCAGTCCATAAATGCCGGCCCTTTCTCGCAGGGCTGACTTATAGGCCGCGGCGCCCTCGGGGTTGGACTCGTAGACCCTGCCGAGCGTCATGGACCTGCTGTTGCCGCCCAGAACGTTTCCTCTGGCATCAATGACGGGGCCGCCGTGTTCCGCGGTGGGCGATTCGCTGGCGAGGTAGTTGGGATCGAACAGGGGACCGGAGTGCTCCACCACCAGCGAGCTGATCTCTTTGTTGCCCTTGTAATCGCGGTCGTTGGCGTACTCGTAGTTGGGGTTGGCGTCGAAGGTCTGGGGATTGTGCGACGGCTGCACGTCGGCGGACTCTCTCAGGGCGTACCGCGCCGGGTAAGTGGTCTGCTCCCCTGGAACGGCGACATTGACGTTGCGGCCGTAAGCCGGCGGGGTGGTTGGAACGCGGGGTTTTGGCTCAGCAGCCTGTGGCTGTTCGGCCACACTCTCACTCTGCTGCATCCCTTCCCAGGCTTCCCGCGTGACAAACGCCGGCACACTTTTTAGCCCGTGCTTTTCGGCGTAGGCAATACGGTTGTTGCCATTGACCACGGAGAGCTTTTTCTGTCCGTCCACCACAATGGGCGGATCGGTGATGAAGATCGGATCACTTGTCCCGCCGATCTTTTCCAAGCGCTCCTGGCGCGCCTCATCCACATGAGTCTTATCCGCTGCCAGCATCTCCACGGGGACATCCACCCGCAGATAGCCTCCGTGCGTCTTGCCCCGGTCCTCAATGGTGGCGGTGTTATCCCGGGCGTGCTGCTCGGCGTCCTGCTTCGATTCGCCTTCCCGCACCATCTGGTACTTTTCTTGCCGCTTGGCTTCGGCGACGACGTGCTCTATGGGGACGGGGGCGGGTCCAGCGGATCGCCCAGTATCCGCACTTTCACTCCGTCCATGTTGCGCAGGTTCACCAGGAGTAGATCCGCTTCCTCCCGGTCCCGGCAGTCCAGGTAGTGCGCCCGATTCGTTCCTTTGAGGTACAGGCGGTTCGACCCCACCAGCGCCGAGATTTCGTTCAGGCGGAGGTGGTACCTCGGGCCGCTGATCTCCAGTGTGACCGGGTGCATTTACCGGCCCCTTCGTAACTGGGGAAGCGACGGGGGCTTCGGCGGCCGGCTGGAGGGCCGGCTGGGGTTGCTCGCCTGGTTGAGGGCCTGTATGAGGCTGCCCTTGCGCTGCTGGTTCGCTCGTGGGCTGCGCTTCGGCTTGGCTTGCGCGAGTCTCTGGCTGAGTTGCATGAGATTGCTCCTGTTCTGCGCGGTCGAAAATATCCTGCGGCCTGGCTGTGGTTGCCGGCGTCTCTCCCCCGATGGCGTGGCGTGCCGCAAAGTGTGCCATGGCTCCGGTGAGGGTCATGCGGGTGAGGATCTGGCGGGCCTCGGGGCTCTTGAATCCGCCCTTCTGGATCGCATCGGCCAACTGCGGCGTCTCTTTCACCAGGTCGTCGAGCATCGAGACGGAGAAGCCGGCGGAAACCATCCGCGAGAATAAGCCCGTGCCGATCTGTTTCTCTAAGGCTGCCAGTCCTCCGGTGGCGGCCATGATGGCGATGTTCGTTGGAGAGGTCAGGCCCGAGGCGAATTCCGCCGCGCCGCGAGCGATACCGGGCTCTGGAGTCAGTTGGGTAAAGTCGAGCACCGGCGCGTTCATGCCCGGTCCCTTCGGATCGCCCGGCCTGGGCTTCAGGCCCGGAGGATGTTGGGCCGCGGCTTTGTCGGCTTCGAGGGATTGTCCGATGGCGCCTTGGCTGAAGATCCGCGGCAGCGCCTGGGTGAATTCGCTATAGGCGTTTCCGATGGCGCTTCCGGTCGATGGGGGCCGCGTGGCCGCCTCGGCGATCGCGCGCCCCTGCTGGGTAGCCTGCTGGTCGACCAGCTCCGGCGGAGGCAGCAAGTCGGACACGATCAATCCGCCTTTTCCCACGCGCATCGTGGGCTGCGGAGCAACCCGGTCGAAAATATCGCCCTTCGTCTGCGGTGGGGCCGCGACCTGGTCGAAGATATCGGCCACGGTTAGAACTCCCAGCCATCAGCTTTGGCGAGCTGGCGGGCTTTGGCTTTGTCTCCTCCGGCTTTTTGCAGGTACTGCTGCGCCACGTTCGTATCGGTGAGCTTGCCTTTAGCGGACGCCTTCTTTGCCGGCGCGCTGGTGATGAGGCCGCCGCGTCCTACTCGATTGCCGCCCCCGGCATCGGTGGCCTGCGGCTCCGCCTGGCTGCCGAAGTCGAAATGTTGCACCGGCAGACCCAGGGCGCTCAGGCTCTGCTCGTATTCGTCCTGGGCCGCCTGCTTGGCTTTGGTGAGGCTCGCCACGGCCGCCTGTTTGTCCTCGGGCGACATGGCGCCGCCCATGTCCGTCATCAGCTTGCCGTAGGACTGCTCCGCTTGTTTCAGCCCCGTGGCTTTCTTCTCGGTGATCAGCCGCAACTGCGCCGCCGAGGGTTTCGCCGGCGCGTCCGGATCTTTCTTCTTTCCTCCGGCGCCCTTCACCGTTTTGACTTCGGTCACTTCTCCGCTGTCCGGATCGCCCCGCAACACATGCACGTTGCCTTCGTCGTCGGTGTGATACGAAAACTGGTACCCGTGTCCTGCTGAGGGCTTGCCCGTATGGGTGATACCCTCGGGGATTTTCAGCGGCTTCACGTCGCCGCTCTCTTCGTCGATCAGTACCGGCTGGGAAAAGCTCTCGGTATCGACACGAGTGCGTGGCTCCTTCGGCGGCTTGTTGGCCGCTTCGGTTTTCAGTTTGCTGGCCAGGCTCTCGTCGGGCGTCGGCATATAGAGGCCTTGCTGCCCTCCGCCTGGATGCACGACTCTTCCTTCGTCCGGTACCGGCATAGTGGTACCCGACTTCCCCGTGGGGGTCAAGGTTCCGTTGGCGTCGGTCTGCATCCTGGGCACATTCGCGAGAGACGGGTCCATCAGCTGCCCGCGGGGAGTGAGTGGCTGGCCGCCCTTCTCCAGAGCGC
>DATNHL010000346.1:0-4592 GCA_035604995.1 Occallatibacter sp. | reverse complement strand
ACAACATGTACACCCATGCCATGCCTGCCATCGACCTGCCGCGGTTCAAGATGTCGGATGCCTCGGTGGGCGTGCGCACCTGGGGACCCACCACCGCCTACGCGGGGGGCGCAGCCCTGGCCGCCACGTGGGATACCGACTTCGCCCGCAAACTCGGCGAGTCGCTGGGCAAGGATGCCCGCGCCCGCAACGTCAACTTCCTGCTCGGCCCCGGCGTCAACATCGCCCGCTCGCCCGTTGCCGGCCGTAACTTCGAGTACCTCTCTGAAGATCCCTACCTGAATTCGACCCTGGTCGTCCCCTTCATCCAGGGCGTCCAGTCCCAAGGCGTCATCGCCACCGTTAAGCACTACGCGCTCAATAGCCAGGAGTACAACCGCCACAACGTCTCGTCCGACGCCGACGAGCGCACCATGCGCGAGATCTACCTGCCCGCCTTCGAGGCCGCCGTCACCCAGGGCCACGTCGACGCCGTTATGAATTCCTACAACCTGATCAACGGCGTCCACGCCACGCAGAACGAATTCCTCAACCTCAAGGTGCTCAAGGGCGAGTGGGGTTTCCAGGGCATCCTGATGTCAGACTGGGACGCGACCTACGACACGGTGGGCGCAGCCAACAACGGCCTCGATCTGGAGATGCCCGGCCCACGCTTCATGAATCCCAAGGCCCTGCTAGCCGCCATCAAAAACGGCTCCGTCAAAGAGTCCACCATCGACGACAAGCTGCTGCGTCTGTTCCGTACCGTCCTGCGCTACGGCTTCCTCGACCGGCCGCAATTCGACGCGTCGAATTCCACCTACTCCGTTGCTGATCGCGCCGTAGCCCTCGAGGGAGCGCTCGAAAGCATCACGCTGCTCAAGAACGAAGGCCACCTGCTCCCGCTCGATGCAGCCAAAATCAAGACCATCGCCGTCATCGGCCCCGACGCCTGGCCCGCGGTTCCCGGCGGCGGCGGCTCGTCGGAAGCGCAGCCTTTCGAGCCCGTCTCGACCGTTACCGGCATCGCCAATCTGGTCGGACCGAATGTCCATCTCCTCTACGCCCGCGGCCTGCCCGACATGATGGAAGTTTTTGGGCGCACCCACTGGGACGGCGGCGTCAAAGTGGCCACCTATCCCAGCAAGGACTTCACCAGCACGTCCGAGACGGCCAACGCCAACACGATCGCCGACTACAAGAACGAGTGGTGGGGACCCGAAGACAAGACCCCGCGCAGCATTCGCTACACGGCCTCCTATAAAGCGGAAAAAGCCGGCAAGCATCTCGTCCTTGCCGCTGCCTCCGGCAACGACGACTTCACCATCCGCATCGACGGCAAGCCGCTGCTGTCTCCGCCTCACGTCGAAGGCCAGGCGCCGCAGTTCTGGACCATCGATCTCGCCGCCGGCCAGACCATCAACGTGGTCGCCGACTATCTGCCCGGCTTCGTCGGCGTGCGCCTGGGCCTGGGCATCGCCTATCAGCCCGACCTGGTCTCGGAAGAAGCCAGGCAATTTGCCGCCATGGCCGATGCCGTGGTGGTCGCTGCCGGATTCAACACTTCCACGGAGAGTGAAGGCCTGGACCGCACATTCGAGCTGCCGTGGGGCCAGGACGCACTGATTGAAGCCGTCGCTCAGGCCAATCCGCACACTGTCGTCACCCTCACCGGCGGCGGCGGCATGGATACGCGCGGCTGGCTCGACCATGTTCCCGCGCTGCTCCACGTCTGGTATCCGGGCCAGGAAGGCGGTACTGCGATCGCGGAAGTCCTCTTCGGCAAGCACAACCCCGAGGGCAAGCTCCCTGTCAGCTTCGACCGTAGCTGGGAAGACAACCCGTCGTTCGGCTACTACTACCCCATCAAGGGCGCCGACAACACGCTCCACGTAACCGAGACCGACGGCAAAAAGGTCGATTACGTCATCCCTCACGTGAAGTTCGACGATGGCCTGATGGTCGGCTATCGCTACTGGACCACCACCGGCAAGCACCCGCTCTATCCATTTGGATTTGGTCTCAGCTACACCAAATTCAGCTTCTCGAAGCTAGAAGCGCCGGCCTCTGCCGCCAGCGGATCGCCGGTCACGGTCAGCTTCGACGTAACCAACACCGGCAGCGTCGAAGGCGCTGAGGTTGCCCAGCTCTACGTCTCCGATCCGTCGGCGAAAGCCAAGCGTCCCGAGCGCGAACTGAAGGGCTTCGCAAAGGTTGGGCTCGCTCCCGGCGAAACCAAACACGTTTCGCTTACCCTCGATGCCCGCTCTTTCAGCTACTGGGATGAGGCAAATAAGAAGTGGACCATCGACCCCGGCAAGTTCGTAATCCGCGTCGGCGACTCGAGCGAAAACACGCCGCTGCATGCGGACCTGACGCTCAACTGACCCGCATTTCTCGCGAGCGGGTTAGAGCCGCGGAACGCTGGCCGATCGCAGCCGAACCGGCACACAAAAGGAACCCTGAAAGTAAGAATGAATGAAGACGCATGAACCCCTCAGAAGCATGCCGGATTGAATGTCAGGCGACCGTATCGCGCCCGCGATGTACACAGACTCAGCCCTTCGCCGGCGGCTTCAGCCCCAGTTCCCGCATGGCGATCTGCAAATCGGCCCAGGCTTCCTTCTTCTGCCGCGGATCGCGCAGCAAATAGGCCGGGTGATAGGTCACGATCAACCGCGAACCACGGAAGGCATGGACGCGCCCGCGCAGGCCGGCGAGCGGCTGCCGCGCGCCCAGCAGATAGGTGGCCGCCGTTGCGCCCAGCGCAACCAGCACCTGCGGCCGCACCACGTCGATCTGCCGGAACAGAAACGGCGAGCAGGTGTTGCCCTCCTCCGGCTCCGGCGTGCGGTTGCCCGGCGGTCGGCACTTGACCACGTTGGCGATGTAGACCTCCTCGCGCGTCAGGCCCATGGCGGCAATCATGTTGTTCAAAAGCTGCCCGGCGCGGCCCACGAAGGGAATGCCCTGCGCGTCTTCGTCGGCGCCCGGCCCCTCGCCCACAAACATCAGCCGCGCCGCGGGGTTGCCGTCGCCGAATACCAGCTTGTTGCGGCCCTTGTGGAGCGGGCAGCGGGTGCAGTCGCCAATCTCTTCCCGAATGATTTCGAGGGCGGCGGCACGGTCCGCGACGGGAACAGCGGCGGCCACCTGCGGGGGGGCTGTAATTGGTTTGCGCGGGGGAATGGCTGGGTCCTCCTGAGATTGTGCGGAATGGGGCTTGGTCTCCCAGGTCGCAGAATCGAGACCTGGTGCACCCAGATCTTGTTGGCCGCGTGCTGCTTGGGGTTCGTGGTCTCCCACCCATTCGCCGGAAGGATGGCGAAAGGATGGGGCACCCAGGTTTTGTGCTGAGTCGGGCTCGTGTCCCTGAGGTGGAATGGATTCGGCTTCCAACTTTGCAAGCAGAGCAGGGTCGACGGGGCGGCGGTAGAACTCCGTCAGGCCCAGGTCGCGGTAGAAGCGGACACGGGCGAGCAGTGCTTCGCGTGTTGCCTGATCGAAGGTTGGCGCCAACGTTGCTTACTCCACAATCAGTTGCCGGCGCGTAGCGGAGGGCGCAGAGGCCTGCTTCAGCACTTCGTCCTGACGCGATTTCTCGTCCACGGACTCATCGAGTTCGACGACCAGCGAGCGCGGACGGCGCAGCGTGACAATCTCGTCCAGAATGCGGTCGGCCAGGCTGCGCTTGGGCATCTCCGGCAGCTCAATCGCAGTTGTCAGCGTCAGGAAGGTCGCAGCATTGCTATCTGCCTCAATGCCCACCCCGTCGCCGGTCACGGTGTTCACCACAATCGCATCGGCGCCTTTGCGCAGCAGCTTGGCGCGGCCGTTCTCCATGCGATTCTCGGTCTCCGCGGCAAAGCCTACAATCAGCTGCCCCGGCCTGCGGCGCCGCACCACTTCGGCCAGAATGTCTTCGGTCGGCGCAAGTTCGAGAGTGATCGGTCCCGTGCGCTTCAGCTTCTGATCGGCCACGTTCACCGGCCGGTAGTCGGCCACCGCTGCTGCCTTGATCACCAACGTCGCCTCAGCCATGCGCTCCATCACCGCCTGCCGCATCTGGTCCGCCGTGGTCACCCTCACCACTTCGCAGTGCGCAGGCGGATGCAGCGCCGACGGCCCGCTGATCAAAATCACCTTCGCCCCGCGGCTCCGCGCCGCATCGGCCAAGGCGTAGCCCATCTTGCCGCTCGATCGGTTGCCGAGGAAGCGCACCGGGTCCAGCGCCTCGCGCGTCCCGCCCGCGGTCACCAGCACAATCTCGCCGGCCAGGTCGTGCCGCCGTCCCAGCGCGCTCAGCACCGCGTCGGCAATCGCCTCCGGTTCCGCCATGCGTCCCGCGCCCACCATGCCGCAGGCCAGGGAACCCGTGCCCGGCTCAACGACGCGCACGCCGCGTTGGCGCAGAATCTCCAGGTTCGCCTGCGTGGCCGGATGCTCCCACATGTTCACGTTCATGGCCGGAGCCACCAGCACCGGCGCGCGCGTGGCCAGGACCATGGTGGTCAGAAAATCGTCTGCAATGCCGTGTGCGAATTTGGCCAGGATGTTGGCCGTGGCCGGCGCGACGACAAGGGCCTCGGCCCACTGCGCCTCGCCAAAGTGCT
>DATNHL010000345.1:0-2265 GCA_035604995.1 Occallatibacter sp. | reverse complement strand
CCTGTTCGATAATCCAGGAGCTGCCCACCCGGTCGCCGGCAGTCACCGTTCTGACTTCGACCTTGTCGCCTTGTCCGACCACGTAGACCGTCTGCACGCTCTGCAACTGCTGGATGGCTCTCTGCGGGATGAGGATGGCGTTCTTACGCGCGGCCACCTGCACGCGGACACGGCCGAACTGCCCCGGCAGCACCATGTGCTTCGGGTTCGGGAAGCGGGCCTGCAATTCGAAGGTGGCCGTCTTGGGGTCCACCTGGTTGAGCGCATTCTCGATGTGCCCAATGGAGGGGAATTCGGAGCCGTCGGCCAGAATCAACTTGAGCGGCAAAGAGACGCCGGGCAGTCCGCCCTGGCGAGTCCACCTCAAATACTCCGACTCCGTGACCTTGAAGCGGACCCAAATGGGATCGAGCGGCACGATGGTGGTAAGCGGCTGGGGCGAGTTGGGGGTCACCAGGCCGCCGACGGGAATCAAGGTATCGCCGATGCGCCCGCCGATGGGCGCGACGATGGTGCCGTATTGCAGGTTCAGCTCCGCCGAGTTCAGGGCGGCCTGTTGCGCTTCCACCTTTGCCTCGGTGGAGGCGATCTGCGTGCGCGTGGTCAGGCTGGCCTGCTCGACGGTGGCTTTCCAGGCATTGACGTTCGCCTGGCTCGCCTTCAGGGCGGCCTCAGCGGCGTCCAAATCCTGTTTGGGAGCGGCGTCCTCGCGGACCAGTGGAGTGAGACGCTCGACGTCCTGCTGGGCCTTGACCAGGTTTGCCTCCGCGGACGCCAGGTTGGCCTGCGCTTGCAGAAGCGCCACCTGCTTGCGGGCGAATTCCAGATCGGCCTCGCTCTGGTGAAGGTTGCCCTTGGCCTGCTGCTCGGCGGCGGTGTACGGCCGCAGATCCAGCACGTACAACGTCTGCCCGGCCGTAACCTCCGCACCGGGGCGGAAATTCCACTTCTCGATATAGCCTTCCACGTGGCCGCGGACTTCGACCATGTCGCGGGCGTAGGTCTGCGCCGCAAATTCCGAGAAGATGGGGACGTCGGCGGCCGCCGCCTCCATCACCACAACAGTGGGAGGTGGCGCTTGCGCCGTCACGGTCTTTTGGCCCGGCGCCGCGCATCCGGCCAGCAGGAATGCCGCAAGCAAGCAGAGTGGGACATGCTTCAGCTTGTCCAACTGAGCGCAAAGGCCGGGCTTGCAGACCGGCGGGCAAGCTGAAGCATGCCCCACGACTGTTATTTTTTCCCGAGTAGAAAGCATTAGGTGAGGCAGCCCATTCCGGCCAGAATGGTCGCCACCGCGCGTTCCTCGCCGAGCTGAGAATCGATCATCAGATCGTAAAGATGCGGGTTTCGCCATTCCTGGCCAAAATTCAGTTGTACGTAGCGCGCGCGCTGCTCATCGACGAGTTGGTTTTCGACGCGGCCGGCAGAAGGCGCATAAAGGAAAAGGTGAAAGACGTCCGGGCGTTCTTGCAGGATGCACTGGCCGCCCCGACCTACAATCACGCACTTGCCGGTCTCCCAGGCGTGTTCGATGGCCGCGCGCGCCAGCAGAGCCATGGTCTCGGCGTCGAAGATGGCGGTTTCGGGCAGCACCGCCACGCCGTCGAAGGCGCCGTAAGTGAGGGCGCGCCGGCTGACGCGGTGCACCCAGGAGTCCACTCGTTCATCGAATTTGCGGACCAGTTGCGGCTCCACATGGCCCAGTTGGGCGATCTCGTCTATCAGCGCGCCGTCGATGAGTTTCCAACCCAGGCGCTCGGCCAGCAAGGCCGCGATGCGGTCGCCGCCGCTCTCGTACTCCCTCGCCACGGTCAAAGCTCGATACATAATCTCAATACCTGATAACCTTAATTTAACAAGTTTTGGAGAGCGTATCAGGCGTGAACGACCGAATTTCAGACGACTCCCTCGGTGCCGGCGAGACCACCCTGCCGGGGGGCCGCCGGGTGGCCAAAGACGGCGCCCGCATCGAAGCCTATGGCGCTGTCGACGAGCTGAATGCCTTCGTGGGGTCGGCTCGCGCCCTCGCCGAAGCCCTTACCGATCGCAACGGACGGGTCTGGCCCCTAGTGCCCTTTCTCCTGCGTGTGCAGCACGAGCTGTTCAACCTCTGCGAACTCCTGGCCACTCCTCCCGAAGACGCCGCCCCGTCTCGGCCCGGCATCGCCTTTGCCGACGTCGCCCGCCTGGAAGAGGAAATCAGCCGCACCAATCGCGACCTGAAGGCGATTCATTCCTCCGTGCTCGCCGGCAGCGGAGTTCTCA